>JAACFF010000046.1 GCA_009937635.1 Chloroflexota bacterium
CGGACAATAGAGAAAATGCCGAGAAATTTCTATCATTCTTGCTTTCGGTTCCTGGGCAACAGTATTTTGCGGCACAAACATTTGAGTACCCGGTTGTCGAGGGTGTTGCCGTATCTAGTATGCTGCCTGCCTTAGCAGAACTTGATGCCATGGCCTTAGATATTCCTCTAGCTGGCCTGGCTGACTTGCGAGGAACCCAGGATCTGTTACTCGATCTAGGGATTATAGATTGAGTTCTGGGGAGTTTGGTTAATGGCCTTCCTTGCCGGTAGTGACAGGGCCGGTAGTGACAGGCGTGAAAGCGTATGAATTTCACTGATCAGATACCGCTTCCTTTACGATCTCGCCTCTTGCGAAGGTCCGGGCCAAAAGCGTGGCGAAAACCGCGTTTGCATTCCACTCAGCTTGTTTTAGTGGGCGTGGCAGTTGTGGTTGTTGCATTAATTCTCTTGGTGCCTGCTTATTTGATCTTGCGCATGGCTGGAGCGGGGCGAGAAACAGTCGAAATCCTATCAAAGGGAAACACTGTCGAAATCCTGCTAAACACAATGGTGCTTGCGGGATCGGTGACCTTTGCTGCTGCAATTATTGCTGTGCCAGTTGCATGGTTGACAGTATGTAGTGATTTGCCCGGAAAGCGCATTTGGGCGGTTCTGGCTGCGCTGCCGTTGGTATTGCCCAGTTACGTGGCTGCGTTCGTCTATATGACTGTCCTGACGCCAAAGGGGCTGTTGCAGCAATTATTGGAACCTTGGACTGGCATCGAGCGCTTGCCCAGCTTGCTTGGCTTTCCCGGCGCCTTCGTAGTTCTCACGTTTATTAGTTACCCTTTCATCTTGCTGCCTGTTCGGGCTGCGCTAAAGCGGATGGATCCCTCCTTAATGGAAGCCGCGCGCAGTTTGGGTTCATCTCCCCGGCAAGCGTTTGTGCGTGTGACTTTGCCTTATCTACGACCCTCTATTGTGGCCGGGGGACTGCTCGTTACCCTGTATGTAATACGGGACTTCGGCGCAGTGACGATGTGGCAGTACAGTACCTTTACCCGAATTATCTACAATCGCTACTTGAGTTATCGACTGGATACGGCTGCAGCGCTGGCCCTGGTCGTGGTAGTCATCACCATCTCGATCCTTTGTCTTGAATCTCGTTCACGTGGCAAAGCACGATATGAACGACTATCGACGGGTGCTGCACGACAGCCCCGGCTAGTGAAACTGGGGCCATGGAAATGGCCGGCACAGCTATTCCTGGGTTCTCTAGTTATGGCCACATTGGTCTTGCCAACAGTGGGTTTATTGATCTGGCTATGGCGCGGCTGGATTCAGGACTGGTCTGTACATTCTTCAGGTGGATCAGCCAGCAATCTACAGTTGTTAACTTCTTTGTTTCAACCGGCTTGGAGCTCGCTGTCGGTCTCGCTGATGGCGGCTCTGTTGGCCGTAATCTTGGCCTTGCCGATCGCGATTCTTGTTGTACGTCGACCAAGCCGGCTAAGCCGCTTTATGGAGCGACTGACCTATATTGGTTTTGCACTGCCGGGACTTGTTGTTGCCCTAGCGCTGGTGTTTTTTGGCATCCAGTATGCTCCGTCGTTTTATCAGACAGTGCCGATGATGTTGGCTGCGTATGTAATCCTGTTTATCCCGCAGACTGTTGGCTCTCAGCGTGCGTCGTTGCTGCAGATTTCGTCTGGCCTGGAAGAGGCTGCGCGAAGCCTTGGGAGACGGCCGTTGAGCGTTTTTCGGCGCGTTACTTTTCCGTTGGTCTTGCCGGGTGTTGTGGCAGGAGGCGCTCTCGTTTTTTTGACCAGTATGAAAGAGTTGCCCGCGACACTCATTCTCAGCCCATTAGGCTTCACAACGCTCTCGACCCAGGTGTGGACGAACATAAATGAGGCTTTTTTCGCTAGAGCGGCCGCGCCTACATTATTATTGTTACTGCTATCTTCCTTGCCCCTGGCTTTATTGACACTGCGCGACCAGTGATGGCCCTTGATGAACCGGCCCACCGTTATCTGTAAGAATCTTCATAAATCATTTGGTTCCCTGCCGGTGGTTGAGGATGTGTCGTTTAATATTGCGCCGGGTCAGATCTTGGCTTTGTTAGGGCCGAGTGGTTGTGGTAAGACGACGACATTGCGTCTGCTAGCCGGATTTGAAGAACTAGATGGGGGTTCAATAGAAATTGATGGCCAACTGGTGGCTGGAGATCAATTGTCTATTCCGCCAGAACATAGACGGGCAGGGATGGTGTTTCAGGATTATGCTATTTTCCCCCATCTGAGCGTGGAACAAAATGTTGGTTTTGGGTTGCCCCGAGGGCGAGACAAACGACAGCGTGTGCAGGAGTTGCTGGCGTTTGTTGGATTAACGGGAATGGGCGAGCGTATGCCACACGAACTCTCTGGAGGCCAACAGCAGCGCGTGGCATTGGCTCGGGCTTTGGCACCGCAGCCGGCTGTATTGCTGTTGGATGAGCCATTCTCGAATCTTGATGCCGCTTTGCGGGTTGGGGTTAGACAAGAAGTTAAGGATCTACTGAAACGCAGCGGTATCACGGCCGTATTTGTCACTCACGATCAGGAAGAGGCCCTTTTTCTCGGAGATGTGATTGCCGTGATGAATAACGGCCGTTTGGAGCAAGTTGGGCCGGCGAAGGATGTATTTCACCGACCGCGCACTCGTTTTGTGGCAGAATTTGTGGGGCAAACAGATTTCATCTCCGGTCGTGTGACGGATAGAGGTGTCGAGACGCCGCTTGGCGTACTGTCCCGATCTTTGTCGCTGCCAATGGGAACGGCGGTAGATGTGGCGGTGCGCCCCGACGATGTCAAGTTGATCGCTGATGCCGATGGGAACGCTACCATTCTATCCCGCCAGTTTCTGGGCATCGCTTACATGGTCCGTGTGCGCTTGGCCGATGGAACTGTGGTACATAGCTGGCAGTCGCACCAGATTAATCTCTCACAGGGGACGGCTATATCGGCCGTCATAAGACCTGGACACACGTTGAGTTGTTTTGTCAATGGGACGGCCGTGTAGACAGCTTGTCAACCGGTGCTGAACGAGCCAATATCAGCCGCTTGCTTTTTGGGGCAGACTTACAATAAATTCCGTACCCGATCCGGCTTGACTAGCGACGGCGATAGAACCACCATGCGCTTCTATGATACTCTGTGCAATAGTTAAGCCCAGCCCCGAGCCGCCTTGGTTGCGGCTGCGGGCTGCATCAGAACGCCAAAACCTGTCAAAGACGTGCTGTTGTTGTTCATCAGTCAAGCCAGGTCCATTGTCCTGGATGATTATTTGTGCCGAATCTAATTGATCGCGCAGTATCACATTAATCGTTGGCGGGTCCTGATCGCCCTGCGGTGCGTAGCGAATTGCATTGGCAATCAAGTTGGCCAGTACCTGATGCAAGCGGGCGGCATCAGCCATAACTGGATCCGTGTCTGATAGCAGGGTGTTTAACTGAATGCCGTCAGTCTCAGCCAGTGGCAAGAAAGCTGCCACGACCTGTTGTAGAAGATCAGCCAGGTCAACCGAGGTAATATTGAGCGGCAGTTGGCCCGTTTCTGCAAGTGATAAGGTTCGAACGTCGTCGACTAGACGGCTGAGATGCAGTGTTTCCTCGTGAACAGTTGCCAGATTTTCGGGTGTGGCGGGGAAAACGCCGTCGAGCATCGCCTCAAGATGGCTGCGTATGACGCTAATTGGGGTTCGCAAGTCATGAGCGGTATCTGCTAGCAACTGTTGGCGCTGGGCCTCGGATGACTCCAGAGTTCGGGCCATCTGGTTGAAGTCGCGGGCCAGTTCACCTAATTCATCCTTGCTGGTTACGGCAACTTGCTGGCTCAAATCGCCTGCGGCGACTGCCCTTGTGGCAGTTGTAAGTTGTCGCAAAGGTTGAGTTAAATGTTGGGCGAGGACGATACCTAACAATAAGGCGATAATGATCGCCGCGATTCCAGACCAGATAATAGCTTGATTCACCGAAGCCAGGTATTGTTCCCCTGCGCGTCCGCCTTGTCCAGCTTGAGTAGCCATCAAGGTTCCCACATGCTGCCCGTTTACCAGGATTGGCAATTCGAGGTCAAACTCATTGATGGCTCGCCCCTGTCCACCACGCGCAGCGACCAGTTCACCATTGGTATCAGTTACGCGCAAGAAATAGCCGCCACTGCCTGTTTCAGGTCCGATGCCACTTCTGCGCAGCACATTATTGGCACCGTTCCAAGTTTGTTGTTGGGAATAGAAGCTGCTCAGGTCTTCTGCTAAGCTGAGTATTTGATCCGATTCGTCTGTTCGCAGGTAACGTTGGAAGGCCACGGAGGTGGCCCGATTGGCTAGAATGGCCACCAAGATGACGCCGACCAGGGCAACGAAAACAAAGGCTAGGGTTAGTTTTACCCACAGTCTAGATGGCATAGGTTTCACAAATTGGAGTTAAAGCGGTAGCCCACGCCGAATACAGTTAATACATAGTTGGGATTGCCTGGATCTTCTTCAATTTTCTTGCGCAGGTTCTTGATGTGTACGTCCACGGTACGTTCATATCCGTCATAGGCAAATCCCTGGGTACGCTCTAATAACTCCATGCGGCTGAAGGCTCGTCCTGGGTTGCTCATCAAAGTTTCAAGCAATCCGAATTCCATGGGTGTTAGTTCCCATTCCTGTCCATCAACTACAACAACGCGGGCATCCCGATTCAATACGAGATCTCCTGCACGAAGCAAATTCGATTCGGATTGCGGGCTACCCGCACGGCGCAATAGGGCGCGTACGCGGGCCACGAGCTCCCTGGGGCTGAATGGTTTGGTGATGTAGTCATCTGCTCCCATTTCCAGGCCCAGTACCTTGTCCATCTCGTCCATACGGGCTGTCAAGGCGATGATAGGTGTAGTTCCCTCTCGTTGGTATTCACGAATGAAAGTAAAGCCGTCCATTACGGGCATCATTAAGTCAAGAATGATGAGATCGGGCTGATGCTCGCGCGCGGCAAATAGTGCTTCGCGCCCGTTGCTGGCCGTGACAACCTGAAAACCAGCCTGCTCCAGATAACCCCGTACCACATTGACCAGGCTGGCCTCATCGTCAACAACGAGAATAAGTTGGCTCATAAGGAAAACTCAATCCTTGGATTGACATTTTGCGTCATAATATGCTTATCAGTTTACCGTATCCGCGGATATTACTCCATCCCAAAGTTGAAGGGAATTGCTAACCTTCAGCACGATTCCGGTTCTGGGCATTACGGGCGCCTGCGCTCCACATCGGTCGGCCCCACTCATCGCGGAGCGTAATGGTTTCACCATTCGTAAGGTGGGTGATTTCCATTGCCTTAAACTCTTCATTTTCCCAAGAGCCGGTGACGATCAACGAATCTCCAACAGCAATAGCAAAGCCCTGTTCATCCAAATAGCCGGGACCGGTGCCAATCAGGATTTCACCTTCTTCTGATTCAAGGATCAGGTCTACGCCGGCAGCGGGAGCTTGTAAAACAAATCCTTCCAACGTGACTTGTGCAAGCGTTTCCGGAGGATTTTCTTGCTGACTCTGCTGTGAGCGCCATCCCTGGCCCTGACCACCGTTAGCAGAACCATTCGCGCCATGCTGACCGCCACGTGCGCCTTGCCCTTGGCCACCTTGACCACGCTGCCAAGCGGCCGAGTCAGTCGAGCTGCCATCTTGAGGTCCTCCAGTGCCTGCTCTTTGCCCCTGACCACGGTAGCCGGTTTGCTGCTCAAGCGAATCCTGACTGCCATGTGATTCTTCTGCACCGCCTTTGGCCAATACTTGACCCTGATTATTCGTGTGTGTATAGGTGTTTGATTTATCGGTCGTGCGATTTATTGCGCCAGCAACGAGAACGCCGGCAAAGAGAAGAAAAATGGTGATTAATATAATTTTCTTAAACATGATAGTCTCTCCTAGACAGTTGGATGTGTTATGCGCGAGGTCACAGGTTGGTTGCGCCGCGACAAGAAAAAGCGACGTGTGACATTAACGACCCAGCGCCAATGGATAAAAAGGTGGAGTGAAGCGGCCAGTATCATGAAAACCGCGGCCCAAGTGTGGATCAGATCCCACGTGGTGCGACTAAAAAGCAGCCCAGGATCCCATCCAGGGTTTCGGCCTCCTTGGTAGCCTTGGGGCAGAAATAGAAAGTAGATGCCGGATACGGCCGTGATCAAGAAACCGGCCCCAATGATGAGATCGATCACCAAGTTCACTTTCGCACCTTTTGAGAAATTGGCACCTTTGCCTCGCATTGTGTGCCAAATGCGGCGACTCATCATCTTCACCCACTGCCAGTGAATAGCGAAGTGGACGACAACGGCCACAATCATTAGCACGCCGTCCCAGGTATGGATATCGCTCCATGTTTGACGGCCAAATAGAATCGTAAGTCCGTAGGCAGGATTGCGGCCGCCTTCATAACCTCCCGATGGAAGATAGAGAAAGTAGATACCGCTAAGTCCAGATAACAGCGCGCCGGCAAATACAGCGGCATCGATCAGCCAGTTCTGCCGAGTCTGTCTGGACATTCGTATGGTTTTGTTCATATATCGTCTCCATTATTGTAGTTTCAATAACCTTGAGTTTAGGGTATAGATGTAAAGAGGATATGAAGAGGAGATGGAGAACCAGTAAAAGAATTGAAGAGAATATGACAAAGGTCACCTGTCAAGGTGACGAATGTCATTGTCATGAAAATGCCTGACGCTATATCATAAGGTATACCTAATAAATAGAGTTACGGTTAACCAGAATCTGGGTATTGTTTGATGAAACACGAATCCTTCAACGAAAGCACGGAGATGTATCTCAAAACCATCAGCGAGTTGGCTGAAAAGGAAGCGTCGCCAGTGCCTATTTCTGCTTTGGCAGAGCGAATGGGTGTGTCCAATGTGTCTGCCACAGAGATGGTGCACCGCCTGGAAAAACAAGGATTGCTGCAACATGCCCCGTATAAAGGCGTTAGCTTGTCAGATGCGGGTAGGCAACGAGCAACATCGATTATTCGCAGCCACCACATGTGGGAATGTTTTTTGACCAAGGAACTAGAACTTCCGTGGGAACTGGTGCACGATTTTGCTTGCCGGTTGGAACATGCTACGGACACGGCCGTCACTGAAGCGCTTGCAGCCTACCTCAATCAACCACAAAGGTGCCCGCATGGAAATCCAATACCAAGCGAGGGTGGCGAGATTGCTGCCCTAGATGATATACCGCTGACTGAACTCCAACCGGGACAAGGCGGCAGTATAAGCCGCATTTCGCCGGAAAGTACATTGCTGCTCGAATACCTGGCTACGCGCCAATTGAAGCCCGGGCAGATCATCAGATTCAATGAAGTGGCTCCCTTCAACGGTCCGTTGATGGTAAGCTGCGCCGGGGAAACCCATGCCCTGGGATTCGAGGTAGCTGCTCATATTTTCGTGGAGATTGATGAAGAGCCAACAGAGTGAACAGGTCAGCAAAGAAGCCAAAAAGCGGGCAATTCCCTTGTCAATGGTCACGCATGGCCAAACCGTACGCCTTATTCGTATAGATGCCGGCAAGAAACTCACACATCGATTAAACGAGCTTGGTTTAACACCGGGCGTTAAGTTGATGCTCGTTCATGATTCTGGCGGGCCACTGTTACTGTCTGTACGCGACTCCCGCGTAGCCATAGGGCGTGGCATGGCCGACAAGTTGCACGTAGTGGCCGATATCTAAGAGGGAGAAATGAAAGAACTACGCATCGCCCTGGCCGGAAACCCAAACGCCGGAAAGACGACTATCTTTAATGCACTTACCGGATCTAATCAACATGTCGGTAACTGGCCAGGCAAGACAGTGGAGAAAAAGATGGGGAGGTTTAAATATGAAGGCTACGAAATCGAGCTGGTTGATCTGCCCGGAACCTACAGTTTGAGCGCTTTTTCACCAGAAGAAGTTATCGCCCGCGATTATATTTTGAATGAATCTCCCGACCTGGTTGTTATCGTGGTTGATGCGGCTAATCTGGAACGAAATTTGTATTTGGCTGTTCAGGTGCTGGAATTGGAGGTGCCGTCTATCATCGTGTTGAACATGATTGACATGGCTGAAGCGCGTGGTTTCCAGATTGACATTGATCACTTGCGCCATACGTTGCAGACACCTATCGTTACGGCCGTAGCCAGAAAGGGTCGTGGCATAAAAGAATTGAAAGATTTAATGGTCAATTCCCTACCGCAAACAAGGATGCCTTATGAGTTTGCTTGAACGTACCGAGGTCCGTGGTTTCACTATAGACTACGGGCCCGACCTCGAGGAAGAAATAGAAAAACTGGGCCAAGAGATTGCCCGCTATCCCAGGATCAGTCATTCTTTCCCCAAGCGTTGGCTGGCCATTAAATTGCTTGAACAGGATCGCGAAATTCAGCAACGGCTGCTGAAAGTAGAAGGGGGCGCTGCTGTTCTCACCCATGCACAGATTGGCTACGCCCATTTGGCTGAGCTTTATGGCGAGGATATTGACGCGACGATGGCTAACCGTCGCTACGGCTGGATTCATAGTTTGGTTGGGCACTCTTTACACAAGACCAAGGCAGATGATTTCACCACATCAGACAAGATTGACGCCGTGCTGACGCACAAGTATTTAGGGATTCCCATCTTTCTCGCTGCCATGTGGGCCGTATTCAAACTAACGGCCGAAGTATCCGCTCCTTATATAGATTGGATCGACAATGTGCTCAGCGGGCCAGTTACCAATTGGATTCTTTCCTTGCTTTCCATCATCGGTCTAGGAAGCACTTGGATTGCCAGCCTGTTTGTGGATGGTGTGATCGCCGGTGTCGGCGGCCTCTTGGTATTCATCCCTGTGCTCATGTTCCTCTATCTTGCTCTGGCTGTCTTAGAAGATTCAGGATACATGGCTCGTGCTGCATTTGTCATGGACAGCCTGATGAGTCGAATTGGTCTGCACGGTAAGAGCTTCCTGCCTTTAATGGTTGGCTTTGGCTGCTCCGTTCCCGCTATCTATGCCACGCGTACCCTGGAAAACGAAAAAGATCGTATTTTGACCGGTTTGTTGGTGCCCTTCATGAGTTGTGGCGCTCGCTTGCCGGTTTATGTTATGTTTGCCGCCATATTTTTCCCCCAATATGGGGGCGCCGTCGTTTTTGGCCTTTATTTGCTGGGCATCATCACGGCGATCATTCTCGGCATCATGCTACGGCGAACAGTCTTTCAGGATGAAGACCAATCGGCGTTCGTGATGGAACTGCCGCCGTACCGTATGCCGGCGCTGCGGAGCGTCTGGTTCCATATGTGGCATCGCACGCGGTCGTTTCTAAAGAGCGCCTGGACGATGATCTTGGGTATCAGCATTGTCATCTGGCTCCTGATGGCCATACCGGTGGGTGGCGGTGGCGATTTTGCCGATACCGAGGTTGATAGCAGCCTCTATGCAACCATGTCCGGGTTCATTGCTCCAGCTTTGGAACCGCTCGGTTTTGGCAATTGGCAGTCAAGCGGCGCGCTGCTGAGTGGCTTTGTGGCTAAGGAAGTCGTCGTCAGCACGCTGGCCCAGGTTTATGGTGCGGCAGAAGTGGAGGAAGCGACTCCGAATACAACCTTTCTCGAAGATGTGGGCGAAATCGTTGGAGGCTTTGTTCAAGCCACGGCGGATACGATTAAGTCAATTCCGTTAATCGTCGGTATCAATCTTTTTAACGAAGAGTCAGAAGCAGAACCATCCACGCTTATGTTGGCCATTGAGAATGGATTTGAAGAATCCAGTGGTGGTTATGGAGCCCTGGCCGCCTTATCTTTTATGGTTTTTGTGCTTATATATACGCCGTGCATGGTCGCCGCATCGGCCGAAAAACAGGAACTTGGTGCTAGGTGGATGTGGGTGAGCCTGATTGGCCAATTACTATTGGCCTGGGGAATGGCTTTTCTCATTTTTCGGGGCGGCAAATTATTAATGAGTGTGATTTAAGCAATATGTTGTATCAAGTGTTAGCGGAACTTGAACAGGCTCATGGTCCGGTGCTTGTAAAAGATCTCGGTCAAAAACTAAATATTGATACCGGGGTTTTGATGGGCATGATTGAGTTTTGGGTGCGCAAGGGCCGATTGTGCGATGATGATGCCATAGCTGAAGAAGGCATCGCTTGCGCGGGTGGAGGCTGCGGCGATCACTGCTCAGGACTGTCTGAATGCATATTTGTGGCCAAAATGCCTAAGACTTACTCCATCGCTAAACACCAGGTAAAGGGACCGGGAGCGCTTCCTTGATGGCGTCTGGTTCAGATTCAATAACGGCAAAAAAAGGGGGTTCAGACAAATCTGGATCGCGGCTCAAAAGGGTAGCCTTACCCGCCTCATACGGCAGTTGGAGCCTGGTATCGGAACCTATTCTATTGGGTATAATGGTCGCCCCGTCTTGGGGTGGATTGCTGCTGGCGCTGGCCGGGTTTCTGACATTCTTGTTAAACCAGCCGTTGAAGATCATCCTCGCTGATCGTCAGCGAGGCCGGCAATATGCGCGAACGCGGCTTGCCTTTCGAGTCGCCGCAATCTACATTCTCCTTGCGGCTATTTGCTTCGCCATGGTCATTTGGCTGCTTGGTTTAGAGCCGTTTTTGCCTCTTATTGTTGCCGTGCCCCTGCTGATCGTTTTCACCGTCTATGATAACCGGCCAGGGAGAAGCTGGCAGGCGGAGTTATCGGCCCCAACCGGCTTTTCGGCGATTTCGGCCAGTATCGCTTTGGCCGCCGGCTGGGATCTGCCACTCGCCTTTGCCCTTTGGGCTTTGATGATCGGCCGGTCGGTTCCTGCTGTGCTCTATGTTCGTGCGCGGCTTAGGTTAGCCAAAGGAAAACCTGCTGCATCAAGTCCGGCAATAGGCGCACATATCTTAGCGTTGCTGGCAGCTCTTTTGTTGGTTTGGTTGAGCCTGGTGCCGTGGACGGCCGTTTTGGTTTTCCTCATACTTCTTGTGAGGGCGATGGTGGGGCTGTCTCGTTACCGGCGTGAGTTTGCACCTATGACCTTGGGTTGGATAGAAACCGGCATCGGCCTGATGAGCGTTCTGTTTTTGGCCGCCGGCTATTGGACACTCTAGACTGGCCCAATCTCCAAAAACAAACGCATCGCAGCGATTGGTCCATTCCTCGCATAAAACGCCTGGCATGTTGTGCGTGGACGCTGAGTGACGCAAACTGGTGCCAAACAACACCATCTCCTTTATAATTGTGAAGCAATGCACAAATACTTGGTATCCTTGGCCTTGTTCTTGCTTTTCATGTTAGTGAGTGGCTGTGCGAGGGAGAGCCGACAAGTCGATTCTGCGGGTATACTCATAAAATTGGCTCCGATTCCATTTCCACCGATCATTGGTGAATCTCGCCTGGTCATCCAGATCGCCGACAATATGGGAAACCCTATTGATGATGCTCAAATGGCAATTAGAGGAAGTATGTCCCATGCTGGTATGATTCCTGTACTGGCTGAATTGGAAGGAGGAGGGAAGGACGGTGTCTATGATGTTCCCTTTGAATGGACGATGGCCGGAGATTGGATCGTGACGGTAGATGTGCAACTTCCCGATGGAACTATGGCCGAAGAGCATTTCGATATAGCTGTCCAATTCGAGGACGAGGAACGTTGTGGGAATCCTGGGCAAGAGTAATACTCTTTACGAACCCATTCACCACAGTGGCGTTTTAAGCTGGCCCGGTATCGGCCGTTTTCTGCGATGGCGGCACGGCCGTCTTGCTGGACAATTGCTCTTATTATTGGTTGTCTTATTGATCCTCTATGATGGCTTTACCGGCCCCCAAATCGCCTCTGAAAACACGGCTACCAATATTGTGTGGCTGCAGTTTCGCGGTTTTGTCATGCTGGCTTTGCTGTTTGCAGGGAATTTGTTTTGTATGAACTGCCCTTTTGCACTACCACGCAGCCTGGCCCGTCGCTGGAGTATTATTGGCCCGCGTTGGCCACGCTTTCTACGCAATAAGTGGCTGGCCTTTGGGGTCTTATTTATCTATTTGTACCTTTATGAATGGCTCGACTTGTGGGCCAGCCCCTGGTTGACGGCATGGATAGTTGTGTTCTATTTCTTGCTGGCGTTCTCTTTAGAATTCATCTTTAGCGAATCTCCATTTTGCAAATACGTATGCCCTTTAGGGTCGTTTAATTACATTGGCAGCACGGTGTCGCCGTTGCAAGTATCAGTAGCCAGCCAGAACGTATGCCGGGAGTGTGTGGGCAAAGAGTGTGTTAATGGCGAGTGGAAAGAGAGTGGTAAGTGGCAGATGCTCGGCTGCGGCACGGAACTATTTCCGCCACAATTGAGCAGCAACCTTGATTGCACCTTTTGCCTTGATTGTGCTCGCGCCTGCCCCTATGACAATGTCTCTCTCGCATCTCGCCCCATCCTTCATGAATTGCGGCAGCCAAAAGCATGGCCCTACCGTTGGGACTTGAGTCTCCTGATCTGGTTATTTACCTCTGCTGCTTTAAGCAACGCGTTTGGCATGACGCCACCCATTTACGCGACCGTAGCCTGGCTGGGGCAAATTGTGCGAGTGGATAGTGAGGCGCTTGCTCTGCTGCTCATTTTCGCATTTTTGAATATTTTTCTGCCATTGGTTGTGGGCCTTGCAGTATCCTGGACAAGCCGCACGATGGCTAAGAAAAAGGAACCACTGCGGGTGTCGTTGAGCAAGCATACGCCGGCGCTGGTGCCCATCGGTTTTGCGGTTTGGCTGGCTCATTATGGTTTTCACTTCGCCACTGGGGCGCTTTCAATCATTCCCGCTTTGCAGAATTTCTTCATCGATCATGGGATCCTCTTGTTTGGTAGGGCGCCATTCTGGACATTGAGTAACATCGTTCCCTTTTCATGGCTCTTGCCTTTGCAGGTGTTGATCATCGTTTTGGGTTTTGCAGGAAGTTATTTTGTATTGGCGGAAATCGGCCGTCATGAAGGGGAACCCTTGAGCGCTCAACTTCCCTGGCTTATCTTACTATTAGGCCTCGCAGTAATCGCTTTATACCTATTTACCTTGCCCATGGAGATGCGTGGAACGGGATTTATGCATTAGGTAATCGGAAGGGTGAGCGGGCGAGACGGTTGGATGGGGAATTGCTTTGTTGCCTTGCGAGGCTCTGGACAACCGTCACCCGCGACCAAGGTAATCGAATAGGAGCGCGGGCGAGACGGTTGGATGGGGAATTGCTTTGTTGCCTTGTGAGGCTCTGGCCAACCGTCTCGCCCCTACGATAATGTTTAGGTTGTTTAACGATTTTTGAGGAAGGATCATGAAAACGATGCTGCTATTGGTTGCTCTGATTATGCTTATAGTGAGTGCTTGTACCAATGGGCCAGCGGATGCTTCTCAGTTCAAAGGGACAATGATGCCGGCATCTATTCCTGCACCAAACTTCACTTTTACTGATGCGGAAGGGCAGGAAGTACAACTGAGCGACTATCTGGGACAGATTGTGCTGCTTTATTTTGGCTATACCTTTTGCCCAGATGTTTGCCCCACGACCTTGTCCGATTTAAAGCAGGTTCAGAATCAAGTGGATGAATCCGGAGAAAATGTACAGGTGATCATGATCACGGTGGACCCGGAGCGGGATACACCAGACAAGATCGCGGAATATGTTGCCCATTTCCACCCCACCTTTGTGGGGTTATCAGGGACAAAGAAGGCGATCGACGAGGCTGCGGATGGATATGGCGTTTATTATGAGAAACATGAGGGAACGCCGGCGACCGGGTATCTCGTCGATCACACCGCGCGCGTGTTTGTTATCGAGCCTGATGGCACTCACCGCTTATCCTTTGGTTTTGGAACACCGGTTGAGGATATCGTCGCTGATCTGCGCCTTTTACTCAGAGACATGTAAAGCACATTGCGGGTGCTCTGAAAAATACGTTTCTGTAAATTGCTGTAACCAGCATCGCGACTCTGGTTTTAACCTGGTCATGTGAGACTTGCCAAAGCCAGCGTCAATAATTGGGTTTACTCTCCCGTAATCGTGAATAACATGCCGTCGGAACGGCCGAATACCTCGGGGAAGAATTCCTGGTAACCCACTGCGGGCATGACCTGATAGTCACCCGGAATGATGGGTTGTAGGAAGTAGGTATACTGGTACGTCCCCGCGGGAAGGAAGTCAGCCAAGAAAACCACTTTTTCATCCCGATATTCGATGCGGTTGAAGAACCACCAACCCCAGTAGCCGTAGGAGACCGGCTCGTCGGTGCGTTGGACGCCGCCTTCGAAGCTGGACGCGGAGGTGTTTAAGCCGGGATCGATGCCCTCGGCGCCAGCGGGGACGGGGTCTTCTATGACGGCGTAAAGCAAATCATTGGGAGCGATAATCGTCAGTTCCACGCGCACCTGCTGCCCTGCTTCAATCTGGTCGATCGGTTCACAAGTCTCTGTCTCCGGATCACAAGCAGCGTCATAATAGGTACGTTGTACAGTGACACCTCTACTGGTGGCTTGTACGGTATCTGCATTGATGAAGCTGTTGAGATGCATCGTGTAATAGAGACGGCCGTCTCCCTCACCACGTTGGACGTCAACGAAGTTTGTTTCGTCGGCTTGAAGGGTGCGTATAGGTATGGAGAGCAACTTACTCTCTGTCATATTGGCGGCGTTAAACTGACCGTCAGTTTGAGGCACGCCGTTCACATCGACTTGATAGCTGTAGTCTGCCAACAACTCGCCACTGGCTGACAGCCAATCACTAAGGGCGAAGATACTCCACGCGGTTTCATGCCCTGTTGACCAGATTTGTGCTGTGCGTGCAAGCATCAGCCAGCGCACGGCAGGCGGCAGAAGCGTGTTTTCAGGCTGCGCACGCGTCAGGGCATCAATGACCATGGCCGTGCCGCGTACGTCGCTATTTAGATTAAAGAAATCTTGTTCGGCGTCTTCCCAGTGGGCGCCAGTGGCGCTGAGTACAACTTCATCATTTAGATTGGCCAGCAGAGATTGTTGGTTGTCTCCAGGCGATCCAGTGACTTCATAGGCCACGATCATTAACGCTTTGGCATATGGATCCAGCAATCCGCGATGGGCGTCATATAGCTCATCCAATTGCTGTTGCACATTGTGCCCCGATTCGGATAGCACATAGAGGAAGAATGCTTGACGATTCGCATTCCACGCGTCGGCGATCTTGTCCATGGCAACCAGTTGGTCACTCACATAATCTTGACCGCGGCTTATCACTGTCGGGTCTACCGCATGACCGTTGGCATCCGCTTTTGCCAGCGCCAGCAAAGCGTAAGCGGAAAGCCAGGGATCGCTCTCTTCGCTATTGCACCAACCCCAACCTCCTCCTCGTTTTTGCAGGTCTTCTAATTGCAGGATGTCGGCCGGAATGAGTTCGGCAAGTTGGCTTGCCAGTTGCGGTTGGTCCAGATTCAATTGACTTATAGCTTGATCGGTGGCCAAATTGGGCAACAGCCGGTCGGTGATGGCATGGGCGCACGCCGGGTTGAATTCTCGTTTTTCTATAACGTCGAGTGCGTCGACAATGGCAGCCGCTAGTGAGGGGCTAAGCTGCATATCCACCGAGCCACGGCTTGTGTCTGCATTGGGAGGCAGCAACACCGCCTCTACACGACGACCAGCCTCGTCTATTTCGCCAGCGGTACCGGCAAAATCCTGGGCGTTATAATGGTATACGGGGATGAGATTTTGGGGTCCGACCCCAAGCGCGGGTTTTGCGGCGTCCTTGAGCCCGCCACCCTCGACGCGGAAGGTTAGATCGGCAAAGGGAACATCTTCTACTGCGACTTCCCAGCGTACGAGCTGGCTATCTCCTGCTGCTACTTGCAGAACTTGATCTGCTTCGCCTGCCAGAGTTACGCCATCAGCCTCTAGTGATACCATGGCCTCGATGGAATCAGCGGTGTTGTTGTTAACTACCGCGCCCAACTGGATGACATCTCCGGCGGTGAAGAAACGAGGTGTTACAGGCCTAACCAGCAGCGGGAGTGTGACGACGACGTCAGCATCATTTTGGCCGACTTTGGTATCCGTGGTAACAGCTTTGCTGCTCAAGCGCCAGGTGGTCAGGCTGTCGGGTAGGGGGATCTCGACGGTGGCCTGGCCGTCGTCACCGGTCTTGACGCTTGCTTCCCAATAAGCTGTGTCTGGGAATTCGCTGCGTGCTTCATCTTCTTCTTCCGCATCCAACTTGGCGACGGCCGCTTCGGCAACGCCGCCACCTCCGCCGCCACCGAAACCACCGCCTTCTAGCGGGATTTCAGGCTCAAGCCCTTCGCCGGACACGAAGAGGCCGCTGCCTACTTGGCTGCGATATGGTTGGGGACTGTAGAATGCTTCCAAGATAGGCGGTGCATTGTCATCTTTGAGGGTGAGAACGGCTAGATCAACCAGGGCCAGGGAAAAGTCAGCGGCGAGAGGATTGCCCTGATCGTCGGTGATGAGGATGTCGTAAATAGCTGTCTCGCCTGGTTTGAACAGTTCTTCTCGCGGGGTCAGGTTGACGTCGAGAGCAAATTGCTCCGGTGGCACAAGCAACTCGGCGATGCCCAGCCGAATATCAGCATAGGGATTGTTCTCATCTTCTCTCGTGATGGGCTTGATGGCAACGACAGAGACGAAGATATTGGGCGCGTGATCGGCGGAGACAGGTAAATCGAGGATGGCGCTGCCACCGTCCAGGGTGATGACGCGCTGTTCCAGAAGGTTGCCGCGCTCAATGGTCAGCCAAGCTTTTACTGGTTCGGTGAATGGTGATTGGACAAGGATGCGCGCTGTCTCCCCGACCTGGTATTCGCTCTTATCAGGGACTAGATCCATCGTGCGCTGGCGGGGATCGGTGCGCCAACCGGCGTAGTTCTGATCAATGACCCACAAGGTTGTCGAACTGGTCTGGGTACGACCGGCTGCGTCGGTGAGCGTGGCCACGGCTAGATAGGTGCCGCCATCTTCGGGTACAAAGCTGGTCTGCGCTTTTCCCTGGGCATTGGTGGTCAGCGCAAGGCGATCAACTTCTGTGTCGATGGCTTCCCACTGGGTGCGATACATGCCAGAAGCGCTACTGCGCGTTCGTTCCCATTCCCGCTGGTAGAAAACGACTTCCACATTCTGGTTGCCTACCGCTTCTCCACTCCAATCAACCGTTAGCAGATCCACTTTTGCTTCTGTTCCGGCTAAGGGCAAGAAATCGCTGGGGCGAATGCCTACATAACCGTCAGCAGCATGAAACAGGACTTCGCTGATGGCAGTGACCGGGAAATTGGTGATGTCGTTGACGGTGGCTTCTACGGTGACGCGGCGGCTCCCTTCTTCCACATCTTCAAGTAGATCGGCTGGAAGTGGTATGGTGAGACGGCCGTTTTCGTCCGTGGTCCCGTTTCCGCCTTCAACCCAGGTGCCAAATGGGCCTCCGCCCCCACCGCCAAATGGGCCAATGTCTTCATAGAAGAAGTTGGCCTGATCAGAAAAGGAATAGATTGAATCGGGCACATGCGGCTGGAAGTTATCCTGATAAATGGACCAGTTCACCTCGAGATCCGCGGCTGATCCGCCGAAGAAGTAGGTGGCTTCCAGGATGACATCCACTGTTTCCCCACGGAGGGCTTCTTCTTTATCCGGCTGCATCAATACCTGAAATTCTGGCTTACGGTATTCGGCCACGGTAAAGGTGCGCGATAAATCTATGTTCTCGTCGTGAATATAGAGGTTGTAGCTGCCCAATGGCACTTCATCTGGCAGAGTATATTCACTGTAGAAAATGCCTTCGGCGTTGACTTCGACATTGATAGTGTCTTCCAGGCCGCCCCCTTCGGGAAGGTAGAAATTGGGACCAATCTGCAGTTGCAGTGTTTGTTCTTTAGGTAAGGCGTAACGGCCGTAATTATTCTCACGCACAATGCCTTTGAAGTAGACAGTATCACCAGGTCGATAAATGGGCCGATCCGTATAGATATAGCTGAACAAAGATGTGGGGGTTGAATAGCCGTAGTTGAGACCCAACAGCCAGGGATTAATATCGCCCATCCAGTTGCTGGAGGCGACGCCAAAGCCTTCCTGTCCTGGTAAGTCGCTTACTACGATGACGCCTTCCAGATAGTCTTCAGGTGGCGAATAGTCGAAGCGGGCGAATCCATTTTCATCAGAGGTCCCCGTGCCAAGCTGCGAACCATCACGACTATGAAGCGACAGATTGCGACCGCTAACGGGCTGGCCACTCTCGAGGTCAGTGGTCCAAACATGAACTTCATCCGGCATTTCCTTTACAACGACGTTTGTGCCGGCGACGACGAGCATCTGTCGTTGATTTTGCCAGTAACGCGAGTCGCCGCCGATTTCCGGCGAACTGACGGTTAGAAAATAGACACCGGGAGAAAGCACTGCACCGTCAGCCAGCGAAACCGTGGTCAGACCAATCTCTTCCGGCGGTGTGTTTGTGGGCAATGACCAGGTACGGGCAGGTTCGGGAAAGGGGATTTCATCGTCGAGGTATGTATACCCGAGTAGGTCCAAGGGCAAGCCCATGTCGTAGAGAGCAACATTAAGCTGTGATACATTGCGGTGCACGATTTCTACATCAGTTGGAAAGCTGGTGCTGAGCTGCCCCAATGGCTGGGGTAGGTTGAAGGACGCTACGGGAGCATACCCGGGCACGGAGAATTGCCAGGTGTAATCTTGCCCAAGCGTGTTCCCGAAAGGATCGGCAGCATCACCGGGAATGGTGACTACATATTCGGTATTGTGCTCCAGGTCAAACGTCAGCGAGAGGTCGAAGCTGGAATTACCGGGATTAAACTCATCAATCCACTCATTGTAATAATACTTTACCTCTTCGGGGGCAGGTTCGATTAAGATACGGTCTTCCAGGGTGGACATGTCCATGGGCGAGGCGAATTGGATGGAGACGCCTCGCTGCCAGGAATCGGCCGTTGCTCCGTTGGCCGGAGAGGTTCCAGTTACAGCCGGGAAAGGTATGGTCGTGAAGCGGCTGATGTGCTCGTTATTGAGACTTGCCTGGCCGCTGGCGGACCTGGCTGACTGTGAAACAACCAGATCATAGTCCGTTTCAAGTTCTAACATATCCTGTGGCGTGAGGATCAGGTGGCGATTGTTGTCTTGCCATTCATAGCTCACCGGCGAAGCAGGCTGCAAGGAAACAGCAGCCTCTGTCGAGGCAGGGTCCATTGACATGTTAAACGTTATGGAGATGGGTCGAGTAGGCGGTACCAAAGTGGCTCCGTTGGGCGGCTGGATCATGATTACATCTGGGCTTTCTGTTGTGAACTGCCAGGTGAAATCGTCCGGGAGTATGGCCCCGGTGACATCGGTCAACTCCTCGTCAATGGTGACGCGGTAGGTTGTAGCTCCAGCAAACCCTTCTTCGCCTGGCACAAAGCGGTATATGCTTGTGGAAACCCAGGAACCTTGACCGTCGACCGCTGGCTCAATCGTCAGTGGTTGGGGTAAATTGGCTTGTTCGTCGCTGCTGACTAAGGGCACGACGGGCCGGGTGAAAACGACTGTGATGGCGCCGTCGGCCTGCACATCCCGCGTATTGTCAGGGGGGATCACCTGGCTTACCTGCAAATCGCCAATGGTCTGCAAATTCAACTGCACCTCCTCTTGCAGGGCGATACCGTTGCTGGAAAGAGCGCTTTCGGCCACAAGTACGCGGTATTGTTGGTTGCGTTTCAGTTCTTCACTTGGGCTGAAAACGAGTGTATCGGGCTGTGGCCATTGGAAGCCACCGTCGACGGCTGGATCGATGTCCCAGGCTGCCTCTACGGAGTCGGGATCCATGGGCTGGTCGAAGCGCAAAGCGATTTCGCTGTCTACAGCCATCTCTTCACCAGGTGCAGGATCGCTGACCACAACTTGTGGAGGCCAGTCGATGTCCTCCGGTGCAACGGCCGCAATTTTCTCCGGGGTTGCTGTAGGAGGCGGCTCCTTGGTGGCGGTGGGTGCTGTTTCCTTGGTCGCGGTGGGTGGCGCAGTATCGGCCTCTGCAGCGGGCGTTTCTGTTGGTTGCGAAGATGAAACGGCCGTTGGTGTGGCATCTTCGTCACGGCGGCAGGCGATCAATATCATCGCCAGGGCGAGAACTAGAATAAGGGATCGGATCAGGACCGATTTACGCATGTCCATTTACTCCTGTAGCTAATTGGTTTAATTTGAGTTGAAATCACGTGGAGGAAAATTGGTGGATTGGTGAATTGGTGAATTGGTGAATGGTTAATGCTGAAAGCCCTCATGACAGCGTGGATTTCGACACCGATTGTGCTCACAAGCGATTCTTTACGTAGGGTGGTATCTGAAAGCATTATTGTGGTAGATTGTCTCGCATCATTGCCCTTAGTCATAGCGGTATCTCATTAACCTTTTATCAATCTACTATTTAGCAATTAATAGTCGCCTAGCACACTTAGCTTCGTTGAAACACACTCTCAAGTAGATTGTCCCTTATATAAGGTTGTTGTCTAACATCACTATACATAACCCGATTATTAAATACAAGCATTCTGAGCTTGTGGCTGGTAATCGTGGGTGAATTGCCCGATTCGCGACAGCGTAGTGCAGTGGCTATGCTGCCTGATAGGTAAGACGAAGAAATGGGGAGATAGGTTCCCTGGTTGTTGATGGATGGGTTAATGGGGGAGAATGATTAATGGTGAATTGTTGATACTCAGCTTCCTGAGTACAAGATTGATGAATGGTTAACGGGGTTGAGCGATGGCTGTGATAGAATATGGATAGGCTTTTATGGGGTCGTTCTGGCGACCGGACTTAAGAAAGGTGTAACTATGTCTATTGAATCACAGTATGAACAAAATGTTCCTCTGCCTGTTTCGGAGGAGAGATTATCTACGACGTTTGTCGCGGTTATGACGCGCGTTTACTTGTGGATGACGTTGGGGTTGGGTCTGACCACGGTGGTATCTATTTGGGTTCTTAACAACCCGGCGCTTTTGAACTTCTTCTTCGAGAGGCCTTTGGCCCTATTAGGACTATTTGTCGTGCAGATCGCACTGGTGATTGCCCTGGTGGCGGCGATACAAAAGCTCTCCACGGGGGCGGCGCTGGCGCTGTTTTTCGTCTATGCTGCTCTGATGGGGTTTACCTTGTCGTCCATATTCATGGTTTATGATATCGGGACGATCACCATGGCCTTTGGAGTGACGGCCGTTGTATTTGTGCTTCTTTCCATCGTTGGTATGACGACCAAGCAGGATTTGACGCGCTGGGGACCCATCTTGCTCTTCGCACTGATTGGGCTCATCATCGGCACGGTGGTCAACATGTTCCTCAGAAGCAGCATGCTGGATCTGATCATCACTTATGCCGGCATTCTAATTTTTATGGGTCTTATCGTCTTCGACACGAAGTATATTAAGCAAATGACTTATTCGGCAGCCACGCAGGAGAATACGGATGCTATAGTGGGGCGGCTTAGCATCATAGGTGCGTTGAAGCTTTATCTTGATTTTATCAATTTGTTCCTATTCTTGCTGAGGCTGTTGGGACGTCGTTAGAAAAGCTGCGGGCGAGACGGTTGGAGGACGAGGTTTTGGTGATCCAGTGAGGCGAATCCCAACCGTCTCGCCCCTACCAGATATGTGAAAGATGGTGTAGAAACTGGGTGTGCTTGACGTAGACGAAAGGTGGATGCGTGCGGCTCTGGAACAGGCTTCCAGGGCGGCTCAATTGGGCGAGGTGCCGGTGGGCGCTGTAGCGGTGCGCGATGGCATGATTGTCGGCACCGGCTTCAATCGCAAGGAGAGCGACCAGGATCCGACGGCTCACGCGGAGATGCTTGCTTTGCGCCGGGCGGCAAGGTATGTGGCCAATTGGCGGCTCATTGGAGTTACGCTATACTGTACGCTTGAGCCGTGCCCTATGTGCGCGGGGGCCATGATCCAGGCGCGACTTGAGCGGTTGGTGTATGGCGCTCCCGATACACGATTTGGCGCTGATGGCTCGGTTGTTGATGTGTTGCGGGAACCGGCTTTTAACCATAACGTCGAGGTGAAGCGCGGGGTATTGGCCAGTGAGGCGGGTGAACTCTTGCAGCAGTTTTTTCGCACGTTGCGGTAAGGGTGAGACAAAAAAGTATCCAACTTTCTGCGGCTAATTATTGCGTTGGTATGGTGCTAGAGAGAAAAGTTGGCAACTTTCGCAAGTAAATAGTATGGAGAGGTGCCGGAGTGGTTTATCGGGGCGCTCTCGAAAAGCGTTGTGGCCTGACTGGTCACCGTGGGTTCGAATCCCACCCTCTCCGCCTCTAATGGACATCCTGCGGATGTCCTTTTTTGTTGGGGATCGCCAGGAAATAGCTCTTCTCAGTTGCAGCGCAGGCTGATTCGTTTCTGTTCATTTGCAGTAAGAGGCAAGAGGTTGGCGTCGTCTTACCTATGGGAATTCTGGTGAATGGGTGAGCGCTGTTACGGTAGCTGGGAAAACGGCCGTGATAGAATGCGCTCACAATGCACGAGGAGGTGCTGCTGAGCGGATCTATGGCTAAGAAAGAAACATCTGGCAAGAGGACAAATCGTAAACAGAAAAGACGCGAAGCACAGGCCCAGGAAAAACGCCTGCGGCGGATTCGTATCCTGGGATTTGTTGGGCTGGTGGTCATTGCCGGGGCGGTTCTGGTTTTCTGGCGCAATGCGGGGCGTGTGCCCGCCGAAGAGGCGGCTGCATTGGTAGCTCCCAATCGCATTGGTCCAGCCAGCGCGCCAGTACAGATCGTAGAATTTGGCGACTTTGGCTGTCCTGCTTGTCGAGCGTGGCACAATGCCGGCATCCAGGAACAACTTGTGGCCAATTTCGGCGAGCAGATTAGCTTTGAATTCCGCCATTTTCCGGTGATCACAGCCCAGTCACCACAGGCGGCGGAGGCGGCACAGTGCGCAGCGGAACAAGGCGCTTTCTGGGAATACCATGATTTTATTTATGAGCAGACGCGCCAAAATGCGCTGAGCAGAAGTGATTTAGAGAACTACGCTGCTGCGATTGGCCTTGATGAGGCGGCTTTTGAAAGTTGTCTCGATTCCGGTCGTTTTAAAGAATTGGTGCAGCGTGACTTACGTGCGGCACAGAGCGCGGGAGCGCGTGGCACGCCGACTTTTTTGATTAATGGGGAGCAAGCTTTTCCGAGTTATGAATCGATGTCGGCGACGATACAAGAGATACTGGGCAGTTGATCAACATCAATAAACCCGGCTATCTTACGTGAGAAGAAAGCTGAAAGCTGTTAGCTGATTACAGGAATAACATGAATGCACAACTAGAAGATTTTCGAGAACAAGTAAACGACTTTATGGGACATCATCCGCAGTCGCCGCTGGATTGGCAGCAGAGACAGGATTTTGAGGGTGTGGACTATTTTGGGGAGAATGAGGAGTTGATCCTGGAAGTTGAGGTGGAGCGTTTTGCCGAGGATGAACCGTTGATTGAGATGAGCACGAATACGGGGGAGATTCGGCCGTATCGTAGATGGGGGCGGTTCTCGTTCGTGGTGGATGGGCAGGAGGCGACGCTGGTTATTTATAGTGACGCGCATGGGCATGAATTCTTTATGCCTTTTAAGGATTTGACGAATGGGAAAGAGACTTATGGGGCAGGGCGTTATATGGATAATCACCGGCCAGGGATGCAACAGTTAGCGGGGAATTTCTTCGAGATTGACTTTAACTACGCCTACAATCCTTATTGCGCTTACAGTCCCGCTTTCAGTTGTCCGCTGCCGCCACGGGAGAATTGGCTAGCGGTTCCGATTCGGGCAGGGGAGAAGAATTATCAGTAAGTGCATTTTTCGCTTCACGGGTACCCTTCACAGCCGTTGTGGAAGCGATTTAGATTAACCAAAGAACCGCCGACACCTTCGATCACACGCTTTGCCAATGGTCACTCGACAAGTCCCCTAAAAATTGTCCTCTAGATTCGTCGAAAAGATTGTAAGCCGATCAGTAAGATGAATTTCT
The DNA here is from genome assembly GCA_009937635.1 of Chloroflexota bacterium. Taxonomy (GTDB): domain Bacteria; phylum Chloroflexota; class Anaerolineae; order Promineifilales; family Promineifilaceae; genus JAACFF01. Next base: position 24,002 of record JAACFF010000046.1, read on the forward strand.
TATACTTCTGTCTAACGGGCGGGAAACTTCGCCCTGTAAAAGATAAGGAGAACATCAGTATGAA
>JAACFF010000313.1 GCA_009937635.1 Chloroflexota bacterium
TAAATGGTAATCAAATATAAAACACGCCGAAAGTGCTTTTCGGCGTGCAAATAATGGGCCATTTGGCGGGGTATAGGCAACGAATCCCTCTTCAGTTATTCGTCGTGTTCATCTTCCGTGTGTTCATCTTCCGTGTGTCCATCATCGGCATGCTCGTCTTCGACATGAGCCCCCTCCATAGCATCATGATTTTCGGAAAAAGTGCGTATGAAGCTGATAACCTGCCACCGCTGTTCCTCCGTCAAGCCACTTTCCCAGGCAGGCATGGCTGAGTTCCATGGCTCCATCGCCCCACCTTTACTAACCCGCCACAACAGGTAACCATCACTCAGGTCGGACATCATCATGCTGTCACTTAAGTCAGCAGGTTTGGGATCTAATTCGGCTGCACCGGGTCCATCCCCCTTGCCTTCCTCGCCATGGCAGGTTGCGCATAACGTATTGAACGTCTCTTCTCCCGCTTCGATCGCTTCGTGATCGTCAGCAAAAGGGTTGGCCAGTGCAGCAAATTCGTCTGGTGCTTCCACATGAAGATGATCCATGTTACCTTCACCCGCACCATGCTCATCTTCAGCAGCATGATCGTCATCATCCATATGCTCATCAGCTGAAGATTCAACGACCGCCTCACTTTTTGCCTCAATCGTTTCCAGACCAGCACACGCTGTAACCAAAAGTAATGTAATTGCTAATGATATCAGGAATAGAAGTCTAGTATGTTTCATTTCTCTCTCCTTATCGAAGGGCCAGATAACAGTACACTTTGGAAAAAGCAGAATCAAATTTCAGTCTAGCGGGAAAGAGAACAAAAGGGCAGTGCCGTTACTCATGTATATGCGGGGACATTTGCCTTCAACTGTGGGGACCGATTGGGACAAATGTCCCATCGCTTAATCGGTTGAAGTATTTGGTGTGTCGTCTAACAGCCCTTCATGCACAGCATAAAGAGCAGCCTGGGTACGGTTTTCCAGATGCAAGGTACGGTAAATAATCGTAAGCCTGTTACGCACGGTTTTTTCGGCGACATGCAATTGCTCGGCAATCTCCTGATTAGATAAACCCTTAGCTAACAAGCGCAAAATCTCTACATCTCTGTCGGTCAGTTGTGGTTCGGGCAGCGAGGATTCTGCAATTTGGGGAGCCTGTAATTCAGCCAAGACACGACCAGCGATGGCTGGATCCATTACGGCTTCACCACGAGCTACGGTGCGGATGGCTGCCAGTACCTCCTCTAGTTCCACTTCCTTCAGTAAATAGCCACTGGCCCCTGCTTTGATAGCCTCCACGACGACGTCACCATGGCGATACATGGTGAGGATGATGATACCGGTCTGGGGAGAAATGGCCGCGATCTGACGCGTCGCCTCAACCCCGTCCATCTCCGGCATATTAATGTCGACCAGGGCCACATTCGGAGAATGGGTTTTCGCGAGCTGTACCGCTTCCACGCCGTTATCAGCCTGGGCCACTACACGCATATCAGGCTGAGCATCCAATGCCTGTGCCATGCCCTGGCGCAGCACCCGGTGGTCGTCGGCCAGCAGGATACGGATCTGTTCAGACATGATCCTTACCTGGCAAGGGTAATCGACTAATGACGGCCGTTCCACTACCAGGCCGGGATTCGATATGAAACATACCACCCGCGGCCGTAACGCGGCCGGCCATCTGATTCAGCCCCAACCCGCCATTATTGTTCCCAGGATGGATAAATCCAAGACCATTATCCTGTACTAGTAATCGCAGGTTACCGTTTTCTTTTTCCAATGTTACATCTACCTTCGTGGCCTGAGCATGTTTGGCTGCATTATTTAGCGATTCTTGCACTAGCCGGAATATAGTTGGCTCCAGCCTGGCAGGGATGTCTATTTGTTCATCCAAGGACACCGAGGTTTGCCAACCCATCTGTTCGGCAAAACCATCAATCAAGCGGTTCAGGGCAGGTAGAAAACCTTCTTTTGACCAGTCAAGAGCATGCAGCGCAAATATCGTCCGGCGTACATCTTGAATAATTTGCCGCAGCGATTTTCCGATACTTCGCAGTTCCTGTACGACTTCATCATCTTTGGACAGTTTCTGGCGCAGCATATCAGTCTTCAATGCTAAGAAGTATAGTGTTTGAGCCATTCCGTCATGCAGATCCCGCGCAATTCTGGCGCGTTCCTCTCCGATAACAGACGCTTTTTCCTGTTCAGCGGCCTGAATTTGCTGCTCTAACTGATCCTGATCTGCCAGTTTACGTTCCACCCATGCCAACATCAGCCAGGTGACGACAGGCCCGGTAAGACTGTAGAAGGCAACCTCTACACCATAGTGAACAGAGTGCCCAAAATTGTTCTCCAGGGCTTGAGCCACGCCAAGTTGGTAAAAAATAACGATGAATACCAGGAGCGGCGGTAAGATGTAGCGCAGCCAACGCACCCGGTCGATTAGTCTCATCTGTTGCCATGCGAATTTCTTCATCAGTAACTCCCGCATCCAGGATGTCTTGCTCTATCCGTTCGGTTTGTCGTCAGGCAACGAGATAGTGAGGCGGGTTCCCTCTCCAGGTAACGATTCTATCAATAATCGCGCGCCTATTATCTCCGCTCTTTCCTGGATGCCTAACAAACCGAAATGACCGCTGACAGTCATCTCGGCCGGGCTTTCAGGCACAGTGAAGCCGCAGCCGTTGTCATGAATGGAAAGGGTTATATTGTCTAAGCTAAAGGCCAGGCGCAGTTCGGCACAGGTAGCTTGGGCATGACGCATAACATTGCTCAAGCCTTCCTGTCCAATGCGGAAAAAGGCCAGTTCCACCGCTGCCGGTAAACGGCGTTCCCTACCTGATTCGTGAAACTCAACCGGTATTTGTAAAGCTTGACTGGTATCCCGAGCCAGCATGCTTAAGGCCGTGACCAGCCCTAAATCCTCCAGGTAGATTGGTCGCAGATCGCGGGTCAAGCGACGCAGATCGGCAACGGTTTGCTCGGTCATCTTTTGCATTTCGGAGAGTTGTGCGGCCGTTTGATCCTCCGTAACATCAAGCTGCACGAGCTGGATGCGTTGGTTGAGGGCAATGAGCGATTGAATCGTATCGTCATGTAGATCACGAGCCAGACGCCGGCGTTCTTCTTCCTGCCCGGTAGTCACCGCCCCCAAATAGCCGCGCAAGCTTTGTTGGGCTAGCTTCACTTTGTGCGCCATGTGGATGAGTTCGGTTTGTAAGCGCTGAATCTCGTTGATGCCACCGACTGGTTCTTCAATGGCCTCATAGTTTCCCCACCCAAGATCGGCGGCCTTCTTCTCCAGCAATTGCAGGGGCTGAACAATTTGCCGTAAACCAAACATCAGACCTATAAGAGCGGCAATGAGCACCGGGGCAAGAACAAGGGGCGCCCATTCCGTGGCGCGCAACAGTGGATCGGCCACCGCCTGCCATGGTTCTTTGATAACCAAAGCCCAATTGAGCGGCGGGATAGAGCTGAAGGCGACAACCTGTTCACCGCTGCTATCTGTAATATATATGGTACCGCTATCGCCCCGTAAAGCATCGACTACACCGGCGTAGTCGCTCAGATTGGCACCTACTTCATGTAAATCGCCAACCTGAAATAGTAAACGGCCGCTGCCATTGGTCAGTAAGGCCGCTGCCTGATCGCCACTGACAAAAATGTCTTTGAGCGCTTTTTCCGCCAGACTTGTTGGAGAAAAGGCTGCTGCAGCGGTGATACCTTCCGTCGTGGTGGCTGTAACCAGCATCATCTCTTGACCACTAAGCGGCTCTACAAAGGGGCCGCTGAACTGAGCGGTGTTTGGCGGCACGGCCGTTTGTGTCAGTTGCGGTGGCACAACTGTAAGCTCCCATGTTGCTCTGTCATTACTCGTGATCAACAAATGGGAATTGGCATCATAGAGAGCTATGCCGCCATCAAAATCAGGCAGCAAGAAGGCAGCATCGGCAAGGACATGTTCCGGAGATCCTAAGTCGGCCGCTCGTAGTGCCAAGCTGCGGGTAGCCGCCTCTCGATGCTTTAGCTGTTCGGATATAGCGGATGCTGCTGCACGTGTCGCCCGTTCGTCACGCTCCCCCACAAGCTGGCGCATAGACCGCTGGTGTAAAAAAAGGCTGCTAAAGGCAATGACCAACAGCAAAAGCGTGAGGGGCAGAATAATAAGAACGAAAAGTTGGATCGGGAGCCCACGCCAACGCAGCACGGCTACTCCATTGCGGCATCGATTAGGCCGAGTGAAACGGCGCGCATAACCGCCTCCGTTCGGCTGCCAGCCTGGAGCTTGCTGTACGTCTTGGCGAGGTGGCCCTGAACTGTGCGATCGCTGATGCCTAACTGGATGCCAATGGCTTTGTTGGTGAATCCTTTCCCGGCCAATGTCAGCACTTCCAACTCACGCTCTGTGAGCGCTTCATATTCAACAATGTGTGACGGTCGTTGCCCGGAAATATGGTGCATCAACTTTTGGGCGATCACCGGGTCGAGAGCCGATTTCCCTTCATTTACATCCCGTACTGCCTGCACAATTTCAGCGGGGGATGCGGTCTTTAGCACATAACCATTGGCGCCTGCCTGCAATACAGCCATCACATAAGGATCGTCGTCATAAGCCGTCAGCACTAGCACACCGATCTCGCGGAAATTGGCGCGAATCCAGCGCGTAACCTCAATGCCACTGGCGCGCGGCATCTGGATATCCAGCACGGCAACATCCGGCTTATGTAGGGTGATCAGGGAGCGGGCCATATCGCCATCATCTGCTTCGGCGACAACAGAAATGTCAGGGGCGTGCTCTAGAAATTGGCGAATACCGGCGCGTACAACCGCATGATCATCAGCCAAAATTGTTCGTATCGTTTCACTCATGTTCAAAGCTGCGCTGCAAATATGGGAAGCTGAACCACGTGATGCCTAGAGCAAATAAGATGCCCGAGAACAATCGCATCCATGAATTAAACGACCCCAGCGCATCTCCTACATAAAAGGTAGCCGGAAAAGCATTTCCGGTCAAGGCAGCCGGCCACAAGTTGCCATACCTAAAACCGCCGCCTTTGCCCCCGACGATATCACTAATGAAATGGGTGCCGCCGTCGATGGCCAAAAGATGTGAGCGTCCAAATATCAGGAAGAAAACCGTCTATCAGGACGCACCAGCATTCACCGCCGGCAATGGCGAAAGTGCTTGCCTGATTTTTTTCTCCAAGCGCGCTGCTGGTCGCTGCCCTGGGGGAATAACCATAGATATCCAGGTTTCACCATCCTGTCCGTGAGCCAGAACTGTCGCTGGCCGGTCATCAACATCATATACCAGCAGAATCACGATCTGGCAGTCGCAAGCGTCGGTTCCATGATGCGGGCAGACTCCCGGAACCGTAGCTACCCTGGTTAGCTGCGAATCAAAGGACATTAACACCCGCAAGCCGGTTTCATCCAAGGCATCCTTTACCATGGTTACAGCCTCAGCACAAGTACAGTCCAGTTCTAGCAACGGTAGCATCTTCACTATCTCATACGTCCCGGGTTTCTAAACAGTGGATACATGCGCAGATTTCTCAGGTCCTCTCAATGGCGTGTTGAAAAACGTTTGCCCAGCCTGTTTTGCCGCGTTTTCTTCGATGCCTCCAGTTTAATCGACGCGTTTAGGCAAAGCCAGCGCTAAACGCCTTGTCAAAGGGTAGGCCATATGGCTTGCTGGAGGTACGTGCAAACTGCCCATAACCTTATCCAGCAATCCTGCGTAAAATGAGCTTTCATGATGACGAAGGGCAATTTCATGAAATTCCATAACCTTTTTCTATCCTTTGTCGGCCTAATAATAACTCTAATGGCCACAACTTCTCACGCGCTAGCAGCTGGGTGCAACTTACCCCTGGAAATCATAGACCTATGCTCGGATCAGGTGAAAATCCATGAGCCGTTACGAGAATCCAAAGGATCCAGCTTATTTCTTACCCCAGAACAGCCGGATAGTACGTTATTCAACCGCCGCTGGTACGGCCGCCTGGCGGATAACAGCAACGTTTATCCTAATCCTTCAAGAGATAGCATTCCACTCCGAAACGTAGGTGATGGCTACCTGTTTGCATCAATTCAACGACAACTACAAAACGACGCCGGCGAAACGTGGTACGAAATTAATCCAGGTGAATATGTTATAGGAGATGATTTACAGGTCGCTCAAGTCTCCGGATTTCAGGGCGTGGAAACGACGGATCAACCAGAACGGCCGTTTGGTTGGGTAGTGCTAGAAGTTCGACCCAGCAGTGTGCCAGATGGAAAGCCTAATGCCGACTTCGACAAGTTGCCTCGCTTCACGTTTGTGGAAATCTATGATGTGGTACAAGGAAAAGACGATTGGCTTTGGTATGATATCGGCGACGGCCGATGGGCCAAGCAGACACACTTCAGTATTGTAGACGTCGATCCCCGACCGGACGGCATCGCAGCGGATGAGTTCTGGACTGAAGTAGATCTCTATGAACAGACTTTAGCCGCCTATGAGGGTGATCGCCTGGTCTATGCCACCTTGATTTCCTCCGGCCTCAATCAATGGCCTACCAATGAGGGGTTGTTCCAAGTCTGGGATCGCTTTCGAGAGTACAAGATGTCCGGCGCGGAAGGAAAGGTCGATTACTATTTCCTGGAAGATATCCCTTACATCATGTACTTTGACGACCACAATGGCATCGCCCTGCACGGCACCTATTGGCACGACCGATTTGGTTTTAAGCACAGCCATGGCTGTGTCAACATGACCGTCAAAGATGCTGAATGGGCATTCAATTGGTCGGCCGTCGCTCCCAACGATTTATGGGTTTGGGTGCATACCTCTGATCCGGCTGGTCATCTCGAGTAGTCTGAACAAACTGCATGGACAAACGACTGAAATACGCCATTCTGGCCATTGCATTGATTCAGATATTTATGATTCTTGGCTTACTGGCCATTCCACCTGTCGCGCAAACGTTACCAGGAGAGATCCGCGTGCGATTGGCCCGCCTTACCCTGGGAGAAATGCTTCTTGATTTAGGCGTCACACCTATGCCTACAGCCCTCCGTGCGCCCTCAGGAGCGATTGCTCAGTCCAAAATCAGCATTCCATCCATCAACATATTAACCCCTACACCAGGAGTGACAGCGACTGTCCCTGCGGCATCCTTCAAGATAGCTCCCGCTAAAGAATCGATTAGATCAGTTCAGCCCACTCTTGTGCCTACATCAACAGCGACACCGACTGCAATGCCTACGCCTGTTCCCTTACCCGGGCAAGCACAAATTGACGGCGTGAAGATTCTTGCGCAAGGGTTCAACAATTGCGGTCCGGCCAACCTGACTATCA
>JAACFF010000047.1 GCA_009937635.1 Chloroflexota bacterium
TCACCAGGTAGCCGGTCTCGCCATCTATGACGACGTCACTCGCGCCATCAACATCGTTTGCAACGATCGGTTTGCCGGCGCTCATGGACTCAAGGAAGGTGATGGGCAACCCTTCCCACAGCGAACTCATCGCCGTTATTGTCAGAATGGGCAAGATCCTGTTGACATCATCGCGAAAGCCAAGAAAGAACACTTTATCGCTCAGACCAAGCTCGCCGGCCAATCGCTCGCATTCAGATTGCAAGGGGCCGTCGCCAATAAGTAAAAACTGGATCTCTGGATAATCTTTGCTTGCGATTGCCGCCGCGCGAATGAAGTCTAGCGGATTCTTCTGCTTGTCAAGACGACCAATCATGCCTACCAGCTTGCAGCTTGGCTCTAAACCCAACTCCGAACGTAATTGCATCTCGTCGACAGGTTCTCTGAACGCATCAAGGTCGATTCCGTTATAAATGAGCGCCAGTTTGTCCTCTTTTGCAATGTGGTGATCTTGTCCCTTTTGAATATCCGGCTTCGACACGACGATGATGCGATCGGAAAACTTGGCGCATAACCGTTCCAGGCCCAGATATAACATTTGCGTTGCGCTTGACATCCCTTCTTGAATGCCCCAACCATGCACGTGATGGACGATGACGCCAGTTCCCGCCAGGTGCGCCGCTAAACGGCCGACTACGCCTGCCACCGAGGAGTGTGTATGTACGATATCGTACCCTCCCTGGGTGATAATGCGCCGAATATCCAGCATTGCTTTTACGTTCACAACTGGGCTAATGTGATTTACCAAGTTTGGCACCGTCTGCGTGGGGATGCCTTGTTTTCGAGCCACATGAGCCTGATCGGTTCTATCTGCAGGAATAGGGCCGGTCAATATCTCAATTTCAAAGTCGGGATGCCTGTTGAAGTGACCGGCGATGTCCAAGACAACTTTGGTAGCGCCACCGGTTCCTAGTACGGTGATAATTTGCAGCACACGGATCTTGCGCGAGATTGCGCTTGCTTGTCCCCCTATTCGCTTACCCGGAAATGCCTCACTGGTTGCTTGCATGTAAACTCTCCTGAGAAAAGGGCGCGGACGAGGGCGGGTGAACGCTGATGGTCCTATAAATCGTGTCCATTTTCATTAAAATTGGTGAGCACAAGCTCATGTATATTCCTTCGACATTTCAGAGTGCGTTCCAAATAGCTGTTTTAACTTCGCGAACCGTTTGGTCAAAAGGTTGGTCCGTATTGATCTCATAGACCGGCGTCTTGCCGAACTGCAAGCTAGCGGTGCGCGCATGCCGGCGGCGGACGTATTCCTCAGGCTCAGTTTTGCCACGAGCGGCATTTCTTGAGAGCGTTACATCCAAAGGGGCACTTAAGTAGACGACCAGATCAGGCGCCGGTATTTCCCGGTACAGCCGATCCTCTATGCGGGCCATGCGATGGCGAAGCGAATTACCATTGGCTGAATCCACTAAATTTGACAATTGCGGACTATCCGGAGCGCCATTTAGCAGTGAAGGGTATCGATCACATAGGACGATTGTGCTATTGGCGGCCTCGCCGTAGGCTCGCGTGAGCAGCGCGTGGCGATCATAGGCAAGAAGGGCGGACCGGATGGCAAATGTTAGCGGGTAATCAGTCCGTGTGCGCTCAGACTGTTTTCCTTGAGCGTACTCGGCTTCAACCTGCGTTGTTCTAGAACCCGGCAGCAATGAGCGCAGCGCGGGCACAAATATGTTGGGGATGAGCGTGAGCCAAGTCGACTTTGGCTTGCCGGCGTGGATCTGCTCAACGTCAAAGTGTTCGCCAAGCCAGCGTCTCATTTCAGAAATCAAGGTAGATTTACCGGTCGCTTCCGAACCCACAAAGGCGATGACAGCTCCTCCATCTCTTGGCACCATGCCTCGTTTGGTTCCATGTAATCGCCGCAAAAACATGGTCAAAAATTTGCGAACCCCTGTCAGCCAATTAGGTATCATTGAATGCCGGGCATAGGGACGAAGTTGCGAACGGAGCCGCAGTCCCAGATCGACACGGCGGAACAAAGATGCCGGCGTCTTGAGCGCTGTGATGCATTCAGCCAACAGGTGGCCATCAAGGGCAGGCAACCATTGCTCGACAAGGCTTACGGATTCCTCGATAGAGCCGGATTCCAGCAGCCAGTTAATTTCCTGCAGCACCTCCTGCCAATAGCGGTAGAGTAAGAGCAGCTCCACGATAGAGGCATGTTTCATCATGATCCTTATCGTAAACACGGCGAGTTCCGCACTTTTAGTGGGCACCACGACTGAATCTTCTTCTCGTGTATTTTGAAGCAGCATCTCTTCAATAGGTAGGTGATAATTTTTGGTCAAGCTCTCGCCAGTGATGACGCGATAATAAGCATGGACATGGACCAAGACGCCGCTTTCTTCGTCAAGGGCATAATAATGTTCCACAGAGGGAAAGGATCCGCTGCCGGTTGTAACGGCTGGTTGGAAACAAAGCTGGCTAAGCAGGATTCTAAATTGGCCGGCATGTTGCCGGTGGATCAGTAGATCGATATCTGTCTCGCCGGCTAGGGATTCGGCAAGCGCCAAATTGCTTTTCCAATGACAATATCGGATTCTATTTCTGCGAAGTTCTTCAATCAGTTCTCTAGTTTTCGTCAACATATTCTGGGAACTCTCGGGTGGGCTATCGTCTGTTATCAAATTGCCCGAAACTTAGTTGAGCGCGTATAAGGTGAGGCAGTTTGATGATTTAATACAAACTCAGTGACAGTGTCTGCCGCATTGTTAACGACTTTGTCCGCGCATTCAGGATTGTCAATAACCAGTAAGCGGCTGCGGATTTCCTCGGTATTGACGAGCTCATCAAACATGGCGACGGCGTCATTGACATATTTCTCGACTTCGTCCGGATTCTTCGATTTCATTTCCCGAGGCGGATCGGAACGTTGAAGCGAGCGTTTAATCAGGCTGTCCACCGGCGCTTTGACGTAGACAATTACATCGGGCAAAGGGACTAAACCGGCAAATTCCGTAATTTCCTCGGAAGTGTAATAGGCCTTGTTATAAACAAAGAGGACATGAGCCAAAAGGACCGTGCCTTCATCCACCAAAATGACGTGATCTTTCTTGTCTCGACGCATCATCTCGTACGCACCGATCTTGCGCACCAGGCTCCGTATATTATTGATCGTAAGGACTGTGGAATCGGCCTTACGGGCCAGCATGCGCAATGAAAAAGCGATGGATGATTTGTGTTGGGGCAGCGAACGAATTAGATATGGAAACCCAACCAGTTCTTGGATTAAATTGCGAGTTGTAGGGTGGGTTACACCTGCTAAACCCAGCGGCGCTGCAAGCAGTTCAAAAGGGGTTGTCACATTCGCAAATTGGGATAAACGACGCTGTACTTCTGCGATCAGCGTTGTTTTTCCCGCCCCTGTGCTGCCGATGAACTCAATAATCATGTTTATCGACCACTTGGAATTCAAATGATGGCTCTGTAGCCGAAAAGCCGTGAACGTCTATCAGTATTGGGGAAGATGCAATGGGGCCACCGGCACTCAACGTAATTGTGCCGGCAGGGAATTCCTTTTTTACAACACGAGTATGTGTCGTCGTATATCCTCGAACATGGATAGGAATGTCCGTAGGTGTCCAATCCTCAAACGGTTCATTGTCATTGTCTTCCGAGATAAATCGATAAATGGTAGTGGCTCTATTTACATCAATGGTTACGTCTTCTGCATGATGTCTTGGGATTTGGAGCAAGGATAGGCCCTCTAATCTTTTATCGCCGACGGTATCGTAATAGAGCTTGTCTAGAAAAACAGGGGTCTTTGCCGTATATTTGATGGCGATCATGTTTGGGTCCAAGGGTACGCGTGTTTCTGGTGGAATTATCAAGTCATGTAGCTGTGGAATAGGAAAAAGATCCATACGAAACCATTGCGCGCCAAGCACCAGGCCAACAGCAAATATAAATAATCCTATCGGTATAAATAGCCGCGGTTTAAGATTCATTATGCTACCTTCTGGTTTTTCGATCTATCTCGTACCTACATTCGGCCATCGAATCAACTTTGACCGAATACTAGCCCAACTCTCTGATCTCCTTCATGGGTGCTGGGACTTGTATTCCCGTTATTTGCGCATAGACTTTGGCGTAGTTGGCGTGCATGATCGGCAAGCTAAATCGCTCCTCGATAAGTTTCCTGCAATTTTGGCCTATCGCTACTCTCTTTGAAACTGGCATCTCTCTAAACTTTCTGATTTCTCGGGCAAATCCGCTTACATCATCAGGCTTGATCAAGGGAATGAAGTCAACACCTTCGGCTATTTCTCGGTGCGGTTCTATATCGGAGAGGATCACCGGGAGGCGGCAGGCCATTGCCTCCATGACAGCTACCGGTAGTCCTTCTCCCCAGGAGGTGGAGACAAAAACATCCGCTCGCTTGAAATAAGAAAATACGTCATCTCTTTCGATCAAGCCGGTCATTAATACTTGCTGCTGTAAACCTACTTCTATGGCTTTTTGTGATAACGACGGCCGTAGGTTGCCTTCGCCGATAAAAATCAACTGGCTGGATTGATTATGGGACCGCTGAAATGCTTCCAACAAAGTGAACGGGTTTTTCATTTTGATCAGTCCCACTGTGGCGACGGTAAACTGATCAGAGGAAGCGGCTTGTTCGGCCGCTGCCATGCGGTCGATGCGATCAAGGTCGACTGCATTCTGCACAACGCGTATTCTGCTGCCGCCCATCCACTTAAGAAGTGTTGGGAAACTTTCGCAACTCGCTTCGCTGCAAAAGACCAGCCGTTGGAACAAAGGGAAGCTTGGTATAAACAACAGTTTGTTTCGTAACGAGAAATTTTGGAAAGAGTTCTGAATGGTGTGTACGGTTGAGGGTTGCAGTTTCCCAAACAGACCAAACATAAAGAGCCCTAGCATCAGTAACACCCCAGCATGTGGCGTGTGAACATGAATGACATCATACTCTCGCTCATTAAGGGCAACTCTTAAGGCCCGGAAGAAACCGTTCACTGAACTATCACCGTCAAATAGTCGAATCTCCGGCGGAGGCGTGATTTCAGATTTAAAGTAGGTACAGATGGAGATGTCGCGCTTGTGGCGCAATGGCAGGCAATGCTCGTTATATTGCCCATTGGTTGGTTTTAGCGAGAGTATGATGTGCAAAATACGTAGAGGGTGTTCTGACCTGAACCGGTTCATAATCTACATCTCCTAATGGGTAGCATCACAAGGGTTGTGTTTGCTCAGAGGGAAGCGCCATTGCGGACGATACGGTTTGTTGCTTTTCCAAAAGCAGGTTGAGGTATTGTTTTGTCACTGTTTCCAATTCATAGGGTTGCCAGCTTTCAACTGGTGCGCTTCGTGTGTGATTATCGAGCGACACCCTCATGGCGTGGGCAAATGCATCCACATCCCCGACAGGCACCAGGCGACCATATCGTCCATTTTGTAGTATCTCTCGCGGTCCGCTTGGACAGTCAGTGGCAACTGCTGGAGTACCGCAACATAGAGCTTCTATCAGAACAGTGGGCAAACCTTCCCACCTAGATGAAAGGGCGAAGAGCTGGGCATTGGCCATGTAGGCATAAGGATTTGCGACAAAGCCAGGAAGGCTCACATCGTGTCCAAGACCAAGTTCCTTGATAATTTGCTCGAGCAACGGCCGTTCTTTCCCCTCTCCCAAAATAATGAGTCGTGCCGGTCGAGCCCGTCGCATTTGGGCGAAGGCGTGCAGCAGCATGGGATAATCCTTTTGTATCTGTAGGCGACCTACAGCAACAATCACGGGAGGTTGGCCGGGTTTAAACCAGGGATGGTACAAAGAAGCTTGTGCCTTTTCCAATACCTCCGCCCCTATCACCGATGGATTGTAGATCACATTGATGCGTTCCTTTGGGATGTTCGTCATCTGCACCATGTCATCGCGCACCCCCCCTGATACGACCACAATGCCATTGGCCCAAGGATAAAAGTGCTTCATTAGACGTGGTGTGATACGCACGCTCCAAGAGGCTGCATTACCAGCCTCAAGCGAAACGGTGTTTTGTTCGTTTACAAAAAGCCTTGTAGGCACGCCGGCCAGGCGCCAGGCCAATATAGCGATGATATTGACATATCCAAATACGGACAACATGGCATCCGGCTGTTCACGTCGCAGATAACTCACGAGGGCCGGTATACTGGTCATGACCCGCGAGGCCTTCAAATCCACGATACGCACTGGCTTGCGCACGTCATCCATAAACTCTCCCTCCGCCTGGGCCAACACCAGATCGACGCCGTAACCACGAGCGGCGATACCGTGAGCAAGGTTGAGCATTGAGCGTTGCCCGCCGGCGCCAAACAAAGAAGGCATGAAAATGGAAATTCTTTTTTTCGAAGTCACCATATTGCGATTCCCCTGTGTCACTATTAATTAAATAACCAGATACGACAGCTATTCGCCTTGCGGCAACTTATTCATATTAGCCGACCTAAGGAAATGATCCGTGGGTTCATTGCGCTGAATGATTGAACTGGCTTCAACATGACGGCTGGCTAGCGCCCCGCTCACCACCATCAAGCTCAGCAACAGCCAGGTAGGCTTCCTAAATTCCCATGACAAGCTAGAAGCGCCGATTACCCAAACGGCGAGAAAAGTAAGCCAAAAACGCTTGTCCCACTTGGGCTGGCCGAGAGCCTGGAGCACCGCCAACGTCAGTATGATTCCAAACAGGGCGAACCCTATCAGCCCAACCTCAACCAAAACTGATATAAAGGAGTTGTGAGCCAGCTTGCCCAGGCTGTTCACAGAACGATACATATTGCTGCCGACACCGACAAGCGGACGTTCTGCAAAGGCTGCAAGGCCGTCGCTCCAAATACCCGAGCGCTGATTAAGATCGCCTTCGCCAAGCTCGGCACCGATCGTGCTAAAGCGCTGGAAAGATGTTAACGTCTGAAGGTAGGGCAGCGAAATGAAGATAGCTGCGACAAAAACCAGAAAAATCGCAACCCGGGCCCAAAGTCGAAGACGGGCAAGTGAAGCGATACCAAAGGCCATGGCCGGTATCGAGGCAAGCAGGGCTGTGCGCGTACCGGATAAAGAAATGCCCAGAAAGGCGGCCGGGATGTAGGCGTAATTGACAATCTTCAACAAGCCGCTCCATTTGCCGCCAATATTTGACGAACTTGCCAGATACCAGGCCACGGGTATACCCAAAGCCAGGATGAAGCCGAATCCGTCAGGATTTGTCTGGCCGGCAGGGCTGAAGCGTTGGTACGTAGTATAATAAACGTTGCCGCTGGCAAAATTGGAAATTGCATAGCCAATGGCTACATATTCGCCCAGGACGAACATTTGCAGCGCGGACAAAAGAGCTGTGCGTGTATCGTAAAGATCCCACATGATAAAAACCAATACTAGAATTTGAGCCCATGTCTGTAAGTGAGTAACGGTTTTGCCAGGATTTGCGCTCCAAAAAATACTGACGGCGTTCCAAAGCACGAATATTGTGACTACAATGTGAAATGGGTCAGGTTTACGAAACCGGCCCGTTATGACAACTGCTGCCAGCCAGAAAGCCGCCAATACAAACCCAATCAATTTGGTCGCCGTACCCAAGCCCGGAAGCTCGACAACGCCTTCCCAAGGAATGAAAAAGACAAACAAGAGCGATATTAGATATGTGATAGTGCGCATGTTTAATGCTCCCCACGAATGCGAATATATTGGTTCACTCTCGGAAAAGCGAGGCCAACAAGCTCCAACACCTGCCATGAAAGCGATCTTGCCGTCAATCCGACCACTAGTAGATAGGTTATTGCCCCTGCTACCAGATAAATGGCCAATTGCACGTATAGGTGCAACCCTTGATCTCTAAGGGTGTATTTCAGTGCAAAGATCACGACAACCATAAGCAAAGAAGCGGTTAGTGGGGTTATAAACTGTTTAACAAATGTTCTGAAATCGAGTTGGATGAGCTTGTTCATGGCAAAATAGGAGACGGGTGCGAGCAAATAGCCAACGATAACGAATGATGCGGCTACAGCTACAATACCCCAGCGTACGACCAGCATAAAGGCAATCACGGTGACGGCCGTATTGAGGAGCATAATACCGAACTGCCAAGACGGTTTTCCGGTGGCTCGCATAACGCTGCCGTTGAGCAGTAACATTGACTGGATGATGCCGATCAGCGCCAGGATTTGCATGACCGGAACGCTCGGTATCCATTGTTCGCCAAAAACGGCCGGGACCAATTCTGGCGCTATAACAGCCAAGCCAATGAACACGGGAAGCGCGATCAGTGATATATACTGCGTAACCTTGTAGAAAGTACTGCGCATTCGTTTGGGATTGTGTTGTAGCCGAGAAAACGTTGGAAAGGCCACGGCGTTGATAATGCCAGTAACAAGTCTTATGATGGCTAACAGTAGCCGGTAGCCTATGGTGTAATAGCCGAGCATGACTGGCCCGAGGAAATAACCGATTAGAAAATCATCCGAACGACGGACGAAGACTTTTAAGACATTGCTGCCGGCGACTGAAACACCAAATGAAAATAGTTCCTTGTAATGTCTCTTAGAAACGTGAAATCCTGGTCGCCAATCACTGGCCTGCCACAGAACAATAAGGCCTGCAAAGCCTCGCGCCAGGTTCATACCAACCAGGCTCCAGACGCCGAATCCAGCGATGGCCATACCCACGCCGACGATCCCACCAACGATTGTGGCCGTCAACGAGCGCGCGGCCAGACTTTTGAAGGCCAGCTTGCGCTGCAGAATTGCGGCCTGTGTGCTGCTCAGGGCAACAAAGACGAAGCCAATTGACAGCCACATCAATACTGGGGCCAGATTAGGCTCGTTATAGAATGAAGCCACTAATCCTGACACCGCTACTCCGGCCACGGCCAACAGGATGCCGGTCAATGTACTGATCCAGAAAGCTGTGTCGAGATGTTCAGGCTCAAGATCGGCGCGCTGCACGATCGCGGCGCTAAAGCCCTGGTCCAGAAAGATCTCAATAAAGGCCGTGAATGCAGAGGCCAGGGCCACCAGACCAAATGCTATTGGGTCCAGCATGCGCGATAGAGCTATAAAGGTAAGGAACGTTATAGCCTCTCTTCCCCATTTCTGGAAGATTGACCAAACGACCCCTTTGGCTGCAAGTTGTCGCAAGTTCATCTGTTTCTAGTTAACTTTGCTGTATTTTCGTTTGCTTTCGCTAGAAAAGGAATTGGCCGTCCGTATTAGAGTAGTAGGCATCCCTAGACGCCGCCCGGGCGCATTTGAGGATGCTCAATACTCAAATCTCAACCGAAATGAAACGCTCCCTCTAGATAGTCGTGATTCCCCTTCGATGGAGATGCAGCAGGGGCTTATAGAGGGTGAAATGCTTTACGCGCGCCAATGTCAAGTTAATGTTATTAAAATTGTTCCGCTGATTTTGCTGGTAATCTGCCACGTCGGCCTCGAGCGAAGGACCATACTCTCGTTGAAATGTCGGGTACAGCTCATGTTCGACGTAGCGGTAAAGTTCCAAATCAGCCTGCTGCGCTTCGACGAGCATCTGGCGCGTGCGCTCATTTGAGAGCAGGCTTTGGGCCAGGCTTTTATCACGCGCTACATTGACGCGCTTGTAGGAGATATTCAATTTACTGTCCACCAGCCCTTTCAACATGAGTACAGATTCATCAAATCGCCCGGTTAAGCCAACGAAAATGTTCTTCTCCTTAATAATGCGGATGGCTTCATCTACATCTACTTTTCCAGCGATCCACTTCGTCTGATGGTTGCGCGGCCACTCTCTCTGGATCCATTCCTCGAAGTCCAGGTTTTGTTTCTGCGATACATTTACCTTGTATTGAAAGCGGGAGGCACACAGCTTGACGGGATCGCGCATGAAAGTGAAATACTTAAACTCCTCGCCATTTCCGCCTAGATTGGGATAAGCCATAATACGATGCCCGGCAATGCTCTTAAGGTTGGGGTAGAGCTTGCGCAAGCGTCGCAAATCGTCGGCCGAAAAGGGCGCGCCTTGCCACCGGTTGTGCCAGGGTTCGACTTGGCAGTGGCGAATGCCATAAGTGCTACGCATGATATGGCTCAGTGTGGTGCCGCCAGTCTTGTGCATATGAACGAATACTAGCATTAGTTTCCTCCAAAGATCAGGTTGAGGGCCGGGACTCCAATCAGTTGAACCCGTTCCTTGACGTCGATTTTCTTGCCAAATAGGACACCGTTCAGGACCGCATCACGCTCGAGCTTGATGTCTGAACTAGAACTGCCCAGAAAAGTACCCCAGAACCTACCTTTACGTCGTGCCATTGCCAGAGGTGCATCACACCTGTGGAGAGAGCTTATGATTATTCTGATTAGGGCTATGGATAAGAGTGGGTTTTCAGAGCAAGTTATAGTGAGCTAAAACATGATCTACGATTTGCTCAATAGACATCTGGCTGGTATCAAAACGAAGCATCTTCACCTGGCCATCTGCCCCGGACTCGGCAATGAGCTGTTCAAAAGAGAGCCGGTAGCTATCTAGGTATTCGAAGGCCTCTGCTTCACTTTTTCCCTTGATGCTGTGTATCTGATCGCGGAAACGAATGCGCTGCAACAGGATATCATTTGGCGCATCAAGCCATATGATGGCATCCAAAGTTTCAATCCATTGCTTGAGCAGGTCGGTCCACCATCTCATATAGATTTGACTTCTAGTGATTGGGGGTCCAAACTCACGGAGAAAAGCCAGCCTGTAAATTGGCCCATGATCCAAGAGAATCACCCTATCATCATCCGCTGACTGTTTCTCCAAAACATGAAGTGCGGCCTTTAGATAAGCCATCGATCGTGCTTCTCTCCAGTCGAACCAGTTGCTATGGCGGTATTTACGAAGGTAAGTGGGCAGCAAAAGCAAGGTATTGTTGACAAAGAAGGGAATCTTATCCTTTCTGCGGAGAAGAATGTCTGCCTGAAATCTATTGCTGCGCCGGCCTAAGGCGCGTGCCAGCGTACTCTTGCCCGCGCCAGCCGGTCCGAGGATTTCCGCTACACGTGGTGATTTCTCGGCAATTGTATTGTCAGCCAATTTGCGATCTACTGTTTCTATCATGTCAGTGTACGGCCGGGTTTTTCTGACCTTCTGGATCCCAATCGCTGGTCGTAGCATATTGGGCATCGAGGCGTACAGTGAGCGCATCGCAAGCGTCTTGAATGGCTGGGTCAATGCCCGGCAACGAGTGTTTTCCGACAGAGCTCGCAAAAATGCCATCGACGATGGAGGGATCATAGGGAAAGCCGAGGAAATCGAATACCCTGCGAAATGCCCTCTCCTGGTTCATGACGGTGTCTTCATACTGGATCAATAACGCGCGTGGTTCTGAGTCGAGGTTTAGTTTAAAGTAGAGCTGGTTACGCATGTACCAGTAAAGACAGGCGCCTTCCTCGTTGGATAGATCCTCCCGGTAGAGATCACGGAAGAGCTGCACCGTATCGGCGCCAATATGTTGTCCCCGCGCGCCCAGCTTTTCCAACTCACCGTTGGCGACCCAACGTGCATAATCCTTTAAACTGTGAACCCACTGCATGCGCGCGCAAGAGTTGGCAACATCCTGGTAGCGCCGGTAGATCCAAATCGCCCGCGCGCCATCGAAGCGGTTGAGCATATCTCGGGCGGATTGGGAGTCGAGAATGCTGCCAAAGCCAACTATGGGGGCTGGTGTGCGCCGGATCAACCACTCGATGATCCAATCCTCGCGCAGATAGTAACCCTTGAAGGCGACGCTAAATGCGCTCTCCTTGAAGTCCCAGCCATGAGGGGAATTTCCAATGGCTCCACATACCATATTTGTACCGGAGCGATTGCACCCAACGACAAAGACTGGGCGCTTTTCCATGGTGGGATGGGCCGTTTGGCGACGAAGCCACAACTTGCGCCCTCGCCCTAGACCGCGGCGCAGCTTGTTGGCGTTGATTTGGCGGAACTGCTTAATGAGCCGTTTGCGCAGCATAGCGCCTTCCCCGTCATGAAAGGTCTGCTGCGGCCGTCCCAGGTTTGGGGCGCTCTGGTTGTAATCGGGATCGGGAGTTGAATTGTTCGCCTGACTGTTCAATCGATCACCTCTATAGTGCTGACCATATTAGAGCCTTTAGCTCAGTCAGCACTTCCTCTTTGGATTTGCTGCTATCAACGACGCGAGCCGCTGTTTGTTCCCAATTCAGCGTCCATATTTCTGTAGAGCGTTGGCGAACCGTGTCTGCATCCTCATCCGCCCTACGTTGAACGGCTATCTCCGGGTTGACCAGAAGGGCGAACAATAGCTCGGGTGATGTGATTTGGTGGTAGTAACTTTCTTCCAGGTTTACGAGACGCTGCGCTAGCCGGCTGCCCTGCCGTGGGCTGAGAAGGAGGTTAGCTTGTGTTCCATCACTTAGCTGGCTGACAAATCGGCGAGCTTGCGGTCCATCCATGAGCTTGATCTGGTGCACGGGAAAGCGGTCAACGATTACCAGCCCGCCATTGGCCGCAAATCGTCGCGCCTTCAGATAGGTCTTGTAGCGATCACGGGCTCTACAGACTTCGCGCAGTAACCAGGGATATCCCGGAGACACGGGGGACTTCTGATTGAGGGTTTTTTGAAAAGATGAGTCAATCGGAATCAGATGGAGCAAGTTGCCAATTTTTAGGATTCCTCTGACGGTTTTTGTCGTCCATGACCAGGTGGGTTTGCCCATGTGTACCTGGGTCGTTACGAAATACTTCGACAACCAGGCGTTCAGCGCATCCACCGCAGTTGATTTCCCGGCGCCGTCTCCACCGACGATGGCGATCAGTGCCCCTCCACTGGCCAGGCGATATTTAGGTGAATATTTGAAAACGCGCCGGCGGACTACTAATGTTGCTCGACGCCACAGCTTCAAATAAACATCGCTTGGCATCCGGCGCCGGACGTTTGCCTGAAGCGCCGCCTGCAACCTTTGCCCAATCTTCACTCGGGACCAGATGCCGCTTCCTGGCTGTAGGGCGCGGATGCAGTCATCGAACAATGTAACACCTACATAGGGCAAATGCTGTTTCAAGATGTCATTCACGCGATCCTGGTCAATCCTATCTTGTAAGTAGCGCAGCTCTTGCCGCTCGGCTTTCTTCAATGTCCCTTGGCGAGCGAGAATCGAATCCCACGTCAAATGTTTCAATACCATGCGAATGACAAAAACGATAAATTCGAAATCGGGGGCAGGGATTCTAAATAGATCGCCCTGAACGGACGACTCGAGGTACGGCTTTTCGATGGGGAGACGATAGTTTTTTGTCATGTCATTGCCCAAGATAAGTTGGTAATGGGCATGAACATGGATCAATTTGTCTGCCTCTTCATCATAGGCGTAGTAGTCCAGAACGCCGGGCATCTCTCTTTCTGGCGCAGCCTTGGCCTGTTTAAACCCCATGCGGTAGAGGATTTCTGTGAATCGTGTCACATCCGCACGACTCACCAGTAAATCGAGATCGTTTTCACCACTGCCGGAACGCTCAATGACATCATTGCTTTTCCAATGGCAGTAATTGATATTTTCGATTGCCAATGTATTGCACAAATCCTGGACGAGACTAAGTAATGATGTGCTCTCTCGCTGCAGTAAATCGTTGGGTAAAACTTGATCAATAGTTGGTAGAAAGTCAACCGCCGTCACTTTCATCTCTCCTGTTTATCATCGTTATCAGCCGTTAATTTTGTACACAACTCGGTCGCCATTTTTCAGATCCTCAAGTGAAAAATACAATTCATCTGCGGGTTCACTGGAAGCGCTTACCAACCAAACCTTATGAGTGGAGCTGTTGTACTCAATAACTTTGTTCCAGCTTTCTCCGCCATTCGTCGTGACCATTAACAAGGATTTTGTTTTCGATGTGGAATAAGGTAAATAAGCCCATATTTCATTCCCGTTTTTCGATCTCCTTTGGACCATATTCATAATCGGGCTTCTTCGATAAGGGTCTGGCACTATTTTTTTATCATATTTCTGGCAATCTCTTGTCTCGACAACAAAATTGGTCCCACCTTGATAATCCGTACCAAATAGGATTTTTTCCTCAGTTTCTACTATCGAAGTGTATCCTCCCATTTGGATATGGAATCTGTTAACAGGGGTCCAGTGCGGATTGAGGTCAGATGCACCTGATGAATCGCTGACATATAGCTTTTTATAGTTATCGCCATCTGCCATGAATAACTTGTTGAATAATCTACTGTACTTAACAAGGTGGACGTGCTTATTGGTTCCCTGTTTTATTAGATAGTCTGATCGCTCCCACGTTACTCCGTCATCAGCACTGTAATATAGATAGGCTAGTTTCCGCCAGCCGTGTTCATCCCAGATATTGCCATATTCCGCAATCGCCAACGTCTTGCTTGGGGTTTCTGTCACCCCATTATTGTGTCTGAAGAAACTTACCGAAGAGCCCAAATCCAGTGACTTTTCAAAAGTAAGGCCATTATCTGAACTCCGGTAAACTGCACCTGTTACGCACACTAGGATTGTGTCCTGGCTGGTCACAAAAAGAGACTTAATGCGCTCGGGGAATCTGTGGATGAACGTTATGGATTCTCCATCGTCACTGCTCTGGTATAGGTCTCTATCATCTGGATAAAGACATCCAAGAAATTCCTTGTTGTCCTTAATAAATAGAACCTTCCACTTGTGATCAACGGGAGAAATGCTCAATCCTCTGCTGTCGAAAGCATGAACAATCGCTTCGTTAAAGTCCAGATCATTCAATCTTTCTTTCTCTAAAGTTAACGCCTCATTGTTCTCGAATTTCAGGTATCGTTCTTTCGGAAACAAATTTAACTTATGCATTAACTCCCAGATGATGAAGGAAACAAGCTCGCGCGATTTCCCAGATCTGTATACATCAAGAAGAAATGAGATCGGATTCTTCACGCCTATTTTCCCGGCCGGCGAAGCATGTCGTTTTGTTAGAATATGTCCCATTTTAACCCTCTGTCCTGCTGACCACGAAACGTCATGCCTCAAAAACTTGTTCGCCTTTCTTTAGCGCAGTCAGAACTATATTTGAAATCTCGGGGCGCATGAACCAGCTAGGGGGACTCTCTGCTCTCATGAACATGGCCCTGGCCTCTGTGCCACTTATTAAACTTAGCCTATCGCTTTCGTCATGAGTGGCATTGCCATTGCCATTGCCCAGCACATAATCGTCTAATCTTTTTGAATAGAAAATCTCATCGAATTTGACTATCTTCATTCCCAAATCAGGGAAGTTATCGAATATTTTGTGGGAAGCATAGGGGTCATAATAATCGCCTACGCCTGTATGGTCGCGGCCGATGATAAAATGACTGCATCCGAAATTCTTGCGACAAAGGGCGGTAAAAACAGCTTCTCTGGGGCCGGCATACCTTGAAAATGTAGAGAACGCGGCAAATACAACGCTTTCTTTGGGGTAAAAACTCTCTATCATTTTCTCATAGCTTTTGATGATGTACTCAGGCTTGAAGTCGCCGGTTTTCTTCTTTCCGACGACCGGCTGAATAAGAAGGCCATCACAGTTTTCATCTTTCATCGCCTTAAGCTGCATGAACTCATGCCCCTTGTGCAGGACATTTCTGGTATGGAAACCTAGAACTTTAGCCCAACCTCTGTCTTCAAACAGTCTTCGTAGTTGCCTTGGCGTCAGTTCATATGCCCTTGTCTCTGACTCTCTGCCCTTGATCAAATCAACCTTCCCGGCTAGCAGAACCGGTCGCATTGCACGAACCATTCTAACACCAGGATGATCGTTACAGTCCGTGCCATACATCTTTACGGCCGTATCCTCCTTATCAAAAGAGAATTTTTCACTCAGATGGAGGACGGCCATCACTTCACCCCGTTCATCCGTTAAGCCGACATCTTCACCTATCGTTAACTTATCTGCCGTCTCCTCATTAACGTCCAGAGTGATGGGAAGCGGCCAGACGACGCCGCTGGCCAAGCGCATGTTTGACAAAACAGAGTGGAAATCATCTTGACCCATGAATCCTTCTATTGGGCTGAAGGTTCCGAAACAAATCTGTTCAACGTCCATTTGCCTGTTCTGATCAAGCCTTACTTTTGGCAATGAGTCCAGGTAATTTTGATCGGGCACTTCGGCCAGGACACGATTAACCAATTTCCCGCCGTGTGGAGGAACTAGAGATGACGAAACATTTTCCAGGAGATAGTCTGAAGCTTCTAAGGAGCTAACCAGACCTTTGACCAGGTTTCTGGGATCCGTGCCGTTGATGGCCGATTCGGTGTGCTGGATTAACGTGTTTAGCATGTTAATGCACTCCATTGGGTGTTTACCGATCGCCGTTTCGGCAGCCAAAGTCAAGCCTAACGCGCCATCAACAATAGTGTTTACGACGTCATGCACCTCTGCCCGCGTTGGCTTCCTTTTCTCAATCATCGTTTCCAACAGGTTGGTGGCCACAAACACGCCCGTATTGTGGCGGCTGGCCTTATGCATGATTATCTTTTGCGTGAATGGGATCTTCTCAATGGGGATCTCTTTGCTCAGGTCACCGCGATCGATCAGGATAAAGTCTGATTTTCGAATTATTTCATCAATGTTCTCGAGAGCATCAATGCACTCAATTTTCGAAATGATCTTCATTCGATTTTGGGTGGCCCTTCTAACTTCATCAATCGACTCGCCAGAGCGCACGAAGGAGACGGCTATGTGTTCTATCCCCGACCGCAAACCCAATTCAACAGATTGATAATCTTTTGGCGACAAGGGTGGGAGCCGGAATTTCTTGTCGAAAACGGGATCGATGACGACCGCCTTATTTTTGCCGATGCGCCCTCCGGTTATCGTCTTACCGCTAATAAAACCCTCTGAAACTGTAGAAACATCCGTCACGCGCAAGATCAGCGTATCAAAATCAACATGGATCAAGTCTCCTACGTCCAGTTGTTCGATTACATATCCCGGTTTTAGGCACAGTTTTTGCCGATTACCGGCGATCGCATTGGCATGAATTTCCACCTTTTCGTTTTCTTTGAAATAGATGGTGTCCTTCTCCAGGTCTCCGGTCCTAATCTGGGATCCCTCGGTGTCAATAATGAAAGGGATGCCGACTCGCTTGGATGAGTTGATGAAGTGTTCAAGATCTTCAAGACTGGAATGAGACATGTTGACCCTGACAAAATCAACGCCTTTGTCCTTTATTTTCCTTAGATCTTGCTCGGTGCTTGTTGCTGGTCCTATGGTTACGATTATTTTTGTTTGTTTTTTCTCCATGATGTTCTCTCAATACCTATCTGGCCACGATAGGCGTGGCACGAAAATAAACTGTCAAATCGACTCCAGGAGTTCGAGTCCCAGGAATTCAATATTTCAGAGGTGTCTTTTTACACTCTTTACTCAGGGATACTGCAAGGGAAGCGGGTCCTATTTAGTTTCTACGGGCCCAGGAAGAAGCCATTGATGTTTTCACCGACAAGACCAAAGAGTGAGCCGTCCCAATATGGGCCAAAGGTGCAGCTCGTAATGGGGCTCAACGAGCCAGGCACACAAGTGAAGATAACAGCGCTGTCGTCGGTCAGGCCGGCCACGGAGAATGCACCCCTGACGGTCAGGAATATATCACCATTGGCGTCAATCCAGGTGCCATTGATATCTTCGCTGCTGGCGTCGTTCAGGCCAACAGCGGAGCCATCAACATATAATTGCCACGACCCACCGCTGTCAAGGATAAGCATGTCTTCATCTCCGCCCTTGACAGTTCCGAGGTCGTAGGAGCCCCTGAGGCTGATTACCAAGTCTCCATTCGGGTCAAACCCAAGCGCGTCAATATCCTCGCCGGCTAAGCCGACATCTTCACCATTGAGATAAAACTCGTAGGTGCCGGCGGTAATGTCGCCAAGTGAAGTGGGGATGAAGCGCAGGATGTCGAAATCATCGACAGCGCCCACGTCAGGTAAGGTGTCGGCAGCCCCCAGGCTGAGCAAGATGGTGCCGTCGTCGTTGACGTGCAAGGCGTCAATTTCTTGCGAGCTTGCACTCAGACCTACATCAGAGCCATCGAAGTACATTGACCAGGTTCCGGTGGTGAGGTCGTAGGTTACGATATCCTCATCATTGAAGACGAGGCTCCCCACATCGGCATTACTACTGTTACTGATGTAGAGGGTGTTGGGAGGCTGCTGACCTGAGACGGTGACGCTAACCGTGGCCAGGTCACAGTCGCCGGTCGCGTCGCAGATCTGGTAGTCGAAGCTGTCAGGACCGTTGTAGTCTGTCTTGGGGGTGTAGTCGATACTGTCGTCGGTGGGGTCATTGGGCGTGGTTCCATCGTTCACCGTCGCAGTGCCGTTGCCCGGTTGCCCCAGAAGGGTGATGGCGCCTGTCGAAGGCCCGTCGCCGCCAAAGACGTCGTTTTCCAACACGGCTATATTGTTCGGTTCACTGTTCTGGAGCACCGTCGCCGTGTCGTCATTGGCTGCCGGCAGATCGTTGACGGGAGTCACAGTGATATTTACCGTGGCCGTATCGCAGGCATTAAAGCTGTCACAAATCTCGTACACGAAGCTATCAGAGCCGTTGAAATCTGGGTTCGGGGTGTAGGTGAAGCTGCCATTTCCGTTGTTGACCAGGCTGCCGTTGGCCGGTTCAACACATCCGGCGCAGGCCGTGTCGGCCGTTGTCGGATCCAGATTGCCGTCAATATCCGTGTCATTGGCGGCTACATCGATCGGTATTGCTGCGTCTTCATCTGTGGTCGCGTTGTCATCTAAGGCCAGCGGCGGATCATTGGTTGGAGTGACGGTGATACTCACTGTGGCGGTGCTGCAAAGTGAGCCCGTGTCACAGATCTCGTAGACAAAGCTGTCAGAACCGACGAAGTCTAGATTTGGGGTGTAGCTGAAGCTTCCATCCCCGTTAATGGTTACTGTTCCATTGGCCGGCGTAGAACAGCCGTCGCAGATGGTATTGGTCGTGACTGGAGCCAGATTGCCGTCGACGTCGTTGTCATTGGCATCGGCGTCGATAAACACGGCCGTATTCTTGCTGGTGATGACAGTGTCGTCTCCAGCAAGCGGCGGGTCATTGACCGCATTAACGGTGATGATCACCGTGGCGGTATCACAGGCATTGCGAAGGTCACAAATCTCATAGACAAAGCTGTCGCCGCCGTTGAAGTCCAGGTCGGGCGTATAGTTGAAGGAGCCGTTGCCGTTGTTGACCAGTGTCCCGTTGGCGGGAGCGCTGCAGGTGGCGCACGTCGTGTTGGTCGAAGTGGGATCTAGGTTGCCGTTTATGTCGCTGTCGTTGACCGCCACATCAATCGTTACCATTGTATCCTCGCTCGTGGCCGAGCTGTCGTCGTTTACGACTGGTGGATCGTTGGGCACGGCACTGTATTCCACGTGCAGCAAGGGTGCACCAGCCTGGTCTCCGTTATAAGCTTCGGCGACCCGCTTGTCGGTGCCGGTGCCGTTGCTGGTACCGGTGATGATTACTGCCAGCGAATTGCCATTGACCCAGCCCGGCCGGTCAACAATCTCTTGCACGACCGCAGCGATGTTTGGCGTCCGCTGGTCGGGACCTGCTTCCCCTCTCGTTGTCCACGCTGCTGGAGCCCAGTCCACTGACTCCGTGGTCCTGGGACGGACTGCGGGATCAGAGATATTATATTTCACGGAGGTGATAGGTGCGGCATTATCACTATCATCACCTTCAATAGTCAGTGTGATGGGGTCAGAATGGGCCTCATCGGCCTGGAACTGGATGTAGGCATTGGTGATGGATGCTCCTTGCGGCACATTGACGCCATTGAAGCGTATGCCTACCTTTTGGTCTTCTCTATCGAAAATGAGTTCAAGGTCGCTGCTGGTGAGCGAAATGCGCCCTGAAAGTCTCTCTTCGCCATCATCTTCGCCCGCAGCAACGCGAACTTCGAAGATTTCAGGAGCGGCCGGGATGACGGTGATGGCTACGGCGGCCGTATCACACAGCCCGGTGCTGTCGCAGATCTCGTAGACGAAGTTATCACTGCCTATGAAACCCGGGTTCGGCGTGTAGCTAAAGTTGCCGCCGCCGGTATTGTCCAACGTCCCACTGCTCGGCCCGGTACAGCCCACACAGCCTGTATTAGTCGAAGCCAGATCCAGGTCGTTATCCGGGTCGCTGTCATTGGCCGCCACATCAATGGTCACAACTGTATTCTCGACCGTGTTGGCGCTGTCGTCCGCAGCCACAGGAGGATCAGCAACGGCCGTAACCGTGATAGTCACCGTAGCCGTGGCACAAAGGCCCAGGTTGTCGCAGATTTCGTAGACGAAGCTATCAGCGCCGTTGAAATCCTGGTTGGGGGTGTAAGTGATGGTGCCGTCGCCGCCATCCGTCAGCGAGCCATTGGCAGCCCCATTACAGCCGGAAGATCCATTGGCGCAGGTGCTGTTGGCCGAGGTCGAAACCAGGTTACCATCCGGGTCGCTGTCATTGGCAGCCACGTTGATGTTTACAGCTGCGTCCTCATTTGTCCCAGCGCTGTCGTCGCTGGCCAGCGGCGGATCATTGGTTGGCGTAACCGTGATATTCACGGTGGCCATGTCGCATGCTGGGGTGGTGTCACAGACCTCATAGACGAAGCTGTCCGGACCGACATAATCGGTGTTCGGTGTGTACGTAAATGTGTTGTCCAAGTTTTTGACCAGGCTGCCGTTGGTAGGGCTGGTACAGCCTACGCAGGTGTTGTTAACCGTCGCCGGGTTCAGGTCGCCGTCCGGATCGCTGTCATTGGCCAGCACATCAATCGTCGCCGGGGTATTCTTAGCGGTGCTTGCGCTATCATCATTAACCAGTGGAGGGTCTGCCACTGGATTCACGCTGATATTGACTGTTGCCGTGCTGCAGGCGTTTAAGGTGTCACAGACTTCGTACACGAAACTGTCAAGGCCATTGAAATCTGGGTTCGGTGTATAGTTGAAGCTGCCGTTCCCTTGGCTAATCACTGTCCCGTTGGCCGGTTCGGAACAGCCGCTGCAGGTCGTGTTGGCCGTCGTCGGGTCAAGGGTGCCGTCCGGATCGCTGTCATTGGCTGTCACGTCGACAGTTACCGGCACGTCTTCAAGCGTGCCGGCGCTGTCGTCATTGGCTACCGGTGGAATATTACTTGTAACGCAGGCTGCACTCCCGGTGTCAGTGTACGTTTCGCCGGCGACGGGAATAAACTCCCAATCGTAGCTGGTAGGATGTAGCGTCATCTTTAGAACGCCATGGGCCTGGTCGTTTCTGGTCACGGCGTTTGGTGCAGAAGCTGCTGGCAAAGAGCTAAGGACTGAGCCGCCTGTACCCACGACAAACTCTCGAATGCCATTCGTCAGATCCAATACGCCGGCCGGATCCTGCGGGTCGAAGCGCTCGTAGCTGTGCTTGTGGCCACTCAAAACGACATCTGCGCCGGCGTTGTACAGCTGTGTCCAAAAATCCTGCCCCTCTAGATCTCCACCGCCTGAGCTGAACAATGGCCGATGAAAAATCGCCAGGGTGCATGTACTGGGATTCGCGTCCAGATCGCTTCGAAGCCACTGGCCTTGAGGTGAACTGGTTTCGCAGCCGCCAACCTCCGAACATTGGGTGTTAAGGACGATGATATGCCAGTCCGCCACGTCGAAACTGTAGTACCCTTTAGTTGGGTCACCCGCGGCCGCGCCGAAATAATTGAAATGACCTGCGGCCAACGGCGTATTATATTCATGGTTGCCGGTTGCGGGACGGGTTCGGGCCTTATGCCGGCCCCAAGTGGGCTCATAATAGGCAGCGAAATCAGCATCTGAGCCATCCGGGTAAGCATTATCCCCCAGGGTGACTACGGTACCTGGGATAGTTTCCAGTAACTGCGCCGTTAGTTCAGCACCCGGGCTATCTTCTGCGATATCCCCCGCGCCGACGAGCACCGGCGTATCGCTGGCAAATACGGTGATGGTAGCGCTGGTAACAGTAGTCTGATTCTCACTGTCCGTTACTGTGGCCGTAATGTTATGTATGCCCTCGGGCAAATCAGATCGCGAGAAGGAACCTCCATTGCCAATGGCTCCGAAAACGTCCGACGTCCAGGCCAGGCTTGCCGTTAAGTTTCCATCCTTGTCGTCACTGGCCGTGCCGCTAAAGTTGATACTGTCACCGGCGAAGAATGTCGATCCATCCGCTGGCGCGTTGATCGTAATTTCTGGTGGTTGGTCGCCAAATGACGCGAACTCTACGTGTAGCAAAGGAGCCGCAGATGAAACGCCATCATACGCCTCCGCTACCCGCTTTCCGCTGCCGCCGATAATAATGGCCAACGAATTACCGCTGACCCAACCAGTCCGACCGACAATCTCTTCAATAACCGCGGCGATATCCGTCGTTTGCTGCGCCGGACCTGCTTCTCCTACATTCCAAGGCGCGGGCGCCCAGGCCACCGAAGCAGATGTGCGCGGTCTTAATGAAACATCACTGTTGACCGCGACAAAAGTGTCTGCATGATCGCTGGCTTGGCCTTCGATAGTTAGCGCAGTGACCTCAGCATTTGCCTCATCCGCCTGAAACTGGATGTAGGCTTTGCTGACGATTGAGCCTTGCGGGATATTTACCCCGTTGAAGCGCAGGCCAACTGTTTGCGTAGTGCTCTCTTGAACGATTTCGAGATCACTGCTGGTTAGTGCCACACCCCCGGTGGATCTTTCTTCCGCATCATCTGAACTGGCTGAAACTCGCACCTCAAAAGTGCTGGTGCCTACAACGACGCTGACCGAAGCCGTATCACAAAGGCCACCCGTGTCGCAGACCTGGTAGACGAAGCTATCATTCCCCGTGAAACCCGGGTTCGGCGTGTAATTGAAGCTACCGGCGCCGGCAGCGACTAAGGTGCCATTGAGCGGAGTAGAACAGCCGCCACAGCTCGTATTGGCCGTAGCCGGATCGAGATTGCCATCCGCGTCGCTGTCGTTGCTCGTTACATCGATGGTTACGACTGTGTTGGCCACGGTGGCGGCGTTGTCGTCCATGGCTGCGGGCTGATCGTTGACTGGATCGACGGTTATGTTGACAGTAGCCGTAACACAAACAGCAAGGGTGTCACAAATCTCATAAACGAAGCTGTCACTGCCATTGAAATCTGGGTTAGGGGTGTAGGTGATGGTGCCGTCGCCATTGTCCGCCATCGACCCGCTGGACGCTCCAAGGCAGCCAGCCGATCCATTGGTGCAGGCGCTGTTGGCTGTGTTGGCGTCAAGGTTTCCGTCCGGATCGCTGTCGTTACCGGCCACGTTGATAATTACCGCCGTATCCTCAGGCGTTGTCGCACTGTCATCAACAGCCAGCGGTGGATCGTTAGGGATTGTGATGGTGATAGTCACCGTGGCTGTATCGCACAACAGACCAGCGTCACAAATTTCATAAACGAAGCTGTCGCTGCCGGTGAAGCCTGGATTGGGAGTGTAGGTGATACTGCCGTTAGCGTTGTCCGCCAACGATCCGTTGGCAGCACCACCGCAACCGCTAGAGCCATAGGTGCAGCTGCTGTTCGCCGTACTTGGATCCAGGTTACCGTCCGCGTCGCTGTCGTTGGCAGCTACGCCGATCGTAACGGCCTTGTCTCTGCTGGTGACGGCGTTGTCATCGTTGGCTATGGGCTGCTGTAGCGGAAGCGGCGGCAAGGTCATTTCGTATACTTTGCCGTCATTTTCGTTTGGATCGCTATTGTTATCGACTCCACGATCGACGATATAAATGTCAGAAGTATTGGGAGTAGTGCTACTTGGCGCATAAGCCAGTCCGGCCGGGTTATCCGCTACCGAGTCAGATATATCAATGGTCCGCACATATGCACCGGCGGTCGTTACCTCGACGATGTTCGTCGGAGGATTGCCAACGAGATATAAATTCCCGGTATCTGTGTTGAAAGCTATCCCTTCGGGATCTCTCACCTCCTGGCTCAAGCTCAACGCCGACGTATCGAAACTTGTTAGAACATCATCCACATCCAC
>JAACFF010000314.1 GCA_009937635.1 Chloroflexota bacterium
GACCAGCTCTCATTGCTCAAATCGGCTGTCAAGTGGTCTCGGGCCGTGCGGCGTGTAAAAGATCTGGTTCCGGCGCTTGAAGAGGCGTTTCGCCGCGCTTCAAGCGGCGTGCCCGGCCCGGCATTCGTCGAAGCGCCTATGGACTTATTGTATGACGAAGCAATTGTGCGAGAAATGTACGGCGCTTCCAGGCAAAGTCGCAGATTGAGCCAAAAAGCCGTCAATCAGTATCTGAACTGGCATGTGAACAGACTGTTTTCCGGTGCGGAGGGTCAAGAAGCGGGTCCAGCGATCGAGATTGACTCGCCAGCTCTCAATAGCGGAAAGATCGGTAAAATCGCCCACGCTCTTAAGAAAACGGAGCGTCCGCTATTTATTGTCGGCAACCAGGCCGTTCTGGATGTCACTCAAGTCAAGCACGTCGCCACTGCATTGGAGCATATTGGAGCACCTGTGTATCTATCGGGCATGGCCCGCGGCCTGTTGGGACGAGATCATCCACAGCATATACGACACAAGCGGAGACTTGCCCTTAAGGATGCTGACTTTGTCTTGCTGGCCGGGGTGCCAGCCGACTTTCGCCTGAACTATGGTAACCTGATCCGTGGCAGAGCCTTTTATGGCGCTGCCAACCGCAGTCGCAAGGACTTAACCATGAACCGGCGGCCCGATATTGGCGTGGTAGGCGATCCTGGAGCCTTTTTGCGGACACTGGCAACTCATTTTTCTGAGGAGCCTCGTTGGAATCCATGGTTAGGCCAATTGCACGATCGCGACCAGGAGCGGAATGAAGAAATTAGACAGCGCTCGCATGAGGCGGTTGGCAATATCAATCCATTACACCTTTTCCGGGAACTCGACGGTCACATAGGGTCTGATACCATCTTGATAGCCGACGGCGGTGACTTTGTGGCCACAGCATCTTATATCTTGAAGCCGCCAGGCCCCTTGAGCTGGCTGGACCCTGGCCCATTTGGAACGCTTGGCGTTGGCGCTGGATTCGCTTTGGCCGCTAAGCTAAACAGACCCGAATCAGAAGTTTGGATCATTTATGGCGACGGGTCAGCGGGATATAGTCTTTCTGAATACGACACCTTTGTACGCCACCAGGTTCCGATCATTGGCCTGATCGGCAACGATGCCAGTTGGGCTCAAATTGCCCGCGAGCAAATAGAAATGCTCAAGGATGATGTAGGCGTGGTTCTTAGACACAGCGATTATCACCGGGTAGTCGAGGGCTTCGGCGGCGTGGGCAAGAAATTGGACGATCCGGAGTTGATCGCGGAAGCCTTTGAAGAAGCAAAGCAGACATCGGCCAATGGGTCCCCTACCCTAATCAATGCTATCCTCGGTAGATCCGATTTCCGCAAAGGATCGATATCAATGTAGGTTTAATTTGCCTGCTGAAACTGGGTTTCGTACAAGCTGGCATAGAGGCCACCTTGGGCCAAGAGATCGGCATGCGTCCCTTGTTCAACCAATCGACCTTTCTCCATTACCAGAATCAGATCTGCAGCCAAAATTGTGGACAAGCGATGGGCAATGACCAAACTTGTGCGGCCCTCCATCACGCGCTGCAAGGCTTCCTGAATCAGGGCCTCGGATAGTGAATCAAGACTGGACGTCGCTTCGTCAAGTACCAGGATTCTCGCGTCCTTCAACAATACGCGAGCGATAGCGATGCGCTGCCTTTCTCCGCCACTCAATCGATATCCACGTTCGCCAACTACGGTGTCATAACCATCGGGTAGTTGAGCGATAAAATCGTGAATATTGGCCGCCTTGGCCGCGTCAATCATTTGTTGTTCAGTGGCTGTTGGATTGGCATAGAAAAGATTGGCGCGGATGGTGTCATAAAAGAGGTAGGTCTCCTGGGTAACCATACCGATGTTGTCGGCCAGTGATTGCAGTGACGCTTCGCGGATATCAGCATTGTCAATCAACACACGGCCGTCTGTGGGATCGTACAAGCGGGGAATCATATAAGTAATTGTCGTCTTGCCAGCACCACTTGGACCTACAAGAGCAGCCAATTGTCCCGGTTCAATCGTAAAACTCACGTCCTCAAGCGCCCAACGCTGCTGGCGCGGTTTTAGGGGTTCATCACCGTTTTCTTGGACATCTGTCTCCTTTCCTCGTTTTAACAGAGCGGCTCTATCGCTGGCATGCCAACCGTAGCGGGCAACTTCTTCCAGGCCCGCTGACTGCCCTTCCGACAGATACTCATAATCAAAACAAATATGCTCAAATTCGATACGGCCGTTGGCAGCCTCCAGCGTCCGAGGGCGGGATCGCTCGTTTATTTCTATTGGTGTGTCAAGCACCTCAAAGACACGCTCAAAACTGACCATGCTTTGAGCAAGCTCAACTGGTGCGGTCGTCAATGACGCGAGTGGGCCGTAGAGTTGGCCGAGGTAGGCAGCGAAGGCAACAATCGTTCCAATCGTGAAGGTGCCAGCGAGCACAAGATGGCCACCAACGAGATAAACAACGGCCGTTCCAATAGCACTTACGACACCCAACAACATGAAAAACCAACGCATGACAACAGCTTGTTGGATACCAATGTCGCGGACGCCTTTGGCGTCACGGCTAAAACGATCGAGTTCATAACCTTCTCGTCCAAAGAGTTTTACTAATAGGGCTCCACTCACGTTTAGAGTTTCGTTCATGGTGGCATTCATCTCTGCATTTAGCACCATCGACTTACGGCGAAGATCACGCAATCGACGGCCGGCACGCCTGGCCGGCAGCATGAAAAGCGGTAACACGGCGACGCCCAACAGCGTTAAGCGCCAATCTATAGCAAACATTATCGCCAATGTAGCTACCACTTTGATCACATTAGAAATGATAGTGACGGCCGTATCGCTGATAGCACGTTGCGCACCGATGACATCATTGTTTAGTCTGGACATGATTTCCCCAGTGCGGGTTTGGGTAAAGAAACGCAACGACATATGCTGCATGTGTGTATACAATTCGCGACGCAGATCGAAGATCACACCTTCTCCAATCTGTGAATTGAGCCAACGTTGCGCAACACCAATAACACCACTGATCAAGGGCACCGCCATCATACCCAGTGCCAATAACGTAATCATTTGTGAATCGCCTTCGGGTATGGCAACATCGATCATCGCCCGGAATAGCAAGGGTGACACAAGCGATATGGCCGTAATAAGCAAGATGGTTACGAGCAAACCAACAACGCGCCAGCGGTACGGTTTGGCGAACTCCCATACACGGCGCAAAAGCACCCAGGAAAAATCGGGCCGCTTATCATAATCATCCCTTAGATATGCTCGCATAATGTAATCCGTCGCAGTTTAAACGAATCTGTCCTGAGAAAATTTACCAGGCCTTTCTACCGGTCTCTGACGCACCCAGGTGACTTGTCGCGCATTCCCCGCACTGACCGGTCCGAAGACCAAGGGGCATAGGGGGCTCGTGTTAGCGCAGCCAGGGCCACCAGCGTGCGATCATAGTTAACTCGCCAGCCCGCAAAATCCAGCCATCCCTGCTCTAGGTCTTCTTTGAGCGGCACGCCACCGTCTGCCAATTGATTGCACGCATCATAAAACTCTTCTCTGCTGACGCTAATCGGTTCATCGGGAATTCGTGATTCGGCATTGTACCAGATACCAAAAAGGTCCGCGATCTGCATTAAGGCGAGATATCCTGCTCTCAGACATAGTTTGGCATTCCTGTCGTCGAAATTAACGTCTACTGCCGCAAGCATTAGCGCGGCCGAATCCAAAACTGCGCCGGTCGCGGTGATCCAAGATCGGTCCGGCTGAGGTGAACGAAAGAAGACTAAAGGTGACAGGGAAGTATGGCTCTCCTCCAGCTCGGCAAACCAGCTCTCCCATACAGCAAAATCCTCACCCAGGTCTTCCAGCCACTCATTGCGCTGGGCGCGAAGGAGCCACTCTACAGCAGAGGGAGGTGAGCCTGCGCGTACCTCAAGCAGGTTGACCGCCTTTTCCCGATATGAAAATGCACTGTACATCGAGGGGAGGTAGGCAATGAGCAGGGCAACCAAACCAAGACCTATTCCGGCCTCGCTAAAGACCAGGATCAGTTCAATCGTGCTGTTGGCCTGGGCAAAGCCCAGCGTAAACAACGAGGAACCACTGAGAAGAAATGCCTCGGCCAGCGGTCGTACTCCTATAGCCCAGTACATCATCATATAGCCGAGAAGGACCAACGTGAGCCAGATAACAGGAAGGAGCAGAAGTGTCAACGGCGCATAAAGGGCCATGACATGGTCACGCTGTTTATAGCTATGGGCTAAACGGGTCGGCGGTAGGAACAACAACCATGTGAGTTTGAAAACAACAAGTGTGAGAAAATCTCGCGTCCCGCGGGGCAGAACCAAGGTTAGAACGGCCGAGGTTAATGCAGAGCCCACGACCGCAACGCCCAGCAGAAACAACAAACTATCGACAAGTATTAACATGCTGTGCTCGCCACTACGCGTGTTGGGCCAACTCTATCTTTAATTTAGCACCGCCAACAGTAATAATATCGCCACTACTCACAACAGTAGTTTCAGTGAGAGGCAGATCATTAAGTAGTGTTCCATTGCGGCTACCCAAATCCTCAATCCACAATTGTTTTCCCCTACGAGAGATCATCACGTGCTCACTAGATACATATCCATCATCTATCACGACAGTGTTTCCTTGCGCACGGCCTATACTGGTCACCGGCAAAAGTGGGAAAAGTGTATCTAAGCTCGGCCCACGCTCCTCACTAACAACGACACGCAAATGGCCCAGTGCTTGATGCTGTTCCGCGGCCGTTGCGGCAGACATGCGCAAGTCTTGGTAAACCAACCAGGCCATACCACCGAGCAGCGCTAACAGTATACCCGCGCTAACCAGTCGAAAAGCGAATAGGAGAAGCGCCTGATTCATGAGCTCCCAGGCTTTCGAATCAATGTTTGACCCATATCATCGTCAAAATCGGAGCGTTGCCGCAATTTCTCGTCGCTGCCCTCTCCATATACAAGGAGCGCGTCACTCAGGGCGATAACATCGCCCGGCTGCAAAACATGTTCGTTGATTACGTGTCCATTGACAAGTGTGTGGCCTCGGCTACTTACATCGTAAAGTACAAATCGGCTAAAGCGCCACCGAATCTGTGCGTGTTGTCTGCTCACCGTTGGCAGATCAAGCACAATATCATTCTCGGTGCGGCGACCCATGGTTATCAGCGGGCGATTGAGCGGCACGTGACGCCGTCCTTGAACGATCAAGAAGGCGTCAATTTCCTTTAATTTTTCGAGTGATGCCTCATATCGACTGCTTCGATTGAAAGTTTGCGTTATTTCGTTCACTTCGGTTTCGCCATCCAGCAGGGCGGTAATGCTAACGCGATGGCGTTTAATTGCCGGGTTTGCCACCAGTTGTATGAGAGGCAATTCAGATCCAGCTACACCAGCGTAAACACCTAGGCGACCGGCGACATCCGCTAAATCTTCAGCCAATTTTGGGTTTTCGGCAGTCAGTGAGTCTAAATCTTCAGGATTCAGCTCAACCTGGTAGGCGGAAGCCATTTGGCCGTCTACTGTACTGTCTTCCAGAGCCCTAAGCAAGCGGCCGGCTACATCGAGTGGCTCCAGGCGACCACCAAACAGACGGCCGAATGTTCCTTCCACCATCTCCTGGGCCAATCGTTCGAAGCGAGACAATCCCTTTTGTTTCATGATTGTGTCATTATATTTTCGACCCTGTGTAGCGTCAATTACAATTGCGGAGGCATTGGCATGATGTATACTTCGCGTACTATGATCGAATATTGGAGGTGTGCATGAGTGGCAAGAAGATTCGGCTCACAGCTCTGGCATCGTGCGCCGGTTGAGCTTCTAAACTGGCTCCGTCGGAGCTGGAACAAGCGTTAGAGCCTATAAGGCAAACTTTCAAATCTGTGGATTTCCCTGACTTGTTGGTTGGTTTGGCGAAAGCGGATGATGCGGCCGTATACCGGCTCAACGATCGGCAGGCCATCATTTCTACCACAGACTTCTTCCCACCTGTGGTAGATGATCCCTATGATTTTGGAGCGATCGCCGCGGCCAACGCCATGTCGGACATCTACGCTATGGGCGGAGATGTCCTATTCGCCATCAACCTGGTCGCCTTCCCAGACCACTTAGGTTCAGACATTCTGCGCGAGATCTTACGCGGTGGTGCTGAAAAAGTGGCAGAAGCTGGGGCAGTCGTCGTGGGCGGACACAGCGTCAACGATAAAGAACCTAAGTATGGTTTAGCTGTTACAGGACTGATTGATCCTGAAAAGGTGAAGATTAAGGGAGGCGCCAGTCCAGGCAATATTTTACTCTTGACCAAACCGCTGGGTGTTGGCGTGATTACAACGGCGTTGAAACAGCAGATTGCGTCTGAAGACCATGTTGCGATCGCCGTCGAGAGCATGAAGGCACTTAACAAAGACGCGGCTATGGCTGCCCAAGTCGTAAATGCGAGCGCTGTCACCGATATCACTGGATTCGGCTTACTTGGGCATGCACGAGAGATGACTGCGCAGGGCAATGTGGATTTTCGATTCTTCCTGGATCAGTTGCCTTGGCTGCCCGGGGCAGTCAGCTACGGTAGAGCAGGCGCATTTCCTGGTGGAATGGGAAACAATATGCGCTTCTTTGAGCAATACATCATTTTTGGAGACGGTGTAAGCTCATTGATGCAAAATATGCTATTTACCCCGGAAACGTCGGGTGGCCTCCTGGTGGCCGTTGCGCCAGAAATGGTTGAGCGTTTTCAAGAGCGTTGCGCTGACGCGATTGTAGTAGGTGAAGTAATCCCAGGAAAGGGAAGCGTTCATGTCCTGGCTGCGAATACAGGCAAAGTGTGACGAGAATTCGTTACAAGAGTAAATTATGATTCGAACCGTACCAAGTTCTGGCAATCAAGATATCAATCTCTACTTGCGAACCTACTATTCATTGCTGCGAAGTACGCGCGCTGTGCAAATCAAGACTTTAGCCGAAGCGCACAAGCGCATGCACTCCGCGCTTCATGTCCACGCCAATGACCTCGAACCAGACCTTGCTGCGTTTATTTATTCCATTCGGCGCTTACCCGCCTGTTTGGACAAGATCAACTTGGTGCTGATGGGGCAGTCAGAACGGGTCTTTCATGAACATGGGTTTCCTGGCATTGAGGAGTGGCAGCCCGTAAGCGCACCCGGGCGACGTAGACGCACCTTCTACGATGGAGGACACACCTTGGCCGTTTATATCGCCAGCCGCTCCGACATTGACG
>JAACFF010000048.1 GCA_009937635.1 Chloroflexota bacterium
CAATGATCGGACCTAATGCAATGCCAGCTAAGCCCACGAAAATAACTACCAGGATCAGGAGGGCAACCTGAGGCAATATCACGGACCACATGGCTCGCGCCCAAGAGAGCTCGTGCGTTACACGGATGGCCATGTAGCGACAAAGCAATGTCCAGGTGGCGATGCCGGCTACGACCAAGAAAGGCACGGCGGTCAGAAGCACAAGCAGCTGGGGCGCTGCGGCCAGAGAGGTCGCTCCCAGTGTCTGGCCCAGGTTGGCTGTTCCCCCAAGTATTCGGGCAAAAAGATGGGCCACGACGCCGAAGATCAGCCAGCTGAGAATGAGGCTCAAGGGCGCGAGTATAAGCCCAGACAACGAAGACGCAGGCGAAGGAATCACGAAACCCATGATCTGCCAAATCTGGTCCCAAGTTTGTTGGAACGTCTGCAAGGCCTGGGGTTCCGCTTCGATGAATTGCCACCAGGGACTTTGCTGGTACATTTCATAAATTGTATCGCGGATGGTATCCAGCGAGGGGCTGCTAGCCCACTCCAGCGTGGTGCCGATAATTCCCGCTACGGCTACGGCCAAGCCGAGGATGATCAAGATGATCAAACCCTTTTTGACCGGGCTCTCGTTGGCTCGCATAGCGGCATAAGCGCGGCTCTCTAGGAATAAGGCTCCCCACAATAGGCTAAAACTTTGTGATATTGTCTGCATAAACAACCTCCTCTGTAAATCAAGCATTCCAGCTTGATCGCAACCTGGATAAGGTTGCTTTACGTTCATGGTGGTGGGCGCTGGTCCATGTAGTCTGCTTGGAAAAGAGTCTCACGCAAAGGCGCAAAGATGCAAAGCCGCAAAGGAATTTGCGTGAGTTTTCCTTAGTGAGGGCTCGGGAGGCGCGAATTGACTCCCTGAAGACGATGGGTTAAGTCAGGCTTATATTTACCTCTTTTAACAAGAAACAGTCTTGTTCACAAACTCAGAGCAACTTTTTTTGTGACCTCACCAGAGAACTTAGGGGAGGCCAATAACCCTAATGACATTATACACAAAATAATCGCGCTTCGATACGCCAATATAGAGGGAAACCCGGTTTATGGAATGGAGTAGGATCTCCTTTCTACTGAGACCTACTGGACTGCCAAAAAAACGTGTTTCGGGTTTAGGTATTAGGAACGGCCGAAGCGGGCTTGCAGCAGCTCTGTCAGGGTTGGACGACCAATCTCTTGCAGCTCATAGCGAACCCGTTGGTTCGGCTTCTGGATATCCACAATGCGCGCCAGGTCGATGGGTGTGGCGACCAGGACGACATCGGCGGGCGTGTTGTTGATTGTCTCTTGCAGGTCGGCAATTTGTTCATCTCCATAGCCCATGGCCGGCAACACCGTCCCCGTTGTGGGATACTTCTCATAGGTGGCGCTGATCGACCGCACAGCATAGGGCCGCGGATCCACGATCTCGGCGGCATCGAAATAATCGGCAGCTACAACCCCAGCCCCATAAGCCATTTCGCCGTGGGTCAAGGTAGGACCATCTTCGACAACAAGCACCCGCTTGCCGCGAATGGCGGCAGGATCAGAAACAAAGATCGGCGAAGCAGCCTTGACGATCGTCGCTCCCGGATTTACCTGGCGGATATTATGCTGAACGGTAACCACGTTTTCGTGATCGGCCGTGTCTACCTTATTGATCACCACGGCGTCCGCCATGCGGAGATTGGTCTCACCGGGATGGTACCTTAGTTCGTGGCCAGGGCGGTGTGGGTCGGTCACGACAATATGGAAATCAGAACGATAGAAGGGCAAATCATTGTTGCCACCGTCCCAAATAATTATATCTGCTTCCGCTTCCGCCTGGCGCAAGATGGCTTCGTAATCGATACCTGCGTAGATGACCGCTCCGCGCTCAACATAGGGCTCGTATTCCTCCATTTCTTCAATGGTGCAATTGTGGCGTTCCATGTCTTCATGCGTGGCAAAGCGCTGCACCGACTGCTGCGCCAGGTCGCCATAGGGCATTGGATGGCGAATGGCCACTACACGCTCGTACCCTATCTCATCCTGCAAAATGCTCAGAACGCGACGAGATGTCTGGCTTTTACCGCAGCCCGTGCGCACGGCACAGACTGAAACCAGCGGTTTGCTAGATGCAACCATGGTCTGCAAAGGGCTCAGAAAGCGGAAACCGGCTCCCGCGGCAAGCGTACGCGAGGCCAGGTGCATGACCGTTTCATGCGATACGTCAGAATAGGCAAATACGACATCATCGATACCATGGCGATCGATCAGATCTTCTAGTCCGTCCTCGGGATAAATTGGAATGCCATCAGGATATAGCGAGCCCGCCAACATCGCGGGATAACGTCTCCCTTCGATGTTAGGAATTTGGGTCGCTGTAAATCCTATGACGCGGTAAGCGTTGTTCTGGCGAAAATAGGTATTAAAGTTGTGAAAGTCGCGACCGGCTGCTCCAGCGAGCAGCACCTTCTGTGGCTGGTTAATAGACATATTGCTCTCTCCTATAATAGTTGAACCAAGCCTACCATGGGAGTGAAGAGGCTCGGCAAAGAAAGGGAATCTCTCGATTCTCTTTTTGCTACTATGCTCTGGCTCATGTTAACTCGTGGGATAATAGGATGTAAGGTACAGGTTATTTTGTTTGCTGTAAGGCATCATACAGCAAAGGTCACCGTTTTGGCAAACATAAAGTACTTCAAGGGCACCTCGCAGTGCTACACGAAAATAACGCCTCGGTTTGAGCAATTATTACGTAAACATAACGTGATTTTTGTCGAATTATGTCGATTGGTCATTGATCTTATGAAAAGTAATGATATAATGCCCTTGCAGCCAAAATTACATAATCCTTTAACAGGTACCTGTTTAGGATGCGGGCCGCCAACCGCTGATAATCCGTAATGGCTCAGTTGAAGCTGGGCTGGAGTGTTTTTAAACAATTATTGAGTGGCACTCTGTTTCCAGCTATACGAAATAGTATTGGTTTATTGTATTTATTGGCAGTTATCGGTTTTACGCGAAGATCAGTCGTACAGGAGTACCGTACAAATGGAACAAGTGCTGCAAACCTTCTTGACATTCCTCAAGAGCGAATACCGTTACTCTGAAAACACGGTTGCTGCTTACCGTAATGACCTGAACCAATTCTTTGATTTCTTGATGCACGGCCGTGCCGAGCGTCTTAATAGTTGGGCGGAGGTGACACCTGAGATCGTTGATGAATATGTATACGATCTCCAGCACCGTAAGAAGCCATATGCCCCATCCTCCATCGCGCGCAAGGTCGCTGCAGTTAAGTCGTTCTTCAATTATCTACACGCGCGCAGCATGGTGGCACACAATCCAACGGAAGATATTGACTCACCTAAAGTAGAAAAACGTCTACCCAAAACCCTGGCTGCCAAAGAGATTGGAGAATTGTTGCAGGCGCCGAACCGGGGTGATACACCCAAACACCTGCGTGATGCCGCGTTGCTCAACATGCTGTATGCCACGGGCATGAGAGTTTCAGAAGTCGTCTTTTTGCAAATGGACGACGTTGACTTGGAGAGGAAACTGTTGCGGGTCAAGGTGCGCGAAGGGGAAAGCCTCTCACGAGAAGTTCCGCTGGATAAAGAGATGCACCAGATCCTGCACAAGTACCTGGAAGATGGACGGCCGTACCTGCTCAAAAACCCCACTGAGACGGCTCTCTTTTTGAACCATCGCGGACAACAGCTTACGCGTCAAGGTTTGTGGCTGATCATTAAGTCCTATGCTCGGGAGGCGGAACTCACTTCCGAGGTGACCCCACACACTTTACGCCATAGTTTTGCAGCACATAAATTAGATAGTGGCTCCGACCTGGAGGAAGTGCAAAGGCTATTGGGGCACGCCAATATTTCAACCACTCAGATCTATACGCAATTAGAAGAAGCAAGCGAGAAAGTATAATAGCCGGCTTTGCAGGCCAATTAGTACCCAACGATGGACGGGCTACTTGTTTTCCTGATCCACAATGATGTTTGGATTTACATTCTCTCGGCCCTGGGTTTGTTCTGGTACGCGACGGAGTTGTGGCGCGCCCAGAGAAATTTGCGTAGCGCGGTGTTTAGCCTGGAGAGGGAACGGGGCGCGCGTATGCGCAATAACGCGTTATTGTTCATCGCCATCTTCTCCTTCATTATAGCTGTCGTCTATTTTGTCAATACACGTATTGCTCCTACTCTGCCACAAGAACTTCTGAAACCTCCGACGCCAACACCAGATATCTTTTCTACGCCGCTCTCGGCGCCAACCCCATTGGATTCCCAGGTTGATAGGCCCATTGTGGTCACGCCGGCTCTGGCTCCAACTGTCACTTTGTCCGGCGCAGATGCTGGAGGGGAAACGACGGCGGATGAAAGCATCGCCACTGCCACTGCCACGGCGTTTGTTCCGCCGACGCCTTTTATCGCTTGTAACGCCGATCTCAATATCAGCGATCCACGCGATGGGGCGGCCGTGATCGGCGAGCTCTCATTCTTTGGCACGGCCGATACGGATAATTTCCAATACTATATATTGGAGACGAATGGCCCGCAGACCAACGGGTTATGGGCTTCTTTGCTAGGCAGGAATGTGAACCAACCGGTGCGCGAGAGTTTTCTGGGCAATGCCAATCTGAGCGCATGGCAACCTGGGCCTTATTTGATACGCCTCACGACGGTAGATATAGGAGAGAATATCACCGGACAATGCGTCATTCAGGTGACGCTGACCGGCAACTCATAGAAGCAAAGTAACGTAGAACCGTAACGTCGCTGATCGCTTTCAACCAGCTTATCCAGTTCAAGGTCACGGTATTCCTTAGGATCAATCTGCACTACCGCCAACCCTTCGGGTGTCAAGTAGTCAGACGGCCGTTGGTCCAGAATCAGCAGCACTTTTTCCCACATACCCTTGTATTGCGGCGGCGCGATATAAATGAGATCAAATGGAGCGCCCGTCGGGGAGTCCAGATAGCGGAAGGCATCCATTTGCAAGACGACGGCGCCCGCTGCGAGGCTTGTATGGCGCAGGTTGTTTTTGATAGTGCGGATCGCTCCCCCGACGTTATCCACAAAAAAGACTTGAGCAGCGTCCCGGCTGAGGGCCTCAATGCCCACCTGGCCCGTTCCGGCGAAGAGATCCAACCAACGAGAGCCAGGCACACAATCGCCCAGGATATTGAAGAGGTTTTCCTTGACGCGATCCATGATCGGCCGTGTGCTGTCTCCAGGAACCCGCTTCAGTTTTCGCCCTTTTGCTTTGCCGCTGATTACGCGCATAGGTGGCATATGCCCTCTTTTTCCCGGAAACTGAGATTCTATTGCCCATACATCGAACGTGGGCAAGTTTCCGGAAAAAATTGCGTAACATTTTTGTTTGTGCAAGTAGTTTATTTCATTCGCCGGTCGCTTCCAAGTTAAATAAGGTGAAGCGATCGCCAACTTGCTCCCCCCTGCCATCCAACACGGGTAATCGCCAGCCGTCGCTTTGCACCCAGACCCCGGTTGCGATTTCGTATTGGCCAGGCGGCAAGTCGGGAGGCAAAAGTATCTCGTGTTCGTCACGCACATATTTGTCATCGGGCCAACGGCGGCTTGGAAAATCTCCAGGGTTTAACTTATCCGATTGGGCTACAAGTCCATCCGGTCCTAGCACGTGGATGAATACCTGATAATTGATCTGCAGCGGCTGTTGCGCTTTCCAATAGAGGGTAAGGTAGATGGACTCGCCTGCTGCGGCGCTCGTGTTGGAACGGTCATACCCTAACAAGGCCACCTGCTCGCCAAAATCGGCGTACACAGGCACTTGCGCCGGTTCGGCCGTTTTACCGCTGGAATTGTAATGCAGAATACCAGCCGGTTCGAAGATGAGCACCATCAAGGCGCTCAAGAACAAGACGACGATCAATGTGGGCCAATCGCGGAAAGTCATATCGGACCGTAAGCCGGGCGAGCGCGGCAGGCGCCAGGCAATGAGCGCCATGACGGCCAATGAGAATAAACTGATGGCCCAGGCCAGGTTTCGCGCGGGCGTGCTGCCAAATTCTACTTCTACCACGTGTTCGCCGGCAGGGACCGGTATGATGAGAAAGCCTTCCGGACGGCCTAGTTCTTTTTCAACAGGCTGGCCGTCAACACGAGCTTGCCAACCAGGAAAGTCGAATTGATAGAGACGCAGCGGCATTGGTTTCGGCGTATTGACGCTGTAGCGGGTGAGCAACGGCCGGACGGTTTTCGTCTCTACCGTGGCGCCATCGGGTAACGTAGCATAGTTTACTCGG
This sequence comes from Chloroflexota bacterium, assembly GCA_009937635.1. Classification (GTDB taxonomy): domain Bacteria; phylum Chloroflexota; class Anaerolineae; order Promineifilales; family Promineifilaceae; genus JAACFF01. The sequence continues at coordinate 6,293 of JAACFF010000048.1, forward strand.
TCGGGCGGCCGGCCAACGGCGAAAGGCGCCACGACAGAACCCTTGCGTGAGGGAATCGTGTCTACGGTGGCGGGCACGTAATCGGCCGTGGATGTCGTACCCAGCCAGCGCCCGGTATTCTCAATGAGAGTCATGCGCAGGTGATTCACTTCGCCAAAGTCGGGCCAAGGACGTGGCTGGCTAAGCGGCAAGCCCAAAATGATGGGGAAAGCGACTAAGACGGCCGCCAACCAGGCGCGCTTGTCTTTAAGACGATTTTTCGCCCCGGCGTCCTGTTCCTCAGAAGCAGAAGGCCAAAGCAAATCGCTTAGGGCTACCGTACCGGCTCCGGCTAGGATGGCCAACATAGCCGCGACCGCGCCAAGTAAACGCCAGGGAAATTGGAAAAAGGGCAAGAAAGGGATCGTCTCCCAGATAATTGTGGACATGGGAAGCATCATGAAAAGCAGAACGACCAATGCCACGGCAAAAAAAGCAAGATGGCGTCCTTGCCTGACTTTACGCGCCAAAAGCAACACCAAACCGAGGCCGCCTAGTAACCATTGGGCGATTCCCAAGTTAAAGCGGAAGTCAGGCTCCGTGGCTCCCCAATCCAAAAGTAACGAAGGTGATAACATTTCGCGCAGCGAGAGAAAATGTGTATGGAAGTCGTAGTTGTCTTGCTGCCCGATGAGCGTATTTAAGTTGACGGCATCCCGTTCTAAGAAAACGGGCAGCCAAAAAGCAGCCGCCACTCCCAAGCCCAGCAGCAGTGCGGGGAAGAGACGCCAGCCGAACAGTCGTCGTTCGGATGCCGTGCGATATTCGAAGATCAACAACCAGGTCGCCCAGGCGACGAGTAGACCAAAAAAAAGCAGGCCCATCAGGTTATGGGAAAGGATAACCGCAGCTACCAGAAGCACGGAAATCAGCCAGGGCCAGCGCCCTCCTGTGCGGCGTAGGCGATCTAGCGCCCACAAGGCTACGGCAAATACGCCAAAACTGAAGGTTTCCGGCAGAACCCCGCGCACAAGCGGATCGATATATTGGATGTAAGGGGCGTAAAGGAAAACGGCCGCAGCTACGTAACCGGCCCGCCTACCCCAGTTATCACGTACGAAACCGTACATGCCAAAACCGCCCAGAAGCAAGCCCAGGATAAATACAACCTTTACTGCCGCTACCGCGTCCGCCCACGGGGTGAGCTCGGGCACGATTCCCAGATAGTAGGTCAACGGTGCGTAGAAGTTAAAGATAGGGTAACCGTAACCGTGGTAGAAGTTGGGCGCCCAGCGGGGGAAAATCTCGCCGCCGCGTAGCAGATAGCTCAGCTCGGCTAGGCGAAAGATATGAAGTTCAGCATCAGTCCCTTCAGGCAAGCTGGCACGGCTTAAAAATGGCCAGATGGCGATCAAACTGATTGCCAAGACAACCACAAAGCCAGGATCCACCCGGCGAATTATTTTACGCATACATTCTTTACACAAAAAGCGTGAAACGTGACAAATCTACCACGTTTCACGCTTTGCGCTTCACGTTCGATCAACGACAAAGCGTTGATTTCACCACGTCTTAAGCGCGAATTAAGTCTACAATTTGGTCAGGGTGATCGGCGACTGGCACGCCGGCATCACGTAAGGCAGCTACTTTGCCTTCCGCCGTTCCGCTCTTGCCTTCGATGATAGCCCCGGCGTGACCCATGCGCCGTCCTGGCGGGGCGGTGCGACCGGCGATAAAAGCAGTGACCGGTTTACTCATGTGCTGAGCGATATATTCGGCCGCTTGCTCTTCTGCATTGCCGCCAATCTCGCCGATGAGGATCACCTGTTCCGTCTGTGGATCGGCTTCGAACAGCGCCAGGACATTAATGAAATTCATGCCCTTGATAGGATCACCGCCGATACCCACGCATGTTGATTGGCCCAAGTTCCGCTCAGACAGAGCGAAGATGACTTCATAAGTCAAGGTGCCGCTCTTGGAGACGACGCCAACATTTCCTGGCTTGACAATGGAGCCAGGGATGATGCCCACCTTGGCCTCTCCCGGCGTGATCAGGCCCGGGCAGTTGGGGCCAATGAGGCCGGTGTTTAAGGCGTCCAGGTAATTGCGGACTTTGATCATATCCAGAACGGGGATGTACTCGGTCAGACAAACAATCAGTTCAATACCAGCATCGGCCGCTTCGTAAATGGCATCCGCGGCAAAACGGGCCGGCACAAATATGACTGTGGTGTTGGCCCCGGTCTCCTCCACCGCTTTTTGCGCCGTGTTAAATACGGGCACCCTGGCCCCTTCCCCCTCAAAGATTTGGCCACCTTTGCCTGGGGTAACGCCAGCCACTACATTGGTGCCGTACGCGATCATATGGTTGGTGTGAAAAGTCCCTTCACGACCGGTGATTCCCTGCACCAGCAAGCGGGTGTTATTGTCTACTAAGATGCTCATGACTTACTCCTGCGCTCCATTTGCCGCCGCAACAGCTTTGCGGGCCGCTTCGGAAAGGGTCGCGGCCGTTTCCATCTGGGCGCTGGCCAAGATCTCTCGCCCTTCTTCAGCATTGGTGCCGGCCAAACGCACAATCATAGGCACGTCGGTATCTATTTGATCCAGAGCAGTGATAATGCCCCGAGCCACTTCGTCCCCGCGCGTGATGCCGCCAAAGATATTAAAGAGTACAGCCTCGACATTTTCATCGGAGAGGATCAGGCGTAGAGCCGTTGCCACTTGCTCCGCCTTCGCGCCTCCGCCGATATCCAGGAAGTTCGCTGGTTCACCGCCGAAAAGTTTGATAATGTCCATAGTGGACATAGCCAGACCCGCGCCGTTAACCATGCAGCCGATGTTGCCGTCGAGTTTGATGAAGTTGATACCCGCTTTGCGCGCTTCACGCTCTGACTCTGGCTCTTCTTCAATGTCTCGCATCTCGGCTATGCGTGGGTGGCGAGACAGTGCGTTGTCATCAACAATCATCTTGCCGTCCACGGCCAGCAATTTACCTTCACCGGTGATGACCAACGGATTGACCTCCGTTAGCGAAGCGTCGTTGGCAGCGAAGCAGGCGTAGAGATCGACGACCAGCTTGTGGAAATCACGCCAAAGTTCGCGGGGCAGTTCCATACCATCGGCGATATAAGTGGTCTGGTAGCCACGCACGCCGAGATCGGGATTCACGTGAACTTTAAATATTTCTTCCGGCGTCGATTCCGCTACTTCTTCAATATCCATGCCGCCGGCAGCCGAAGCCATGATCATGGGCAAACGACGCCCACGGTCAATGAGCACGGCCAGGTAAATCTCTTGATCGATGCCTGGCGCCTGCTGGTCAATGAGCACCTTATTAACGGTAAAACCTTTGATATCCATACCCAAGATCAGGGCTGCCGCTTCTTCGGCCTCGTTAGGGCTGTTGGCCAACCTCACACCACCCGCTTTGCCGCGACCGCCAGTGTGGACCTGGGCCTTTACCACAACGCGGCCGCCCAGCTCACGTGCGAAATCCCGAGCTTCCGACGGGCTGCGAGCTACCTTTCCATCAGGAATAGGCACACCGTGTTCAGCAAATAACCTTTTTGCCTGGTATTCGTGCAGGTTCACTGAACTCTCCTTGTATAAGTGAGAAATAAAACAGAAAGGCGAACGCATGCGGTTCGCCTCTATTTGCGCTATGAAAGATCGAGGCGATTATAACACGCCCCATCGCCAGGACAACATGAGCGTGATTCTGGGGTCCACGAACAACCTGTCAGGCGTTTTAGGCGAAGACCGGACAAATCTCCGCGGCAAGGAAATCAACACTTGCCAACTCCCCTTCTTCTGTTTATACTGCGCGCGGTAGCTTGCCAGCCGAACGACAGGGATGATTCAAAATAATCCAAGCATTCTCCCCTTCATTTATCGTCGCTGAATAATTAGTTCGAGCCTGGTTGAGCCGTGTATGGGCATGAAACTAAAGAAGCTGACACTTCAAGGATATAAAACATTCGCCAGCAGAACGGAATTCCTTTTTGATGAGGGTATTACGGCCGTTGTCGGACCAAACGGCAGCGGCAAGAGCAATATCGCCGACGCCTTACGCTGGGTGCTGGGAGAACAGAGTTATAGCACCCTGCGCGGCAAACGAACGGTCGATATGATCTTCACCGGCAGCCAAATCCGGCCGCGCGCCGGTATGGCCCAAGCCACCCTAACGCTGGATAATGTCGACAACTGGCTGCCTATCGATTACAGCGAAGTGGAGATCAGCCGTCGCGCCTTCCGCTCAGGCGATAATGAATATATTCTCAACGGCCAGAAGGTACGATTAAAAGACATCATGGATTTACTGGCCACAAGTGGTCTATCACAGCGAACGTACACAATGATCGGCCAGGGCTTGATCGACCAGGCTTTGTCCATTCGCCCCGATGAGAGACGCGCCTTGTTTGAAGAGGCGGCGGGCATCAATCATTATAAAGCCCGGCGGGCCGAAACGTTGCGCCGTCTGAAGGAGACGCAGCACAATTTGGAGAGAGTGCATGACATCCTGGCCGAGATAAAGCCACGCTTAAACTCACTTAAGCGACAGGCGACACGCGCGCGAAATTACGATCAGATCAACCAGGATTTACGCAACTTGCTGCGCATATGGTATGGATTCAAATGGGATCAAGCGCGGACAGATATGCGCCGGGTACGCTCGGAAGCATTAAAAGCGGAAAGAGAGTGGCGAAAAAGCCGGCGCGCTTTGCTGGTGCAGCAGCAAAATATCGACGATCTGCAGCAACAGATCAACCGCGCACAGCAGCGCATCGCCGATTTGCAGGAAAAGCGCGAGGATGTGCGCGAGCAGTTGGAGCAGGCACGGCGACAGTCGGCCATTCTAGAGGAACGCAAAGAGGCGATCCGTCGCCAATTGGAAGACATCGAGCTGCAACTGCCAGCTTTGGAGGCACAGCGCACAGCAGCACAAGAGCAGTTGGCGGCGGCTACTGATGACCTGAGTGGCGCGCAGGGGCAGCTGGAAAACGTACGCCACGAGTTGCGAACCTTCAAGCAATCATTTCAAGGTCAGCAGGATGAAATCAAGAACTGGCAGGAGAAGTTGGCCACGGCCGAAGGGCAACAACGTAGCGTGCGCACGCGGCTGGCTCAGGCGGAAGGCCAGCTTAGCCAAATGAAAGCACGGCTGCGGGAACAGGAAGGGGAACAGCAAGGGTCAGACCCTGACCAACTGCCGCGTCTGGAAAAGGAGCAACAGCAACATACGGCCGCTTTGGCATCAGGGCGAGAGAAATTAAGCAGCATACGCCAGCAGCGAAAGGATGTGCAGCAGCGGAGGAAGGGGATCACCGGCGATCTAAAAAAGTTGCGCCAGGAAGCAAAGAAGCAGCAGCAACAGCTACGCCGGCAGCAGGATCAGTTGGCACGCCTGGAAACACGTGTCGATCTTCTGGATCAGATGCGGCATAAGGAAGTGTCCGTCGGCGAGGATGTGGAACTGGTCGGATCTTTGGCGGGGCTGGTTAATATCCCGGCGCGGCATAAGACGGCCATCGAAGCGGCGCTGTCGTCGCGGTTGGCGACGCTGGTCGTTGCCGATGCAGCCAGCTTGTGGAAGTTGGTGGACAGTGAGGAGAAGCAGACGGTCTCTGTGGCTGCGGTGGCCGATATTCAACCCCCATCCTTACCCCCCGCCCCAGACGAAAGCGATGTTTTCGGCTGGGCCAGCGACGTGGTGACGAGCAAGAAAGCGGGACAAACCGCAGCAGATCTGCTGCTGGGCCCTGTCTTGTTGCTGCGGGATCGGGAGACAGCATACCGGCTAGCCCCCTCTTTGCCGCCCGGCAGTTTGGCCGTAGCCAGCGATGGTTTTGTGGTACATGCTGGCGGTCTGGTGGAAACCGGGCGTCCCGGCCAGGAAGAGGGTATCCTGTCTCGGGAGACAGCGTGGCGCGAGGCGCAGGAAGCTTTAGAAGATGCCCGGAAAGAGGCGTTGAGCAGCGAAACGGCCGTCAGCCAGCTGCAAGAGACAATCCAACAGCAACAACGCCAGGTGGATAAACTAAACGACGAAGAAGGGCAACTGGGCCGGCTGGAGAGCGAGAGCATTCAACTGGTCTCCACGGCGCAAAGGCGTGTGGATCAATCCACCCAGCAACACGCTTTCCTGAAAAGGCAGCAGGAACGCCTAACACAGGAGATAGAACGCCTGCAAAAGCAAATCCAGGCTCTATCATCAAAAATTGAAAAGGGCGAGGCAACGGCCGTGCGCCTGGAAACGACAGTGGTCGAAGTGAAGGCCAGGCTGGAGTCGCTGCCTGTAGCGGAAGCGCGCCAGCAGCAACAGGGATTGCAGCAACAGATCACAGCAGCAGAAACGATCGTCGCCGGGCGACTGGCGGTGGTAGACAGCCGGCGCACAACATTACGGCAGGTGGAACAACAACTAAGCCGTTTGCAACAACGCCGGGGATCTTTCCTGACGCAGCAAGCGACCCTGGCACAAGATGAATCGGCCGTTTCACAGCAGCGTTTACAAGACCAACGCCTGGAGTTGGAAGCTGCAATCAAACCGCTGCAGACCAGACTGAACGAGCACCGCACCGAATTATTGGCGATCCAGACGCGGTCAGGCGCTATGCAGCGCCAGGCTCATGAAACGGAAACCCGTTACACCCAGACACAGGTGCGCTTCTCCCAGCAAGAAAGCCAGATAGAATCCTTACAGGAACGAATCCATACTGACCTGGGCCTGGTAGCTTTGCGTTTGGATAAAGATCAGACTGGCCCCACGCCGCTGCCCTTCGACGGTGTTGTGGAACAACTGCCTGAGGTCAGCGAATTGCCTTCAGGTATCGAAAAGAGCATCCAGCAGTACCGAGGCCAACTGCAGCGAATGGGTGGCGTTAATCCGGACGCCCCGGCCGAGTATGAAGAAACGCAAACACGTTTTGAGTTTATGACACAGCAGGTAGAGGACCTCAATGTGACCGAGGAACAACTGCGCCAGGTTATCGGCGAACTTGACGAGCTAACGTCGCGCGCTTTTGCCGATACCGTGGAAAAGGTCAACGAGGTCTTTGGCGACACGTTTACGCAACTTTTCGGCGGTGGTTCGGCGCGGCTTGTGCTGACCGATCCCGATGATTTGACGGTCAGCGGCGTGGACATTATCGCGCGTCTGCCCAACCGCAAGGAACAGGGGTTGGGTTTGCTCTCCGGAGGTGAGCGCTCGTTGACGGCATCGGCATTGATCTTTTCACTGCTGAAGGTCTCGCCGACTCCCTTCTGCGTGATGGACGAAGTGGATGCGGCTTTGGACGAGGCCAATATCAACCGATTTCGCGACATCTTACGCGAATTGAGTCTGAAGACGCAGTTTGTCGTGATCACGCACAACCGGGGCACAGTACAGGCGGCGCAAACGATTTATGGCGTAAGCATGCAGCCTGACAGCGCCAGCCAGGTCATTTCCATCCGGCCGGAAGCGTATGTGCGGCAGGAGTTTCTGTGATGGTATCAAAGATTACTAGATTTCGCAGATTAATTCAGCCTGTTGAAAAAGTGCTTTCAAGCACCGTTTGAGTTCAATCAAGTTGTAGAATCTTGTCCTATGTGGTATCGAACAAAGGTGTGGAAAAGAGTGATGCTTCTACTAGTTAAGTAGTTATTCCACCCCCATTCGACAGCGCTTCATGAACCAACTCAATCAGGTCCTTGACCACCAGTTGATTCTCACTCCCCGTCGTTTTGATCGCATCCCGGTACATGGTGACGTCTTTGGGGCAGGAAACGACAAAAGCGTCTAGATTGTCTAACTGCGCCGCCTCGCGGATGCGTGTTTCGCTGGGCCTTTCTTGCATTGTCCCCTCCGCCATCCAGATGCGACCACCACCGGCGCCGCAGCACAAGGCCCGATCGCCGTGTCGCGACAACTCCACCAGGTTGCAGCCGGTAGCCGCTATCACACGCCGCGGTGCCTCGTATATATCGTTATAACGGCCGAGATAGCAGGGATCTTGATAAGTCACCCGATATTCCAGCTTTCTATTGAACGCCAACTGTCCTGAACTGATCAATTGCTCCAGCAATTCAGAGTAGTGCAGGATGGGACGCGATCCGTTAACCTCGGGCGGGTACTCATTCTTGAGCGCATTATAGGTGTGTGGATCGGTCGTGAAGATCGCTTTGTAGTTACACTGGCCCAACGTCTGCGCGTTCTTGTCGCGCAACATTTCGAACAAGCCCTCTTCACCTGCTCGGCGCACATCATTACCCGCGTTTTGTTCCCCTTCATACAGGATGCCAAAATCCACGCCCGCCTGCTGCAGCACTTCGGCCGTCATCTGGGTGATGGCCGTCAGGCTGGCGCTATAGGATGCATAGTCCCCCACAAACCAGAGGTAGTCAACCGTTTCTTTGCGCGCATCCTTAATTTTCGGCCGTATTTTTCGGGACCACCTGGCCCGGGCTCGCTTAGACTTGCCGAAGGAATTGCCGTATCGTCCCAGATTGATCAGCGCGTCCTGTAGTTCAGCATCTACCCGACCTTCAGTTACCAGGTAGCGCCGCATATCCACGATGGGAGGGATATGCTCGATCAGGAGTGGGCATTCCTGGTCGCATGCGTAACAGGTGGCGCAGGACCAGATTTCTTCATCCGAGAGCACCTCACCCACCAGGGATTTCTGGAGTATCGCCAGCTTCGAATCGTCAGCCGGAGTTTCCCGCAGAGCTGTTCCACGCTCTTTCATATTGTCGCGCAAGCTCATGACCAACATTTTGGGCGACAGTGGTAGCCCGCTCATATGACCTGGACAGAATTCCTGGCAGCGACCGCACTCGGTACAGGTATATAGATCCAACATCTGCCGCCAGGTGAGATGCTCGACCTCACTAACGCCAACCTGACCATTAAGCTCTGGGGCCGCGGGAAGAAGACCTGGCGGATCCAGGTTACGCAGAAAAACGGCCGGCAAGGCTGTTATCACGTGGAAGTGTTTCCCCCTGGGCACCTCGATCAGGAACAGCAACACCACGGCCAGATGTGCCCAATAACTGGCTTCGCCAATGATGACCTGTACGCCCTCATCTAACCCGGCGAATAATCCACCGACAGCCCTTGAAATTGGTCGCCACGCCTGCAGTGGATCCTCGCCCAAGTTAATTCGTATGCCATTCATGATCAACAAGCTGATCATGATCGTCAGGATGCCCAGAAGCACCATCACGCCCTGACTCTTATGACTCCCCTCGTAGCGTGATGGCTCAACGACGAGGCGTACATAAAGCCCATATGAAACGGCAAGGATCACCAGAACGGCGAACAGGTCTTGTAGTAATGCCAGAGGGCCAAACGTGCCGAGTATAGGCAAGACGAGATTAGGATCGAATGCAACTGTTAATCCCTCGACGATGGCGGCAAAAATCGTCGGCGCTAGAATCACAAATCCCCAAAATATGAAGAAATGAGCCGTTCCCGGTTTCAGAAAGCGAAAGAGCCGCAGCTGCCCGCCGGCAAAAACGACCAATCCTTTCAGCCGTCCTCCCCATTCGCCAAATTGGGGAACGGACCGGCCCCGCCGCAAATTTAGCCACAAGTTACGGTAAAGCAGCACCATAAAAACAGTGCCGCAGAGTAAGAGGGCCGCTAATACGAGGATGGACTTTACGATATGGTAGGTCATCGCTTATCAAACCGGAGTTAGCTCTAACTGATCGGTCAGTTCTTCCACCAGGTCAAGCATTTCAACTTCGGCTCCAAAGTGGGCAACATCAAAAATCGGTGCGGTAGGATCGGTGTTAATGGCGACGATCATATCGCTGCCCATAAAGCCTTCGACATGTTCTGGGGCACCGCTGATGCCCAGGGCCAGATACAGCTTTGGTTTGACGATGCGGCCCGATTTGCCGATGAGGCGAGAAGTGGGCAGCCACCCCAGATCCACGATGGGACGCGAGGCGCAGAGGGTCCCACCCAGGTTTTCGGCCAGCTCCTCCACCAACTCCAAATCATCTTTATTGCTTAAACCTCGTCCTACGGCGATCAGGATCGATTCCTTGGTAATGTCAATATCGTCAGCATCCGGCTCAACGTAACGCAACAGCTTGATGCGCAGCTTCTCAAGGCCTGGCGCCTCTTGAGTGACCACCTCCGGCGCAACGGCCGACCGGCCTACGTCAGGGCTAAGGTCACCGGGAACCATGGTCAGGAGTGCCGTTGGCTCAGGCAGCACCCCCTCGGCCATCATCTTACCGCCGCATAGCTGGCAAACAAATTGGAGCGCATCGTCGACAAGGGTTATCTTCTGGCATTGTGTCACCAGCGGCAGATTCAATCGTGCTGAAAGCCCGCTGGCCAGGTCCATGCCCATAGAGGAATGGCCGAATAACACAGCGCGGGGACTCGCCAGTTGGATCTGGCCCGCCACCACATCCAGATACGCATCCGCTGTGAAATCGGCCAGGTTTGGGTGATCCGTATACCAGACTCTGTCTGCTCCAAGGTCGTTTGCCAACGGTTGCTGGTTATGGCCCAATAGCAACGCCACAACTTCGCCACCGGTTTGTTTGGCAAGTATGCGACCGGCAGCTAACATCATATAGGAGAGTTCCGCTACCTGTCCGCGAATATGTTCAATCGTGACAAGAATGTCTTTATTCATGAGTGCCCCCTCTGCAAATAACCCCGTTCAGATAGAATCGCCACCAGCCGGGCTGCAACCTCATCTGCTTCTCCTTCTATCATCTCCGCTCGTTTGCCACTTTCAGGTTGGTAGAGACGGCCGATCTCGGGCACGCCACGGTGGCTTGGGTCAATCGCCTTCCGTTCTTCAATCACAGTCGTTTTCATGGCCTGTCGCACTCTGCTAAAAGCGACATAACGGGGCGGTTGCTCGGCAGCCTGGATGCCGAGCACAGCCGGCAGGCTCACTTCCAATTCGGCCGTCAATCCGCCAGGGTATTCTTTGCGCACTTCCGCTTTGCCGTTTTGACACTTGATGCCAGCTACATAGCCTACGTAGGGAAAATTCAGGAACTCAGCCAGCAGAGGACCTAGCTGGCCATCCAGATCATTATGCGCCTGGACCCCGGTCAGGATCAGGTCAGGCTGCAAATCTCGCATCAGTGGCGCGAGAATACGGGCATAAGCATGGTTGCTTATGCTCTCGTCAAAGTCACCGCCGACTCTTACAAGCTGGTCGGCGCCCTTGGCGGCGGCGTTGAAGAGCACATTGTCCGCCTCTTCAACGTCTGGAACGATGACCGTAACCTGGCCTCCGTCTCGTTCCTTGAGCAATATCGCTTGCTCAATAGCATGGTCATCAAATTCATTAAGGCACAAACTTAACTCCATCACATCAAGTGTGACCCCGGATTCGTCGATGACCAGTTCTTCGACAAGATCGGGTACAAGTTTTGCAGGAACTACCACTCTCATAATCTCACCTCATCGGCTCCTGGAGAAAGTCAACCGCTAACTGTTGAATCTCCAGGGCAATAAATTCTTAGTTGTCGCAGAGCCCGTGTACCAGTTCGTCAATAGTTCACTCACCCAGCGCTTCTGCCAAAAGTTCGGCGATATCTTTTACCTGGAGATCGCTTGCCTCGGGCAGTAACTTGGCGGCTTCCTCAAAGCAGGGCGCTTCATAAGGACAGGCTACCGCCAGAATGCGCGTTTCCGGTAATTGCTTTTCTTTCCGGTATGCTTTGCGCTTCTTCTTCTCGCCAATGACGCTGGAGAAAGTTTTTTCGGGACCTGCCCGCAATGCTTCGCGCACGCGCCACTCCGCCAACCTGTTTCCCGTTCTTTCCCATTGGTAGCTCTGCAGCCATAGCCCGCCGCCTCCGTTGCCGCAGCACAGGCTGTGGGACCGGTTATGAGACATTTCAACCAATACCACGCCGGGAATCGCCTCAAGTAGCGAACGGGGCTCGTCATAGATATTGTTGGCTCGCCCCAGGTAGCAAGGATCGTGGTAAGTGACCAGGGCATTCACATCGTGGTTCATTAACGGCTTAAGATCGTCAATACGATCGGCCAGGAACTCGGTATAATGCCGTACGGGAAAAGAGAAGCCCAGGCGAGGATACTCGTTTTTCAGCGCATTGAACGCATGCGGATCGGTCGTAATGATTTCATTGAAATCATACTTACTGAATGCCCGGCTGTTCTTCTCGGCCAACATCTCGAACAATCCGCTCTCTCCAGCCAGTCGCTGGGAGTCTCCGTCGCTCACTTCATCATGCCCAAGAATGGCGAAATCTACGTCGAGGGCGGACAGCACCCTGACCAAAGCCTGCGCCGATTTTTGGACACGGGGGTGATACGAGGTGTAGTCGCCTACATACCACAGAACATCTATAGGACGCTTAACCTTGGAGATTAACCTGACTGGCGGAATACTGTCTTTGATCCAGTTCGCTCTTTTCCGTGGCGATTCGCCATTTGCATTTCCATACCGCTGGCTGTTCTCGAGCGCGGATTGCAGTTCATGGGGAATATCACCAGACAACAGCAGTTCTTCCCTCGTTCTGGAAATAAGCGCGGTTGTTAGCGGTATCTGTTGGGGGCATGCCGTAGCGCAGGCATAGCAGGACACACACAGCCAGACTGTATCAGCCGCCTTTGACCGGTCCAGCTTGTCTTCTCTAAGAGTCCTCACCATCTGGCGAGGGGCAAGATCCATCCAATATCCGAAAGGGCAGACGCCGCTGCACGTACCACATTGAATACAGGTTCGTACACGTTGGCCATCGGCCAATTCGTAAACAGCCTGTTTGAACGCTTCGCCAAATAAGCCGTCTCGATTAATTTCGTCTATAGCCATACTGTTCCTCCAGCCTTCTCGTTCGAAGGTAAAGCGCCGTTCGTTTTCAAGCGCAAACGATATGAGTCGAGCCTCCTAGCAGGGGCTTATGTCGTCACTTATTCAATATATTTAGGTCAATTAGCGTTCAGCTCCCCAAATGCTTCCTCGTTATCAGTCCATACGTTCGCTCACGATGGGCACGCCTTCTGAATCCAACACAAGGCTAAGCAATTGCACACATTTGCCGGTCAACCGGTCGCCTATCACTTCTGCCAGGTTCTTGAGCAGGTAGTAGCCAAAGCCTGGGTTGTCATCCAGCAGCTCTCGCAGTGGTTCGGCCGTCAAGGCGATCAACCGTGAATTTTCTTCTGCCCGCGCGCCAAAAGTATAAATGTGCGGCTTCACAACCGCCGACCAGCCGACCGCTTCCCGGGCTCCCAAGGGGCTGGTTACCTCTACGTGCGGGCGGCTCCCGTTTAGGTATAGGTTTAGAGTGAGAGAAATGGCTCCCTCAGCTATCACATAAAGGTATGAGGCAATTTCTTCTTCATGAAATAGCCACTCGCCCGCTTCCAACTCAACCTCACTGGCCAGAATGGCCATCTCTTCAAGCATATAATTGCTCTGCCCAGCAAATAGCTGGAATCCACGCAATGTTTCTGGTGAGATCATGATGACCCTCCCCAATTCATGCAAAATGTGATATACTTACTAAAGTAGTTCATTAATTAATGTAATGATTAAATTATAAGCGATTTTTCGACTTTTTGCAACCGGTATAGGATTCTTTTCACACATGAAAGTTGCCAACTTTCCTTTCTAACACCAGATGAACGCAACCAGTGACTACAGAAAGTCGGCATCTTTTTGCACCCATTGATTATATATTGATAAAATACGCAACCGATATGTACCAAACGCGACGTTCCCTCGATGTCAAGTAGCAAGCAGGAGTCAATTATGGATTTTCAAGCAGACGAACTGGCAGAAATCTTCAGCATTTTTAGCAATGCCAAACGCATACAGATTTTCTGGTCATTGGACGGCACGGAGAAATCTGTCAATGAAATCGCTCAAGCAATCAATTCGTCTATGCAGAATACATCGCAACATCTGCGCTTAATGAAAGCCCAAAATATCGTCGAATCAAGGCGCAACGGGCAATCCATCTATTACCGCATAGCGGACAGCGATATCGCCGTCTTCTGCCGCTTCCTGCAGCCACAAACATTTAAGGGCTACCTTGAAGCGACCGCAAGCAAAGTTGAAAGTGAAGATCTCCCCACCCATGAGGATCAACGGACGCTTGCTTAAGGCCATTGTCTCGCCAATTAGCCACGCTTACAACAAGTCCAACAACGCATTCGTAGATTCTTGCGGGAATTAATACCAGTGTCACAAAGCAATCAGTGTTATAATTATGCGCGATATTGGGGCGGGTTTTATTGCTTTGACCCACCCATCAAATTGTTTTAGGAGATTACACACCAACAACATCGCAGTGAATTTTCTTTACGCCTTCGCGCCTTCGCGTGAGCCCAATTCTTAATCTGCGCAATCTTTGATTTTCTATTGAACTAACACGCGTCGTAGCGCACAGCCGTAAATGAAAATTCCTGACAGCTGATGGCTGTCAGCTGACATCTATTTTTGAAGGAGAAACCATGCGTACCCCATTTATTGCTGGCAACTGGAAAATGAATAAAACGGCCGATGAAGCCGTCGCTTTTGTGCGCGAAGTACGCCATGCGCTGAATCAGATCGAGGGTGTGGACATCGCCTTCTGCCCCCCTTACCTGGCCATTCCGGCCCTGGCTGACGCGCTGAAAGGCACCAAGATTGGCCTCGGTGCGCAGAATATGTATTTTGAAGAGAGCGGCGCTTATACCGGAGAGCTAGCGCCCAGTATGCTCACCCCCTTCTGTCAATACGTCATCCTGGGCCACTCTGAAAGACGTGCCTATTTTGGCGAGACGGATGAAGGCGTCAACAAAAAGATCAGGGCGGCTTTGAAGCATGGACTGACGCCCATCGTCTGCGTGGGCGAAAGCCTGGAGCAGAATGAAGCAGGCGAGACGCACGACTTTGTCAGCGGGCAGGTCAGAGCGGCCTTCGCTGGCTTTACGGCCGTAGAGATGGCCATATGCGTCATCGCCTACGAACCGATCTGGGCTATCGGTACAGGCAGGACAGCCACGGCCGCCCAGGCGGGCCAGATCATCGGCGTCACCGTACGCGGTACAGTGGCCAGCATGTTTGGCGAAGAGACCGCGCAGCAGGTACGCATTCAATATGGCGGCAGCGTCAAGCCAGGCAATGCGGCCGAATTGATGGGTCATCCCGATATTGATGGAGCGCTGGTTGGAGGAGCGTCGCTGCAGCCTAGCTTCGTGGAGTTGGTGCGAAACTCGGTTGTGTGATTGGGGACAATTTAGTTGAAATAGAAGAGGGGGAGAATAATCAATTATTTTCTTTCGTTTCCTAAAGCAACCAGATACCCAAAGCATCAGGTAATCCAAAAGTAGGCCAGGCGTGATCCTAATGGCAGCAGCCGATTTACTCGATAGATATTTCCAAGAGCTTGAACAGCAAGACAAATTCTCCGGCGCTGCCCTCATTACACAGGGAGATTCACAACATTACGCCCGGACTTATGGATATGCCAGCCGGGCCTGGAAGGCGCGCAACCGCCTGGACACGCGCTTTGATACCGCTTCCATAACCAAGCTCTTCACTTCCATCGCCACCCTGCAATTGATCGACGAGGGGTTGCTGGCTCTGGACACGGCCGTTGCCGACTTCTTGCACTTAAAAGACACAACCATCTCCAAAGAGGTGACCGTCTATCATTTGCTGACCCACACCTCCGGCATTGGCGACGACGTCGAAGAAGAGGATGGCGAAGTCTACAAAGAATTATGGAAGACGAAACCCAATTATGCGGTAAGGGAAACGGCCGACTTCCTGCCCCAGTTCATCCACAAGCCCCCTAACTTCCCACCGGGGCAAGGGTGCCGTTATAACAACTGCGCCTTCATCCTCTTGGGCCTGGCCATTGAAAAGGCTACGCGCATGTGTTACCGGGATTACGTACGCGAAAATGTATTCGCCCGCGCCGGGATGCTGCATTCTGGTTTCTACCATATGGATTGGGTACATGAAAATGTGGCTGAAGGGGCCGATCCCTTGCGTGATGAGGCGGGCCATGTCATAGGATGGAAAAAGAACATGTATTCCTATCCGCCGGTAGGCTCGCCCGACAGTGGCGCTCTGGTCACGGTTGGCGATCTCGATCGTTTTTTGCGCGTTGTGCAAGCAGGCAAGTTGCTATCACCGCGGCTGACGGAAGCCTTTCTCACGCCGCAAGTCACCTATCGCGAGACGGAAGAGTGGACAACGATGGCTGGTTTTGGTTTGATGTTTTTCCTGGACAAGACGGAGCAGTTGGTCTGCTACCAGAAGGAAGGCATCAACGCCGGGGTTAGCGGTATTATCCGCCATTTTCCGCAACGGGACATTAATGTAGTATTGTTGTCGAATATGGAAGATGGGGTATGGGCACCTATCTGGAAGATCCACGAGTTGGTAGTCGAAGGCCAGTTTGACAGATAAAAACAGTGTCGCCAATCGTTGTCTGCCCCTGGATGGGCAGAAGAATTTCCGTGATCTGGGCGGTCACCAGGCCATTGACGGCCGTGCGCACTCGTGTCATGAAAAGCGGCGCGGCAGCAGGAAAGGCAATTATGGGACAGAGTCGCTATCAGATCGAGTCCGCGGCAACTAGCTGTGAGAACGACAGCGGTTGCTTTGAGTTAGGGGGTACAGTAACCTCAGTGGAAGACGGCTCGCAGCAAGCAGGCGAGGTTAGCATCTTGAGAGCATGGGTCAGGCCACATAGTTCCGGTACTGAACCGGAGATTTTTAATAGCCCTGCATTTAGCCATTAATATCGCAAACATACCTCATATAGCGCCTCTGCCGCCAACTTATCAGCCATAAAGCGATCCCTTGCTTCACGCATATGCTCAAAGTATTTTCCCGTCTCCTGCTCGCCAACGGGGCTGGTCGCCAGCCACACCGGCGTTCTTGCCCCCTGGTCCGGGCTCTCATGCCCGCCAAAGCCCAGGTCATTGCTCAGCGCCGAGTTGACATCCCCAGGATGACACGCATTGACCGTCACCTGGAACGGACTTAATCTCCCGGCGAAAACGGCCGTCAACATGCGATTGGCCTGCTTTGATTGGCGATAAGCGGTGCCGTTGTTATAGCGACGGCGTTTGAATTCCAGGTCATTTATGTCCAGGTCTCCCGCCCAATAACTGGCAATGTTGACCACGCGCGCCGGAGCCGATACCTTAAGAACCTCCTCGAAAGCCTGAGTCATCCAGAAATAGCCCAGCACATTGGTCGCCCATTGCAGCTCGATCCCTTCGGCCGTCTCCTGACGGCGTCGCGGCGTAACGGCTGCGTTGTTGATCAGCACATGCAGCTCACCCGTCCAGCGATCGGCCAAAGACTGAATAGAAGCATGGCGTGAGACGTCGGTCAATTCCATTCTCACGTCATCGTTGCCGGTGGCGTGCTTGATCTCCTGCACCGCCTCCCTGCCCTTCCGTTCATTGCGGCAGAGGAGAACGACCTCGTACCCTTGTTTAGCGGCCATCTGGCGAGCGATGGCTTTGCCAATGGCCCCGGTCGCCCCGGTGATAAGAGCCACGTGATTTCTACTGTCGCTGTATTTACTTGTCATATCAATTTCTGCCATTCTCCATTCTTGCCTGCATATGAAACCTGAGCAACTATACCTCCTCACCCAGAATCTGTGAAATAATTCCCAAACTTGACCTGCTATGCCCATTTGTGCTTTAATCTTATAATATCGCTAGCGGTCTGCTACCACT
>JAACFF010000315.1 GCA_009937635.1 Chloroflexota bacterium
AGGTGCACTTTGAGAAAATGGATTCTCTAACCTACGACTATCTGGTTCTTGCTTTAGGCAGCAAAGTCAACTTCTTTGGCGTACCAGGCGCAGCAGAACACGCCTTTCCTCTCTACACACTGATGGATGCGGCCCGCCTGAAACAACACATCCTCAAACGCTTTGAAAAGGCCGATAAAGATCCCTCCCTAATCGAAGATGGCGCGCTCAACTTGGTCATCGTTGGCGGTGGTCCAACCGGCGTCGAAATATCTGGCGCGCTGGGCCAATTTATATACAATGATTTGGTCAAGGATTATCCCCAAATCCCAGTCGATCAGGCGCGCATCGTAATGGTTGAAGGGGGACCGGCATTGTTGAGGATGTTCAAAGAGAAGCTACAGATCTATACGAAGGAAAAGCTACAAGAGCTGGGTGTCGAGGTGCAGCTTAATCGACACGTGACGCACGTATCCCCTACCCGAGTCACCCTCGATTCTGGCGAAGAAATCAAAGCCCATACCTTGGTCTGGGCCGGTGGTCTGCTGGCCAACCCCCTCGTCAAGGAGCTGGAGGTAGAACGGGTTCGCGGCGATCGCCTGCCCGTCGGACCTGATCTCACGCTGCCAGGACATCCCCAGGTATACGTCGTGGGCGACATCGCCGAAATCAGCGCCGCCAAAACAGCCGAACCACTACCCCAACTGGGCTCCGTGGCCATACAAGCGGGCCAGCATGCGGGCAGCAGCATTGCCTGGCTGGTAAAAGGAAAGAGCCCGAAACCATTTAAGTACCATGACAAAGGCACCATGGCCACCATCGGACCAGGGGCCGCGGTTCTACAAATGCCGCACGGCCGTACCATGAAGGGCAAGGCAGCCTGGCTTTCCTGGGACGTCGTCCATCTGGCTCTGCTCGGCGGCGGCGGCAGGCGCGCCTCCGCCCTCGTCAAGTACGGCTTCGCCCTCTTCACAGGCAAACGATCCTCCAGAATTGTTCTGGAAGAGGCATTAGACGAAGAAGAAAATGGGAGCCAAATACCATGAATCCCGAGTTCCTTTCCCGCATACAGTTTGCCCTGACCGCCGGCTTCCACTTCATCTACCCCCCCATATCCATTGGCTTAGGATTGATGCTGGTGCTGCTGGGTCTCATCTACGTACGCAGCGGAAACCCAATTTGGCGTCGCCTGTCCTTTTTCTGGGTCAAGATCTACGCCCTCGTATTTGCCATGGGCATCGCCACCGGCCTGGTGCAGGAATTTGAATTCGGCACCAACTGGGCCGAATACTCCCGCTTTGTAGGCAACATCTTCGGCAGCCTACTGGCCGCCGAAGGCGTCTTCGCCTTTTTCCTGGAAGGAGGGTTCCTGGGTCTGATGCTGTTTGGCGGTCGCCGCTTAGGTCCGCGAATGTGGCTTCTGGCCACCTTCCTCGTCGCCTTTGGCGCGCACTTCAGCGCTCTTTGGATTTTGATGGCCAACTCCTGGATGCAAACCCCCGCCGGCTATGCCGTCGCCGTGACCCCACAAGGCGC
Source organism: Chloroflexota bacterium (assembly GCA_009937635.1). Taxonomy (GTDB): domain Bacteria; phylum Chloroflexota; class Anaerolineae; order Promineifilales; family Promineifilaceae; genus JAACFF01. The sequence goes on from JAACFF010000315.1 coordinate 1,516, forward strand.
CCGCGCCGTGATGACCAACTTCGCCGAGATCGTCTTCACCCCCTCCTTTTTCAGCCGGCTAGGCCACACACTCGTCGCCTCCTGGATGATCGGCACTTCGCTCATGCTTAGCGTAAGCGCCTTTTACCTGCTCAAGAAGCGACATGTGGAGCTGGCCAGGGCTAATTTCAGGGTTGCCATGCCACTCTTTATCGTACTAGCGGTCGTTCAGCTCGTGCTTCTGGGGTCGGAGAGCGCCAGGGTCGTCGCCGAATACCAGCCGGCCAAACTGGCGGCCATGGAAGGCGTATGGGAAACCCAAAGCTGCGCGCCCATGATGCTTTTTGGTTGGGTAGATGAAAGTGCCCAGAAAACGACCGGCGTTGGCGTGCCCTGTATGCTCAGCGTCCTGGCTTACGGCGATCCCCAGGCCCAGGTCGTTGGCTTGAACGACTTTCCTCCCGAATTGAGACCGCCGGCCAATATCGTTTTCCAGGCTTACCATATCATGATTAACCTCGGTCTTTTTTTCATCCTGTTAGGTGTATTGGGGGGCCTTTTCTTGTACTGGGGCAAGCGAATCTACAAAATGCGCTGGCTGCTCTGGCTTTTCGTCTTTGGCATCATCCTCACCGAATTATCTACGCAAATGGGCTGGATAACGGCCGAAGTTGGGCGCCAACCCTGGATCGTCTATAACGTCATGCTGACTGCCAACGCCGTCTCACCCGTTTTATTCACAGCGGACGTCGTGGCCTCGCTGCTCATGTTTATCGTTCTCTATATCATTCTCTTCATCCTCTTCATCACCTTGCTCAACAACAAGATCCAGCATGGTCCTGACCCGTTGGATGAAGACACGCCCGTATCCTCTCTCCCGGACACCTTCCGCGAAATATTCCGGCGGCCGTCACGTACAGCATGAGGTGACACTATGTGGTTAAATATCGTCTGGTACATCCTCTTTGTAATCATCATCTCCGGTTATCTCATCCTGGACGGTTTCGATCTCGGCGTTGGCATCTTGCACCTCTCGCTGGCCAAAACAGATCATGAACGCCGCATTTTGCTCAACAGCATCGGGCCAATTTGGGATGGTAACGAGGTGTGGCTGGTAGTCGGCGGCGGCGTACTTTTCGCCGCCTTTCCGCTCGTTTATGCCTCACTTTTCTCAGGCTTCTATATCGCCATGATGCTCATCCTGCTCGTGCTCATCTTACGCACAGTGGCCATCGAGTTTCGCAGCAAACGGGCCGGGCACGCCTGGCGTTTCATTTGGGATCTCACCTTTTTTCTCTCCTCCCTGCTTATCGCCTTGCTGTTTGGCGTCGCTTTTGGCAATATCATCAGCGGCGTCCCCTTAGATGCGCAGCAAAACATTTACACTTCCTTTCTTGGCTTACTGTCCCCTTTCACACTGCTCGTCGGCATCACCACCGTAGCCATGATGGCCATGCACGGCGGCATATTTCTGACGATGAAAGTCGAGGGCCTTATTTTAGCTCGCGTTAAAAGGCTTCTGCCCAAGCTAATGATTATTTTCTTCTTGCTTAACACCCTCGTCGTCTTGGGGGTTGTAATCGGCCTGCCCTTTGCCACTGCCAATTACATCTCCTCAGTCACCCTGGCCATATTCCCGGCCATTGCCCTCGCCGCCCTGGTCGCTTCCTGGCGTCTGGTACAAACAGAGAATTACTTTAAGGCCTTTCTCGCCTCCAGCACCATGATCGCCCTGCTCATGTTCTCAGGAGCCATCAGTCTCTATCCCAATCTACTTATCTCCACCATTGATCCCGCCTACAATCTCACCATTTTCAACGGGGCGGCGGCGCCTAACTCGCTGATGATCATGCTCATCATCGCCCTCATTGGCATGCCTTTCGTCCTCGCCTACACCGCCGGCGTCTACTACATCTTCCGCGGCAAGGTGGAGTTAACGGCCGAAAGCTATTAATAGGAATTCAACAATGACCTCGAAAACAAACGAACCACCATTACTCCCCGCACAAGAAAAAGATATCCCCGATATGGATCCCCGGCTGGCCGAGTTCCTGCGGCGCGCTTTCTGGTGGCTGAACAGGTTCATGATCTTTATGTGGCGACTCGGCCTTGGAATCTGGCTCAACGATGCGAGAACAAGCGGTCAAATCATGGTCATCACCCATATTGGGCGCAAGAGCGGCCTGCGCCGCCAGACCCCGGTTAACTATGCGATCGTGGATGGCGAGCTTTATTGCTTAGCAGGATTCGGCCGTACTTCTGACTGGTATCTCAATGTGCGCGCCCAGCCCAAAGTGGAAATCTGGCTGCCTCATGGACGTTGGATGGGTGAAGTTAATGATGTGACCGATTCGCCTCACTATGCAAACCTCATACGGCAAGTGCTTATAGGAAGCGGCTTCGCTGCCCTGTTGGCGGGTATCAACCCTCGCACAATGAGTGATGATGAGTTGGTCGCCGCCACGCGCGGTTATCGCCTGTTGCATATCCGCCGCACCGGTGCGACAACCGGGCCGGGCGGACCAGGTGACCTGGCCTGGGTCTGGCCCATTGCCACCGCATTCTTACTTTTGCTATTGTGGCAACCATTCCGCCCCATACACGCCAATAAGCCACAAGGCAAATCTATACAATAAGCAGTACGCTCCATTGGCGGCACTGCCTCTAGTAAGCGCCACAAAAAAGTTCATAAACCTTTCGAATATCCACCTGAGTTGTTTCGCAACTTGCCATTCGATTAAGACATTGTGACTAAAGCGGAATTGGCGGAATGCGTCTCGGCTCAGAATTCGCAACGCCTCACCTAGTTGCATCGCTGATATCCTGAGCTGTGACCTGACCGGGGCAGCATCTTATTGAGCGTCTGCAATTGGTCGACCGCCCAATCTTCAACGAAACTGAGGCGGTGGGCTAACCCAAATCGCCGAGCCACAGGAGATCGCTGTGCCCGGTGGCCTTGTCGATCTTGAGGTCGAGATCAAGAATGAAAGCGTTAGCGACGAAGTGCTGGTTAAGGATCTCAAGGAAACCAAAATTCCTGACACGATTTATGGCTGCACGCCTTCGCTGCCAGCCACCTTGCAGCCCGGCGAGTCGATCACCTGCCGGGCGAAAACATTTGTCGATGGCAAAGCGGGTGATGTGTTCACCAGCCGCGCCACTACCGCGGGCATCGACGACGACGGCTACCCGGTGAGCGATGTGCAAGAGGTCATCATCCGCATCGTACAAAGCCCGGCCAGCGATTACAATCTCTACATGCCCTTCGTCCACACACGATAATTAGAGGGGACACATGACTCACCCCGAACTTAATGAAACGAGGAAAGGTGGGGGGTGAGTTAACCAGAGACGGCTCACAGCATCTCGTAACCTATACAGCGGTATCGATGAATTTCGGTACCGCTGTTTTGTTCTATGGGCCCATAAACGAAAGAGTTGCTCGCGAAAGGGGAATAAATCGGTCTTCAGAAGCCGTCACTTTTCAATCAGCTAATTAGGGTTACAATTAAAGATTAATAGAATCATTATGACGTCAACTAATAGGAGAGAACACATGGCAGATAATTTTGTTCACGATGCAGAATACTACATTGTAGAGTTGCAGAACCGCGAGAAGTGGGCCGCGGAGGATGCAAATCTCGACGCGCGGCTGGCCGAACTGAAAGAGAAGCACGGCACGCCGCCCAACATCATCCATATCATGTTTGACGATCTCGCCTTTGGCGACCTGGGCATCCCGCAAATGGCCGCCATTCGCGGTTTCAACACGCCCAACATCGATCGCATGGCACGTGAAGGCGCCATGTTTACCCGTATGTACACGGAGCCTGCCTGTACACCAAGCCGGGCAGCCGTGATCACGGGCCGGCACCCGGTGCGCTACGGCATGGGCGCGGTCGACTGGCCGCTGATCTTCGGTGGTCTTGGGGGTGATGAGGTCACCACAGCCAACGTGCTTTCTGATGCGGGCTACGCCACAGCGTTTTATGCCAAGTGGCACCTGGGTGATATTCCAGAGAGCTACTGCCACAACCAGGGTTTTGATGAGGCGCTTTTCCTGCCTTACAACCAGGTGAGCAGTATCTGGAATCCCATAGGCGATGCAATGAATGCAGCTCCCGGATCGGCGCATATGAGAAAGGATAACTATAATGAAATTGACAAGCACGGGCTGAGAGGCGACGGACTGGTTCTGGCCATCGACGGCAAGAAAGGCGAATTCACCCGCGAATGGGGCACACCCGATCCGCAGACCTACGAAAAAGTCGATCCGGAATGTGAGCGACGTTTGATGGATTTTGTTCATCGCAACGTCGATGAGAAGAAGCCGTTCTTTGTCTCCTACTGGCCCAATCTATTATCCTTCGCCCCTCCGCCGATGGAACCGAAAAAATCGTTTAATGGTGGTACCGCCGCCGAGGCGCTGGTCCGGCTAGACGCTTTCATCGGCGAGCTGATGGATGAATTGGAGAAGCTGGGCATCGCCGAAAATACGCTGTTGGTGGTTATGGCGGACAACGGGCCCATGGTACACAATCCCCCAAGTTTGTTTGGCATGGCGGACACGATCTTCCGCGGCGGTAAAGGTGACGTCACCGAAGGTGGCGTACGTGTCCCCGCCTTCGCCTGGTGGCCAGGGGTTATCAAGTCGGGTGAAATATTAAACGACATGGTCCACGAAACGGACTTGTTCACAACCTTCGCCCGGTTGGGTGGCGCTACCGAAAATATCCCCACGGACCGGGTGATTGATGGCGTCGACCAGACATCGCTTCTCATGAATGGCGATGCCCATGGACGTCGTGATTGGGTCTTTATTTATACAGGCGATACGTTAGGTGCGACCGTTAAAGGCCGGTATAAGCGGCATTGGATCGGTCCAGAGTCTGGCGAAGGAGCCGGTACATCGGCCGCTTTCTATGATTTGATCACCGATCCGCGTGAGACTTCCCCGAAACTGGCTTCGCTGATTTATTCCAGCGGCCAATGGGATCGCATGCTGATCCGGCACGAACTGTGGAAAGAAAAATACCCCGACAAACCAAAGGCGCGCGGGATTCCCTTTACAGGAATCGAAAATGCCCGGCCGGAAACGAAGGGAATTGGTGATACGCTTGAGCAGTTACGCAAAGAATTACCCTTCGACCCGCTTGACTTCATCAAGTTCAACATGCCTGAGTCATTAAAAGTTACGCAAAAAGTAAATGCTGTTGATTAGCTTGTGTAAGGAATAAGTGAAAAGCCCTCCTGCCAAACTGATTGGTGGGAGGGTTTTTCTTTGACTTAAAATGAATCATAAGCGTCACATTGATCTCGCTGGCCAGGCCAATTTTAGAGATTTAGGCGGGTATCAGACGATAGACGGCCGCTCCCTCAAATGGGGCCAGGTCTACCGCTCCGGCCGTCTCGTCAAGCTCACCGATGAGGATTTGGTGCGGTTGGAACAGCTTGGCATCCGTACCGTAGTCAATCTACTCACTGAAGATGACAAGGAGGCAACCGGCCGAGATCGTTTGCCTGCAGGAGCACAATTAGTGTCCCTGCCCATTGACAGCGACACCGCTACCAGGCTATCAAATCAAGCCACAGCCGCCCTGAAATCGGGCGACTTCTCGAAGATGCCGGTTGAATTAAACGCGGAGATCCATCGCATATTGGAACATGATGGGCGGAAACAATATGCTACACTGCTGCGTTTGATAGCTGATCCGGCGAATCGTCCTCTCGTTTTTCACTGCTCTCA
>JAACFF010000316.1 GCA_009937635.1 Chloroflexota bacterium
CCGATGGCCCCCGGTCTGATAGGCCAGGAGAAAACGAGAAGTGTGCGACGTCGCGGACACTTATTGAAAACGTGGATTGGGATTGTGAGATCTCAAAGAATTATTCGGACGTTAACTTAGGTTGTCGTCAGCGAGTGGCCACGGGGTTGAATTGGGTTTTTACACTGGTTCCCGAAGCCATTATTTTGGAAGATGACTGCGTTCCTAATGTGACGTTCTTTCGGTATTGTACAGAATTGTTAGCTAGATACCGTCATGATGAACACATTATGATGATTTCTGGCGACAATTTTCAATATGGACGGCGACGCAGCAAATATAGTTACTACTTCTCAAAATATTTGCATATCTGGGGTTGGGCGACCTGGCGGCGTGCATGGCAACATTATGACGATGAGATGGAAGCCTGGCCAAATATACGCGACAGTGGATGGTTGGAGAAACGTTCCTGGTTAAATGCGCGTGGCGTGCGGCATTGGCAGCGTATTTTCCAGGCCGTTTACGAAAACAGAATTAACAGTTGGGCGCATCGCTGGTTGCTTTCTGGTTGGAGTAACGATGGTTTATCAATTTTGCCAAATACAAACCTAGTCACCAATATCGGATTTGGTCCGGAGGCAACACATACCAAGTGGCAACGTAGCCCATTGGCTAACATGCCGGTAGGTTCGTTGACACTTCCTTTACAGCATCCGCCGACTGTGGGGCAGCACGTTGCTGCTGATCGCTTCACGCAGAATTTTGTTTATTCGCCATCGATGCTTGAAAAGCGCCGACGTGGCGCGGCTTTTCACTTACGGCGATTGTATGAGCGTCTGAAACCTGAGATTAACTGAGTCGCCTGAAATCATGTTGACTATTGCCCATATTATTAATCCGGTTCTTGTTGGAATCCAATCGGATCTTTTTGTAGCTCAGCCGATCACATTTCGAACGATGCAAGTTGCCAGACAATTTGCTAGAGACAAAGTAGACGTTCGCCTATGTTCGGCCCAATTCGAGGAAGATAAACCGATTATTCCTCCACATTTGCAGCAGACACCTGAGCTTGAACGCTCAGTGCTGGATGTGGGCACTTTTGATAGTCAACGTAAGCTTCCTTTGCTAGCGGATGTATTGGACCGACTTTATTCTGCGACAAGGGCTGACTATCTGATTTATAGTAATGTGGATATAGCGTTGATGCCTGCTTTCTATACGGTGATCGAGCAAATCGTTGCCTCGGGTTATGATGCTTTTGTTGTCAATCGTCGCACCATTGCCAACCACTACCAAAACGATCAGTTAGCACTTATGTATGCTGATGTTGGCGAGAAGCATCCTGGGCATGATTGTTTTGTGTTCCGGCGGGACGCTTATCCGGATTATGAATTGGGTGGTGTGTGCTTGGGAATCCGATTTGTAGGGAGAGTGCTATTGTGGAATTTGGTTTGCCACGCGCGCCAATTCTGCGAGTTCAAGGATTTGCATGTGACGTTTCATCTGGGTAATGAAAAAACGTGGCGCAGCGATCAATATATTGATTATGCGAGGTACAATGAGCGCGAGGCGATGAACGTCTTGGCCACCTTGGAGGCAAAGCATGGCCCACTTGATAATCATGATTTATTGAGACCCTATGTTTCTGATCTTCGGGCGACCAGCTTGGGCCGGCGCATTAGGAGTTGGACGCAACGAGGCCTGCATTCGGTAAGCCGTGTGCTGACCCAGGCTGAAGCGAAGTTGGAGTGAATAGAAGGAGTTTGTCAGTTGTTTTTCGTTGTTAGTACTGGACGATCTGGTACGGCTACAGTGGCAGAGATGCTTTCTTCTGTACCAGGGTACGTATGTTTACATGAGCCAGATCCCGCGTTAATTCTGGAATCTTCAGGGTATCGTTATGGTGATATTACCGCTGACGAAATTGCTGCGGTTCTCCAGCAAACGCGGCATTCTAGGCTAGACGGCCGTATCTACTGCGAATCAAATCAGACTCTCTCGCTTATAATTCCGGTGCTGGCTGAAACGTTTCCTCAAGCTCGTTATATTTGGCTGCTGCGCAATGGGCTAGACGTGGTGGCTTCTGCCGTGCAAAAACAGTGGTATAGTGGCTTTTCTGAGAATCACAACCGGTATGAAGATTGTACTCCTTTAGAAAAGGCATGGATTGACGGCCGTGTCCGCGGTGACCGCACTGTTGACATGAGTGGAGTTGAATGGGATCGTCTAGATCGCTTTGGTAAATGTTGCTGGTATTGGCGTTATATAAACCGTCTAATCGGCTGTGATTTGAATGAGCTGAACGTGGACTCTTATTACCTTCTTCGTCTGGAAACACTGGTTCAACAGATGCCGTCGTTGTTGGCGTGGATGGGCGTAGAAACATCCGATGGCCTTATAGCAGTCCAGCAAAACATCGCCAAACGGCGACCGTACCATTGGTCAAGGTGGAATCAGGACGAGCGCCAGGTATTTGAGTCTTGGTGTGGTGATCTTATGGATGATTATTATCCTGAGTGGCGTAATGTTGATGGAAATTGGCAGGGCGTTGCCTATCAGTCACCGCCGGTACGTAATCAGTTATCCTACTTGTTGGCAGGAATCAGAAGCTTCATCCGTAATTACCTATGAATATCTCTGTATTCATAACTTCCTATAACCAAAAAGCGTTCCTGGTTGAAGCTATCGAGAGTGTTCTGGCTCAGACCCTTTCCCCCAGCCAGATTCTCGTTGTCGATGATTGTTCCAGCGACGGTTCGCAGGAAGTTATTGAGGGATACCGATCCCGTTATCCGGACTTGATAACAGCGATCTTTCATACACAAAATCGGGGCGTGGCTCAAGCTCGCGCGCATGCTCTCCAAGCGATTTCTGGTGACTATGTGACTTATGTGGATGGGGACGACCGATTTTTGCCGCAAAAATTGGAGAAGGAAGCAGCGTTACTGGCTCGTCGTCGCGAAATACAAATTGCATTTTCCAACAACTACTACATGACCGAAACAGGGCAGCGCACCGGTATTTGGATAACCAACAAGTGGCCGCCGCAAGGGGACGTGTTCAAAGAAACGCTAACGCGGCAGTTCCCGCGTGGCAACTTATTCCGCATGGAACTTTTGCCCTATGCTGCATGGCAGGCAGTTGGCTTTCATGATCCCAATTTATCGGTTCTTGAAGATTGGGATATGCGTATTCGCCTTAGTAAATGTTATCGTGTGGCTTATTGGGACGAACCTCTAACGGAGATTCGTGTCCATAACCGCGGACTTTCTAGCGTATCGACGATGGATAAACTTGTTGCGTTTGACCATATTTGGGATAAAAACAAACCGCTGTTAGAAGATTTGAGCCTTGAAGCACAGGGTGAGATTGCTGGTGAAATGGACCGGCTTCGTGCTGAATTTATGCGACAACAGGCTAAGGAAGCTCTGGGGGCCTATGCCCGGCCAAATCAAGGTAGTAGAGCGCAAGCGTGGACTTATTACCGCGAATCATGGCGTTACCATCGCCGACTAGATCTGGATTTGTTGTTGGGTTTGGTTTTGCCGTCGAGCGCATACGGCCGTTTCCGCCAATACTTGCGCTTCCGTTTAGGCCGTATCGGGGCTGATTCACATGGATGACTTCTCGTCCGCTAATCTGATATTTCTAATCAGCCAGCCACGATCCGGGTCAACCTTATTACAGCGTGTTCTGGCCGGCCACCCTTCTATCCACACCACTGCTGAACCCTGGTTGATGCTGCATCCGATCTACGCTTTACGCTCTGAAGGGTATCAGGCCGAGTACAATGCCCAGTTGGCACAAGAAGCCCTGGTAGATTTTTATAGTGCGTTAGACGGTGGGGAAAACATCTACCTGGAAGCAATTCGGCGTATGAGTCTTTACTTGTACGAAACGGCCTGTAGACAAGCCGGGAAACAACTGTTTTTGGATAAGACGCCACGTTACTATTTGATTGTGCCTGAGTTAGTGCGCTTATTTCCACAAGCACGATTCATCTTGCTGCTGCGCAATCCACTGGCTGTACTCGAATCCCTGTTGCGCCGTCATGTGCAAGGGTATTGGCCAATACTGGTTCATTATCGTAATGATTTGCTCGTTGCCCCACGCTTGCTTAATGCCGCTTCAAAGCAGGTGGATGCACAGGTGACTGTTGTAAGATATGAGGAACTCGTCGAAGACCCGCAAGCCAGAGTAACTAGGCTCTGTTCATGGCTTAATCTTAATTATAATCCGGCAATGCTCAACTACGGCCAGCGTAATCAACCGGTGGGAAACATGGGGGATACGGAAAGCGTGCAACATTATGCGGCCCCGACGAAGGCACGTCTAGCTCAATGGAGACATCTGGGTCGAGAACCACAAACGCGTCACTTTGCTGAACAATATTTGCATGCATTGGGCCACAATCTCTTGGCTGATCTGGGTTATGATTATGCGACTCTGCAGGCGCAACTTTTGGCTGAGCCCTGTGGACGCGGGGAAGTCACTGTGACATGGGACTCGCTATTTTATGCTGATGATGATAGTAAGAAACGCCTAGTTTATAGCGAACTGGCGCTGCTGCTTTATCGACGCGCTGCATACCGACTGCGTAAGTGGCGGGAATGAGATGTTGAGGATTGCCCATATCGTTAATCCGGTGTTAGTACAGCCCCCATCTGATCTGGTTGTGGCCCAGCCTATTTCATTTGAAGCGATGCGTATCGCAAAACAGCAAGCAGCGGGGCGGGTCGCGGTCGATCTGTTGGCCGTGGGATATGCGGAGGATAACCCAGCGATGCCAGCCGACTTTCAAGAAATGCCGTTGCTGACACGTTCGGTATTGGATGTGGCGGCGTTTCAGAAACAGCGCAAACTACCTTTGCTCAAGGATATCCTGGATCGCCTTTATGGGGGATGCGAAGCAGAATATCTCGCTTACACCAATGTGGACATTGGCTTACAGCCTCATTTTTATCTGTCGGTGCAAGGTTTTATCGATCAGGGGTTTGATGCATTTGTTATCAACCGCCGTACTATATCGAGAAAGCACACACGCGTGGAAGAATTGCCCTTAATGTGGGCTGAAGCAGGTGATCCCCATCGTGGTTGGGATTGTTTTGTTTTCCAGCGAGATTTGTATCCCGAATTTGTGCTCGGTAATGTCTGTGTCGGGGCGACACGTGTTGGTCTGGCTTTGCTGGCGAATATGGTGGCTTACGGCCGTTGCTTTTTTGAAATCAAAGATGCCCATCTCACTTTTCACATTGGCGACGAGCGGCACTGGAAGAATCCCGCTTTTGCCGATTATGATGCCCATAATACCCGTGAACTCATGGAGATTTTAACCGTCCTGGAAAAGGAAACAGGCCCATTTGGACGTGAAACGATTCCAGCTTCATTTTTGTGGCGCAAGCGTAAATTTGGCTCGCTTTATGAGTTTTGGTCACGTAACGTCTATTTGCCGTTACGCCTATCGAGACTGTTGAATCGTTTTTTGCGCAGGTGAAAAGTTTAACTTATGCAAGCAAACCACTTTCGTCATTTCATCCGCTGGTATCGAGGCCTATCGTCATTTCAGCGATGATGAGTTTGTAAGTCTTGTACAGACCAACACCGGTTTGAAACAGGCAACTTGTTTAGGGAATTCCAAGGAGGGGCGCGGGGTTTATTTATTATCTAACGTGTAGTTTTTAGGGCACAAAGAGAGCGTTCTACGCGCAACGCACTGCCGTTATTTGCTTCATCTATGCGATTACTTTTTTTAACGTCTCGTCTGCCATACCCACCGGACCGTGGCGACCGCTTACGGACCTATCATTTGCTGAAGCAATTGGGCCGGGAGCACGAAATCACTCTTGTATCTTTTGTGAACTCCAGAGAAGAAGCGCAAATGGGGGTCAAATTGGATGCTTTCTGCCGGGAGGTTCATCTCATTGTACGGCCGATGGCACGGTCGGTGTCTACGGCGATTAGCAACATATGGCGGCGACAGCCTCTGCAGTTGCTCTATTACCGCTCTCGTAAGATGCAAAAACTCGTCGATAGGCTGTTGGCAAAGGAGAAGTTTGAGGCGGTCTATGTGCACCTTTTCCGCATGGCACCTTACGTTATCAATCATCGTCAATTGTACCGGATCGTGGATCTAACGGATGTGATCTCATCGGAGATTGGCGCTTCACTGCCTTATAGAGCATGGGCATCGCGCGTATTGTACAGTCACGAACAAATGCGCATCGCCGAATATGAGCGTCGTGTAGTTGGATGGGCCGAGGAGGCCTGGCTCATAAGCGAAAGAGATAAGTTGAAACTGGCTGAGTCCTGCCCACAAGCGAACCTTCATAGGATCCCTAATGGCGTCGATTTGACTCGCTTTTTCCCGACGGAGCATAAAAAACCGGCGCACAATATGCTTTTCGTAGGGCATATGGGTGTATTTCGCAATATTGATGCTGTTATGTATTTGGTATATGAGATCCTGCCTAAGGTGCGCCGAGAGATCCCAGACATTCAGTTGAATATTGTGGGGGCGGGAACGAGCCCGCAAATACGTGGTTTGGAGAAGCATGCTGGGGTGACTGTTTTGGGTTATGTCTCCGATCTGATTGGCCAGTTGAATCAATCCACGGTCTTTGTCGCTCCGATTCGTTTTTCGGCTGGTATTCAGAATAAAGTTCTTGAAGCTATGGCCGCGGGCGTGGCGGTTGTTACGACCAGTAATGTAAACGAGGGGATTTCCGCTCATCCGGGTCAGGAGATCTTGGTGGGAGATAACACGAAAGAATTGGCCGACTGCATCGTGCGGATATTGAGCGATGAGCCATTTCGCTCGCGGTTGCGGCTAGCAGGACGCGCTTTCGTTGAAAAACGATTCAGTTGGCAGGCCGCGGTGGAACGCATGAGGCAGATCGAGGAAGGTCTTGCACAAGCGGACATAACGCGCCGGGGCCCTTAATCTTAGATGGGAATTGCGACGCAGCAGATCCAACTAAAGATCAAGCTGGAAAGCTTGATTTACTGCAAAGACCACGGTGTCAGAAAGATGGCTAAGGTCTGCCAAGCTGGTTCAACTATGTTATTCTTGTGCATGATCTTGGTGATTGGAAGGTATTGACAGTGATTGATTCCAAACTTTCGCGTTTGTGTGATGGCTTGCTAGAGGCCGGCTGGCTAGCGGCCATTATTGCCGTACCTCTGTTCTTCAATATCCATTCTGAGCGTGTTTTCGAGCCTGACAAATTGACACTACTGCGCTCCATAGCGATTTTTATGGCCA
>JAACFF010000049.1 GCA_009937635.1 Chloroflexota bacterium
GAATGAATCTCTACTTTTCGTTGTTCAACGGGTTTTTGCCCATACGCTTGATTTCGGCCGTCAACTCGGCGGCTGACCAGGCGAACTGGCCACCCATGGCTGAAGACACATTGATCATCTGCACGCGCCGGCCTTCCAGACCGATTTCTTCCAATAATTGCCTGGCATATTCAACTCGCCTGCGAGCGTTGAGATTACCTTCCAGGTAATGACAATCCCCTTCCAGTCAACCGGCTACCATCACTCCGTCTGCACCGTCCTCAAAAGCACGCAGCACGTATAACACGTCTAACTTGCCGGTGCAGGGCAGTTCGATCACTTTGACGGCTGTTGGGTAATCCAGCCGCATAGAACCGGCGAGGTCAGCTGCGGCATAGGCGCAGTGACGGCAGCAAAAGGCAACAATGTCTGGGTCAAAGCCGTTTTCACTCATAACCCTCTCTCAACCTCCAATTTCAATACTTTCCACCGGGACAAAACTGGGATCTGTTGCAAAGAGCGCATCTAGTTTTGTCATTGTTTGGGCATCGGTATAGTGCATCAGTTGGATCGCCCGGGCAGGGCACTCGGAGACGCACGTGCCGCAGCCATGGCATACGGCCGTTTCAATATATGCTGCGCCTACAATGCTTCCAATACCCGTATATTCGTTGCTGATTCTAGGCACATCGTAAGGGCAGATGCGTACACAAGTCAAGCAGCCAACGCACTTGAGTGGGTCCACAACCGCCACACGTGCGTTGGTAAGCATGGTTTTCTGTGTCAGGACGCAGGCAGCGCGAGAAGCAGCTGCCTGCGCTTGAGCGATGGTCTCATCTAGGAACTTGGGATAGTGAGCCATCCCAGCCATATAAATACCATCGGCCGAAAAGTCTACTGGACGCAGCTTGACGTGTGCTTCGAGGAAAAAACCATCCATATCTACGGGCAATTTCAAACGGCTGGCCAGATCCTGTGTCCCATGTGGCGCTACTACGGGCGTGCTCAAGACCAGTAAATCAGGCGCCAGTTCTAGTTCTCTCCCTAACACCTGTTCCCAAACGCGTACCATAAGGCTAGACTTGTCTCGTGTAGCTGAATGAACGTCGTTTTCCAGCTCGCCAATTGTTACCTCGGGCTTACGATCGAAGTCGAAATGGATAAAGTGGACGCCGGCTTCGCGCGCTTGGGTATATAGACGTTCTTTGAAGCCGTAGGTACGGATGTCGCGATAGAGGATAGTAACGCCGGCCTTGGGATTTAATTCTTTTACTTTGAGCGCGTTCTTCAGTGCGGTAGTACAGCAAAGGCGGCTGCAAAAGCGTTCTGCTGGACCAACGCATTGGATCATGACTATATTTTGAGTAGCGAGTGGTAGGTTGCCGGTGGCGAGTTGTTGTTCAAACTCCAGTTGTGTGATGATTCGCGGGTCACGGCCATAACCATATTCCTGTCCCTTATATTCGACGCCACCGGTTGCGACGATGATGACGCCATGCTTGACCTGAAATCGTTGTCCGTTTTGTTGTAACGTCGAGGAGAAGTTTCCCTTAAATCCGCCGGTCTCCAACAAATTGCTGTTCGTGTGTACGGTGATGAGCGGATGTTCCCTGATCTTAGTGACAGTCTGGGCAAGGTATTGCGGTGGCGTGTACTCGTGACCATTGCTATTATGCCCGTTCACAAAGTATTGTAAATAGCGCAGATTACCCCCTAAGCTTGCTTCGCGCTCTACAAGATGGACCGGGAAGCCTTGTTCGGCCAGGGTGAGGGCTGCCGTCATACCCGCTGCCCCACCCCCTAGGATTAACGCCGTGTTGTTAACTGGGACTTCGCTGGTCTTCAGAGGTTCCAGTTTCGTCGCTCGCGCCACGGCCATGCGCGTTAAGGATCTCGCTTTCTCCGTGGCCTCTTCCCAGTTATCGCCATGAATCCAGGAACATTGATTGCGAATATTGGCCATTTCGAACAAATATGGGTTGAGACCGGCCTGGCGTAAGGCATCCTGGAAGAGTGGTTCATGGGTCAGCGGTGTACATGAAGAAACGACAACGCGGTTGAGCTTCAATTCCCCGATGCGATCGATAATGTGTGCAATCGTGTCTTGGGAGCAAGTGTATAGGTTATCTTCTGCATGAACAACGCCGGGTAAAGTACGTGCATATTGAGCTACCCTGGGTACGTCGAGGTAGCCTCCAATGTTGCTGCCGCAGTGACAAACGAATACGCCAATGCGTGGTTCTTCGGCCGTTACATCCCGTTCTGCTGCATAATCTTGCACTGTCGCCAGCGTGTGGCGGGCGGGGGCCAGTTGCTGGGCAACGGCCGCGGCAGCACCGCTGGCCTCGATCACGGTTTCGGGAATGTCTTTTGGCTCCCGGAAAGGGCCGGCCACATAAATGCCTGGTCGGCTGCTCTGCAGCGGGTCAAAAAGTGTGGTGTGGCAGAAGCCATAGGGATCCAGTTTAATACCCAGACGGTGGCCCAGTGCCTTCACCGGTTCAGAAATTTCCATGCCCACTGACAAAACCACCAGGTCGAATTCTTCCTCAATCAGACCATTATTTCCTTTGTAGGAGTCAGAATAACGAACTCGCAGACTTTGGGTTAGAGGATCTTCCTTCACGTCACTGAGACGGCAGCGCGTGTACTTAACACCATACTTCATTTCGGCGCGCTGGTAATATTCCTCATAACCCTTGCTGTAAGCGCGCGTATCCATGAAAAAGACCTGGCAGGTTACGTCGCCATCGCCGTTCCCATTGCGCGCTTCCGCCTTGGCATGCTCCAGGGTCATGATAGCTTCTTTTGCAGCGTACATGCAGCATACTGATGAACAATAATCGTGGCTTTGGTCACGGCTGCCCACGCATTGCAAGAAGGCGATGCGCTTTGGGCTACGGCCGTCTGAAGGGCGTTGCACATGCCCGCCGGTAGGACCGCTGGCGGAAAGCATGCGTTCGTATTGCAGTGACGTAACGACGTTTGCGTAGCGTCCTAGCCCATATTCCACAGAGAGTTGGGCATTGTAGATCTGATATCCAGGAGCCAGGATCATCGCGCCAACGTTGATAGTCGACTCTCGCACGACCTCATTATGATTGATCGCATCCACGCCACAGGCAAAAGTGCAGCTCATGCATTCGGAACAGATGCCACAAGCCAGGCAGCGTGCTGCTTCAAGTTGGGCGCTCTCGTCATCATAACCTCCCTCTACTTCGGCAAAACTGTGGATGCGTTCCTCGACGGACAGCCAGGGCATGGGAACGCGTGGTTGCCGCCTAATCTCGCGGCGAGCTATACGCTTATCCAGTCCCTCCTGGCTCAAATGCACGACAGGTAAATCGGGTTTTTGTGATGGTTCTAGCTGTTCTCCCTGCAAATAACGCATAATAGATTCGGCGGCCGTATGCCCGCTGGCTACCGCTTCGATGACAAATGACGTGCCCGAAACCGTATCACCGGCGGCAAAAACGCCTTCTCGTGTGGCAGCCAATGTGTTGGGATTGATGGCGATGGTTTGCTGGGCTGTCATGCCCACACCGGCATCGTCAGGTATAAAAGCCAAACCGGCTCGCTGCCCGACACTGAAGATAACGCTGTCACATTCAATAATGTGCCGGCTGCCGGGGATTTTTTCCATATGCAGGCGGCCCATCTCATCAAAGTGGAAAGACTCCACCAGCATACACTCGACTCCGGCGACACCCCCGTTCCCGTCGTCTAGAATCCTTTCAAAGGAACGGTCGTTGTGGATAATCACCCCTTCTTCCGTCGCCGCTGCGATTTCCCAATCATGAGAGGTCATCTGCTGCCGCTGTTCCAGGCATGCCAACTGTACATTGGCTCCCAAACGTACCGCACTGCGCGCGCAGTCAATGGCCACATTCCCCCCGCCCAACACCACTACCCGCTCGCCCAGAGGAGTGGCGAGTGGCGAGTGACGAGTGGCAAGTGGCGAAGCTGTCTGATTCTCATATTTCCCCAAGCGTAAATCGCGCAAGAAATGCGTGTTGATCAGCACGCCATCCAGGTCAGAGCCGGGAATAGGCAGACGAATACCCTCGTGCGCCCCAACTCCGATCAGAACCGCATCGAAACCTTGCTCAAATATATCATCCAGGTTGTTGATACGATGATTCAGGCGTAAATCGACTCCCAGGTCGACAATATCTTGCACTTCACGTTCCACGATCCCGGTGGGTAGACGATGTTCAGGTACTCCTAGACGGAGCATTCCACCGGCTACGGGCATCGCTTCAAAGACCGTTACACTATAGCCTGCCAGAACAAGATCTTGGGCGGCGGTCAAGCCACATGGTCCCGCGCCGATGATAGCCACACGCTCTGGATGGGTTTGGAGAACCGGCTCCAACGGCTGGCGCGGCTCTGCGTACACTTTGTCCGTGATAAATCGTTTCAGAGCGCGGATATTGACCGGTTCATCCACCAGCCCCCGGTTACAGGCTGTTTCACAGCGATGGTTGCAAATACGGCCGCAAATCCCGGGGAAGGGGTTGTCCATCTTGATCACCCGCATGGCATCCTGCCAACGCCCCTCGCGGATGAGGGCGATATATCCTTGAGCACGTTGGCCAGCAGGGCAGGCATCCCGGCAGGGTGCGATGCCTTTTTTCTCGATGGCATAAGCGTTGGGTACGGCTTGAGGATACAGCTTATACGCGGCGCGGCGCGGTGACAATGCTTCGTTAAAAGTATCGGGGATGATAACCGGGCAGACCTCGGCACAGTCATTGCAGGCTACGCACTTGTCCGGGTCAATATAGCGTGGTTCATGTCTGACGCGAACGCTAAAATCGCCCATTTCGCCAGCCATGTCCAGCACTTCTGTATTAGTCAAAATCTCGATATTGGGATGTCGCCCGGTTTCCACCAGCTTGGGTGAGATTGTGCACATAGCGCAATCGTTGGTAGGGAAGGTTTTGTCCAACTGCGCCATGTGACCGCCGATGGCTGACTTTTTCTCAACCAGATACACTTTAAAGCCCTGGTCAGCCATATCCAGCGACGCTTGCATACCTGCAATTCCACCACCCACGACAAGGGCCGCGCCAATTGGCTGCTTTTTCCTGGTTGTTGCTTTAGGAACCATCATCTTTACCGTACCGGAAACAAATGTGAATGGGGAATCATATCTTGCGAAATGTGAAAGTCATTCACAAGTCGCTATTCACAATTTCCTTCCTCTAAACCCAATATCTTCGTCCACTTCCACGCCCCGTTCACTCTCTTTCACTTTAACCTGTCCATTCTTCAAAGGATTCGGACCCAATTTCCTTATTCGTTCAGTCATTGTCTGCGCGGCGGCGGCAAAAGTATGCGCCTGGCTGCCCGACATAAAAAACATGCCTAGACGTTCACTTTCAAGACCAATTTCCTCTAGAAGCTCCGCGGCGCGCCTGACTCGCGCCTGCCCTCGTTCATTGCCACGCACATGGTGGCAGTTGCCTATGGGGCAGGCGACCGCATAGACGCCATCCGCGCCTTGTTCGAAAGCCTCCAGGACGTAACGCACGTCCATCTTGCCCGTGCAGGGCAGACGGACGAACTTGACATTAGCTGGGTATTGAACTTGCAGCGATCCGGCCGTATCGGCAGCCATATAGCCACAGTAAATACAATAAAATGCAGTGATTTCTGGTTCAAAAACTTCGTTCATAATATCTAGATTGATATTAGTTTCTCCAACTGCCTAACCCACCAATCCCTTGCAGCATCACCTGTTCGTCAGTGTAATTAATGAGCTGAATGGCATCGGCCGGGCATTCGCTGGTGCAAGTACCGCAACCGTGGCATTGGGCTGGATCGA
The DNA here is from genome assembly GCA_009937635.1 of Chloroflexota bacterium. GTDB lineage: Bacteria > Chloroflexota > Anaerolineae > Promineifilales > Promineifilaceae > JAACFF01. The sequence goes on from JAACFF010000049.1 coordinate 5,810, forward strand.
TAAATGCGGCGCCGCCCAGGTTGCCTACACCATTGCGCCCTGCCAAATGTAGAACCTGGGGGATGGCAAACGGACAGACGCGGGTACATGTAAGGCATCCCACACACTTGTCCGCGTCGACCTCTGCAATGACGCCCCCGTGGTACATAGTGCCCTGGGATAGTAAGGTCAGGGCGCGAGCGGCTGCTGCCAGTGCGTGGCTGATGGTCTCCTCAATGAATTTTGGTGAGTGCGCCATGCCCGCCAGAAAAATGCCATCTCGCGAGAAGTCCATAGGACGCAGTTTCAATTGCGCTTCGGCAAAGAAACCATCAGCCGTTAGGGGAACACGCATTAGCTCAGCCAATTCGCGAGCTCCCTCAGCGGGCATGATAGATACACTGAGAGGAATGATATCGGCCGGCAGAGTCAGCCAACGATCCAGAGAAAGATCTCGCACACGTACGGCGAGTGGCGAGTGACGAATGGCTGGTGGCGAATGGTTTGTAGCAGGTTGTGGTTTGAATATGATCTCCGGCGGCTCCTCATCAGTGTAGCGTAAAAAGATTACTCCCAGGCGGCGCGCTTCCCTGTAATACTTCTCCCGGAACCCATAAGTGACGATATTTTTGTAAAGGACCGTCACGCGGCAGCCGGGATTGAACAGCTTGAGACGAATGGCGTTCTTCATCGTGTTTGTGCAGCAAACCCGTGAGCAATATTCCGCTCGACCTGGTTCTTGTGCACATTGAATCATTACCACATCCTGCAGAGCGGCTATCTCCTCTGGGTGGTGAATAACTTTTTCTTCCAAATCCTCTTGGGTAAATACACCGGGCAATTCCAACCAGGGATGTGTGCGGTTTTCGCGCCCACCTGTGGCGATGATAGTCACACCATGCTCTACACGGAACGTGTTTGTCGAGCCGTATGGGTGAGTTGTGCGCAGGTCCGCCCAGAAACGACCGACATGCCCCCCGTGGGCAGTCACTTCTGTGTTGGCAAAAGTGTCGATGCGCGAGTGCGCTTGCACACGATTTACCAGATCGCGTCCCAGCCGGCGTGGATTGTCCCCCTCGGCGACATAGTACATTTCCTGCAAATGACCGCCAAATCGACCGCTGCGTTCCACTAGTACAACATCGTAATCACTGTCGGCAATGGCCAGAGCAGATGTCATACCCGCCAAACCGGCGCCGATAATCAGAGCGGTGCCTTGGCAAGGGCCCGCCTGCTTGTAGACAGGTTTGGCCGCAGTAACACGCCCCACGGCCATACGTACCAACTCTACCGCCTTGCGATTAGCCAATTCGCGCTGCCGTACATGGACCACACTGCACTGGTCGCGCAAGTTGGCCAATTCCATAAGATAAGGATTCAATCCGGCTTGACGCACCATGCGCTGGAATAGGGACTCGTGAGTGCGGTTACTGCATCCAGCTATTACCACGCGATTGATCCCGTCTTGGTGGATGCGCTGCTGTATGTGGGCCAGGGTTTCCTGAAAACAGGCAAGATCAACCAATTCCGCCGCCACTACTCCAGGCCACTGCGTCGCATACTCTACCAACTGGGGTAGGTCAAGCGTCTCGCTCATTGTACCCCCGCAGGTGCAGGCAAATACCGCCACACGCGGCGGCTCATCTGTGACATCCCTTTCTGGCGGCAAACTATTTGCGGCCAGAAAAGGGTATTCGTGCGAGTAGGGATAGGTGTTTAACTGCTCATTCAGCAGGCGCATCACTTCAGCTGCAGCCCCGCTGGCATCCAGAACAGTTTCGGAAATCTCTTTGGGCGAGGAGAATGCTCCACAGACGAATACGCCGGAATGCGTGGTCTGTAATGGCGTGAATTTGTCCGTTTTACAGAAACCATGCTCGTTCAGTTCGAGGTCGAGCATATTAGTGAAATGGCGGGCGGAATCGGGCGGTTGCAGCCCGGTAGCTAATACTACCATCTCAAAACGCTCTTGTTTCAATTTCCCATTTGGTTCCGCATAATGCAGGATCAGATCGCCACTGGCCGGGTCTTCGCTTATGGCTGAAACACGACAATGGACGTAACTAATGCCATGACTATTGCGCGCTTTGGCGAAATAGGAATTGTAACCTTTGTTAAACGCTCGCTGCTCCATCATGAATATGGTGCAGTCAACATGCTCTCCCAACCGTTGTTTGGCCAGCATCGCTTCCTTGGTGGCGTACATACAGCAGATGGAGGAGCAAAAACTATTGTCTTGATCGCGCGACCCGATACACTGCAGCCAGGCAACAGATCGCGGTTTTTTGTCATCTGAAGGGCGTGTGATGACGCCTTCAGTAGGACCGGAGCGGCTGGCGAGCCGTTCATATTGCATGGCGTCGACGACATTGGCGTAACGGCCGTATCCCAATTCTTCCAATCCGCTGGCATCGTAGACTTTAAATCCCAAGGCCAGTATGATGGCGCCAACGTTTACGGAAAGCAGCCGTGGCTGCTCGTCCAGGTCAATAGCCTTCGTAGGACAAACCTCCACGCAACGGCGGCAATCATCACAATAAGGGCCACGATCGATAACGTATGTATTCGGTGCAGCGCGTGATGCTACTTTATACACAGCCTTGCGCAGCAACATACCTCGCTGGTATGCATCTGGCATTTCAACAGGGCAAGCCTGGGCGCAGTAATCACAATTTATACAACGCGTGGAATCGACATATCGTGGTTCGTGGCGTAGAGATACAGTGAAATCTCCCGCCTGTCCCTCAATATCCACCACGTGCGTGTTGGTCATTATTTCAATATTAGGATGCTGGTTATGCTGCACATACGCCGGTGAAATGGAGGGTCGAGTGCAACCGTATCCATGATCTGGCGTGCCCCGGCAGAGCACACAATCATGCTGCGGGAACATGAAGCCCAATTGGGCAACCCGTCCTCCAAGGCATGGTGTATGTTCAATAAGATATACCTTCAAACCGGCATTGGCCAAATCAAGCGCGGCACGCATGCCGCCGATACCTCCGCCAACAACAAGTGTGGCAGCCGGCTTAGGTTGAGTCGAGCGATGATTTGCCATAATGATTCAGGTGCCTGGCGCTAATTAACACCAGGCACCGTATGAGACTTACTTATTCTAAAACTCTAACTGTGGCAACAGATATTCGTATGCGCTTAGGGCTGCTTTAACACCTTCGCCCACGGCGACCAATACTTGCTCGGCATAAATGTTGGTTACATCACCGGCGGCAAAAAGGCCCGGCATACTGGTGCGGCTGTAGGAATCCACCTTAATGAATCCCTGCTTGTCTAGCTCAACTAGATCGGCAACCATATCCACATTCGCCTTCAAAGCTTTCTCTACAAACGTACCGTCGGCCTTGAGTTCCAGTTCCTGGCCATCGGGACCTTGCACGGCTACGCTGTTGCAGTACCCGTTTCCAGTTACTTTGGTGACACGGTATTCCTCGAGTACGGTCACGTTTTCTGCTTTCTCGAGTAACTGCCCCAACGGCGTCAACAACGCTTCATGGGATGTACCCACAACATGAACATGGTTGGCAACTGTTGACAACTCGGCCGCTGAGCGTAAGGCCAAGTCACCCTCTCCGACGACAACCGTGTCCTTATCAATGAAGAGGGGTGCATAGCTCAAGGCTGAATAGCACAGCCCCTTAGATAGGTATTCCTTTTCACCCGGTACATCTAACCATTGCTGCTGCGCTCCAGTGGCTATGATGACGGCGCTGGCTATCAGTTCTCCTCCACCTTTGGTATGGACGGTGAAGCCACCATTGCGCTGCTCAACCTTGACAACCGGTTCCATATGGCGAGCAAACTTCAGGTATTCCAGTTCGCTCTTGAACTTGTTGACGACCTCTGTGCCGTTTATTACCCGGTAACTTTTTACCCCAGGCAGTTCCAGATGGTAGTTGGTCTTGCCGCCCAAATCTTTAGAAATGAGCAAGACGTTGAGCCGTTTGCGGATGGCATAGATCGCCGCGGTGAGTCCGGCAGGTCCGCCGCCAATAACAATTAAGTCGTACATGGTTCACCTCTTTTCAGCAATCAGATTTCAGCGATCCTATTGATCACTGACAACTGGTCACTGACAACTGTACGCAAAGCGGTCGCTCTGCGCTATCATTCTTCAGGCGCTTCGGCAATAAAGCCCTGATCCATCATCATCGCGGTCAATTTGCGCGAACGGCCGATAATAGTCGTCGCATGTTCAAACAACTCTTCGTAGCTCTTCGCCAAGCGGGCCACACCTTGCTCCTGTGCTTTCATGCCCACGGCTGCCGCTTCGCGCGGAAATACCTCCCAATCATCCATCGTAGGCAGAATATAATCTTCGTCCAACTTATTGCCGATTTGGCCGGCTAAAGCTTCGGCAGCAGCGAAGCACATTTCGTCTGTGATGGTGGTCGCCCGTACATCTAACGTGCCCCGGAAGATGCCCGGAAAACCGAGGGAGTTGTTCACTTGATTAGGGAAATCTGAACGACCGGTAGCCACGACCCGGGCTCCCGCTTCCTTAGCTTCCCAAGGCCAGATTTCCGGCACAGGGTTGGCACAGGCAAAGACGATAGCATCCTTATTCATGCTTTCAACCCACTCTGGTTTTATCGTGCCAGGGCCTGGTCTGGACAGACCAATAACAACATCGGCTCCTTCCATCGCCTCGGGGATACTTCCCTGGCGCAGGTCGCCATTGGTGGTCTGGCACAACCGCCACTTGTCCACATACTCATGCCGGCGCAGCCGCAGATCCTTGCGGTGCGGTCCCAGAATCCCTTTGCTATCGACCATGGTACAGCTAGTCGGGTTAACACCCCAGCTGAATATGAGACGCGAGCAAGCCACATTGGAAGCCCCGCTGCCAACAAAAGTGATGCGGACATCTTCCTTTTTCTTGCCCACCAACTTGAGCGCGTTCATTAATGCAGCAAGGGTGACCGTTGCTGTGCCCTGCTGGTCATCATGCCAGACTGGGATTTCTGCTTTTTCACGCAAGGTGTCCAAAATGCGGAAACACTTGGGTTGTGAGAGGTCTTCCAGGTTGACGCCACCGAACGCCGGCTGCAGCATCAAAACAGTCTCTATGATCTTGTCCGGATCTTTGGTGTCCAGCATGATGGCTACACCATCTACCCCGCCCAAGTATTTATAGAGCAGAGCCTTTCCCTCCATTACCGGCAAGCCCGCTTTGGGGCCTATATCACCTAATCCCAAAACGCGGGTGCCATCACTGATGACAGCAACCGTGTTCCATTTATTGGTATATTCATACACCAAATCCGGATCAGCCTCAATGGCCCGGCAGGGCGCGGCCACTCCTGGTGTATACCAAATAGCAAAATCGTCAATATCGCGGACGGCGCATTTGAGCGTCGTTTCTACTTTCCCCCGGTAATAGGGGTGTAGTGTCATTGCATCAGCCGAAGGCTTTTTAGCCTTGGCCAATAGCTCGTCAATATCTACCGCCTGCTCTTCTTTAAACATGTGAGCCCCCTATACTCTTCAGTTGCTACACTGAACAGCAATTTCGATTAATTAAAACACTGCCTCTTGTTGCAGATAAGAATCTGCGTAAATCACCTTGTTCAACAAAATCTGTACGGTTTTCCAAATGGCCGCCTGTTCCGGATCGGTCATATCAACATCTTCGAAAACCGGTTCTTCCATAGCTGCAATTCGGTCATGAATGTTGAGATAAAGGCGACCAACAGCCGTTCCCTCATCTCTCTCCTCAATAATCCGCACTACCTGCTTCAGCTGATCGTCGAAAGGATCGGCGATCATCATCTGCAGGCCTGCGCCCATGAGCATGGCGCAGTAAACACGATTAATCAGTGGACGGTTTTCATGCGGCACGGCGTTGGATACATTAGACAGCCCCACCGAAATTGGCGGCGGAGGATCCCAGGCAACTTGCAACGTGCGCACGGCTTCGATCAATTCTGGGCAAAACTCCTGGCATCCGGAAACCGTCAACGCCAGGGGGTCAATAATGAGATCGCTGATAGGGAAATCAATTTCTAATGCGCGAGGAATCAGTTTCTCCAAAGCGATCATTACCCTTTCGTCGGCCCCGACCGGGATACCACTTTTGCCCATCGTCAACGCGACCAGGCGAGCGTTATACTTTTTCGCCAGCAGCGGAACCTTTTCTAACCGTTCTGCTTCGGCTGAAGTCGAATTGATAATCGGCTGTGCCTTCGTAACCATTTTCAATCCGGCTTCAATGCCTAAAATGTTGGTACTGTCAAAGCTCAGAGGGACGTCGACCACCGCCTCAACCGCTTGCACCATCCAGGGAAAGACTTCCTCCCAATCTTTTTTGCGTGGTCCCAGGTTCAGATCCAGCATCTGCGCCCCGGCCTCTACCTGACGCACAGCCAGGTCCTGAAAGTAAAGGGTGTCCCGATCACGCAGCGCATTCTTTACACTTTGTGAAATGATGTGGATGTTTTCACCAATAATGTACATAGGTTTCTCCTAAAAAATGTAGCCCAACCTATTCAGGCTGTAGCTGCAAGCTAGAAAGTTTCCTTTACGTTAGGTGGTTTCATTCATAATAGTGCGCCGTGGCGCATGAGAACTCCTTTGAAGAGACTAAGGAATTTTGGGTATCCTCAGCGTCTTGCTCACCGACGGGAAATGACTCAAGTCGGTGTGTGGTAAAAACAAGGCCGACGTAAACGCTTCAAAAAACGAATTGTCCGCCGAAAGCTCAATATAGGTCATTCGGCTGGCGATATCCTTGATGCGATCCCGCAGTTTTTGATCCAACAAGGCATAATAGGCTCCTAGGACGGATGTGTTGCCAAGAAAGTGAAAGTTGTCCCAGGGCATGTCCGGCAGTAAGCCAATTTCGACAGCCTTTTCAACATTGATGTATTTGCCAAAAGCACCGCCAATAAGCACCTGTTCAACGGCTTCCAGGGGCAGACCGACAGAATCGGCTAACACGGTAAAGCCAGCGTAGATGGCGGCTTTTGCCCGGATCAAGTTATCCACATCTACGTGGGTGATGGTGATCGTTGATAGTTGGCTGTTGCCATCACCCCAAACTACCACGTACTCCCAGCCATGCTCTCCCTGGCGAATGCGATCCGTGGGCAACGTCGTGTTAAAATTGCCGCCCTTGTCTACGATGCCGGTCAGGAACATTTCGGCCAGAAGCGATATGAGGCCACTGCCACAGAAGCCCCGCGGAGGTGCGTCACCAATAGCACGGTATGTTGGCTCAAAAGTCTCGCCGTTGATCCACACCTCTTCGATAGCGCCACGTGTCGCTCTCATACCATGTTGCACACCAGCACCCTCAAAAGCGGGTCCGGCCGAACAGGCACAAGTTACCAACCACTCGCGGGAACCGAGGGCTGTCTCGCCGTTGGTGCCTATGTCCATGAAGAGGCTGACCATCTCGCTGTCGTCCATGCCCGAGGAGAGCACGCCGGCGCTGATATCGGCCCCCACGTAGCTGGCAACGCCGGGCAGGCAGTCCACAGTTGCTTCAGGATGGATGTCCAGCCCGATTTCGCGCGCATTAAGAACGGGGATGTGGTTAACCGCCGTTACAAATGGTGACCTGCGGATGCTCTCTGCAGGAATCCCCAGCAGCAAGTGCATCATAATACTGTTCCCGCTAATAGTTGTGCGCACAATCTTCCGTTGGTTTGCTTTTTCCCTCTGGCAAGCCCTTTTCAGCAGGTCATTGATGGATGCCAAGACCAGGTCTCGCATCTCGCTGTCGCCGCCGTTCTTGCTGGCGTAGATGATGCGCGAGATTACGTCCTCACCCCGTCGAATTTGCCGGTTATACTCGGCGACTTGCTGCTTCACTTGGCCGGTAAGCAAGTCCACCAACCAAACGCTGACTGTCGTGGTCCCAATGTCAATAGCCGCGCCCCACAGAGGTGTATCAGAAGATAAATGGCCGGGCAACACGTCAATCAAGCGAGCTGGGCAAGAAGGGCAATTTCCCATTGAATCGAGAACGGCCGTAACCTGCCACTCTCCTTGCCTCAGCACAGATCCGATTTTCCTGAGCAGCGACAAGGACACCAGCAACTCGCTGATTCCGGTTTCTTTGCGCAGCACGGTTTGCAGACGGCTCCAATCATCCGTCTGGTCATCCATACTGGGCGGCGTCAGCGTAAGTGCGATGCGCCGCACAGGCTGGTCAGAAGCTGCATTGTAGCCGCTAGGAACTGCCACTTCAGCCACCGTGAGATCTGTGGTTAGACGGCGTTCTAAGGACTCCTGAGGTGGCACGTATACAGACACATCCCCTTCTACGACGGCCTGACAGGCCAGGGCGTATCCTTGCTCTAGATCCTCTTGTGAGAGGCGTAACTTGCTGCGCTGCCGTACAGCGCCATTTGTCACCTGAATTGCACAACGGCCGCAACGCCCTTGCCCACCGCATGGCTGTAAAAGGTCAATGCCCGCTTGATGCGCCGCTTCAGTCAGTAGCGTTCCCGTTTGAACCTGTACCGGTTCAGTTGCCAATTCGAATGTAACAAAATGTCCAGCCATTCTTCACTCTGGCAAACGTTTCATGATGCCCAACATCCAGCGCATACATTTGTGCCCAAAATCGAGAAACATCATCGGGCAACCGCCGTCGATGACGGTGATGTTGTTGTCCTTGCAGATTTGAACGGCCGTGTCCGACACGCTGGAGGGCGCAAATGTGTTGTTATGCATCCAGACCCGCGGCACGCCTGCTTCAACGGTGTCGCGCACGACTTGTTCCGTTAATTCCGGCCGGGTAACAATGACAACGCCATCAACCCCGCCAGGAATCGCCTGCAAACTGGCGTAGCAGGTATCCCCTTCCGCCGTATCCGTGTTGGGATTGACCGCAAACACCTGGCGGCCGCTCTCGCGCAACTTACAGTAGATGATGTTCGCGGCGTCTTTCTTTGTGCGAGACACACCGGCAACGGCGATACGATCTTGGGCTAGAAACTCCTCTGCTTTTGTATTGAATGTACTCATAACGATCAAGAAGCCTCTTAACGCTTATAACACTTGTTTCATGAAAGCGGGAAGATCCACTGCTTCGCGCGGGCCAACTCGCACATCCCAACCAGGCAGTTCTTCCTCCAACTCACCTGACAACACCGCAACATGCCCCGGCAAGACAATGCGCTTATGATTCACTTTGTCGGCCACACCAAATCGCTTCACGTCCTTAGCAATGCGTTCGGCGTCAAACTTGCCCGCCGCCCAGGCAGTGAGCACGCTCATGCCTTCGGCCTCAGCCACCAACAACCATGCGGGCAGACCGGCACCTTCCACTTCATTGGCCACGCTGAAATAGGTGATGGAGAAGTTGGTTGTCACCAGCACCGGATCGTCGCTTGTCGGGTTATTGATTTCGTATAGACCCGGAAGCACCTGGATCGGCTTTTGCGGGTCCGTATAAATATTCTGACGCAAGACCAGCAGTGGGTAAACATGTTCCGCTGAGAAGGTATCAATCACGACAAAACCCGCATATTTGACGATACCTTGGGCCGCAAGCATGGACTCGTAAGCCTTGTCCGCACCATTGGTTGGCGCTACAAATAGTGGATAGCCTAGGGCGCGGAAGTTTTTCTTGAGCGCCAGACGCCGGATCTGGGTGCTCAAAGCCAGCCGGGCGCTTAAGTCTCCAGCGGCTGGGTCGAGAACCATATCCTCCACGCCTTTCCCTTTGATTTTTTCGCTAAGGTCGGCCAGTTCCTCAAGAGAACTGCCGGTAACAACCAAGGCTGCTTTATACTGCTTCGCCAGGTTGGCCATGGCCTCCCAATTGCCAGAATCAGCAGCGTAGATGAGCGGGGTCTCGTTATCTGATGCAGCCAAACCCGCAGACATCACATCCACTTCGCGACTCATCAGAATCAGGGGGCGTTGACTTAAGTCGGCCACCGTTTTCACCGCTGCCGCAAAGGCGTCTGCATCTTTTGTCACCGATTGCACTGCAAAGCCATCCAATGTCAAATCCAGGCCAACGTAATCGACATGGTACGCATCAGCCGGAGCAACTTTAGCCTTGATTTGTTTGGCCGATTCATCATCTTTCACGCGTACGAACAAACCTGGCTTATTGTAGAAGGTCTTCTCGTGACGAAATAGGACCACCTCGTTTCCGGCCTTTACCTCGTAGCCGTTGGACTTGAGTGTAATTAGCCGTACGGGTGGGGCGGACGATTCAGCCAACTCGGCAGTTGCCTCCTCACTGACGTGGGGGCAATCAGAGAGTTCTACCTGCTTAGCCGCCAACTTCATGGCAAAGGCCAGGCAAGTGGGAAAACCGCAATCTTTGCAGTTCGTCTTGGGCAACATCTTGTAAATTTGAATTCCACTTAGTGCCATTGTGTACTCCGTTTTCAAAGATCACTGTACGCAAAGCGGTCGCTCTGCGACATCACTGTTTGCTGATCAGCAACCAGTATCAACTAATCGCCACTTCCGGGATGGCCGTCAATTCATCAATCGCTATGCTCACCCGGCGCAAGCTCTCAGGATGGCGTAGAACCAGAATGTTCGCGCCCGATTCGAGCAGAGCCATGGCTGTTAACGTCTCCCAATTAATAGCGCGGGCAAGCCAGTCACCCCACTCAGCGGGCACCCCTTCGCCCACCTTTGACTCTTTTGTTTTCCATGCTTCAAAGCCAGGTGTGACCAACATCGGCAGTTGGGTCATGGCATCCCCTTGTAAGGCTGCCAGACGCAGGCGCTCCATGGCTGAATAGCCATACTCGATCCCATAGCCTAGTGCACCAGTAGTCGGATCCATGATGATCCGGTCGAGGGGCATATTCATATCGCTGATCAAGATGTTGAGCTGCTTGGCCAGGTTGACGTCCATGGGGGAGCGGGCATTGACCAGATGATCATTACCCATTGCTGCGGCAACGATAGTGCGATAGTTCTTGTCCTCACAAATACCCAGGACCATTCGCTCTCCCTTGGTCGCATCGGCTATCGGTACCAGTAGTTTATTGTCAGCTTCAGCTTGACCGGGTCCAAAGACCATAAGTGGCAAGCCAGAGGAATTCAAGACAGCCTGTACGGCCGTAACCGCCATATCAGGCGTTGTGGGGTTGCCCTTGGCATCGGTCAAACTTAACGATAATTGCAGCAAATCTGCCCCGGCCGCTTCTGCCGCTTTGGCCCAACTTCCTGGTGAGTCCATGGCGTCGCCCCAAGTTTCCAACAACAACGGTGACCAGTCATCTGGTCGCCTGTCCTTGATTTCCAGAGCGATCACTGGTCTATGTGGCATCTCCGCCTCAAAGTGCATAAAAGGCAGAGCCTTCTCCCCACCTACGGTGACAGTACTTGTTCGTGTACCTCCCTCGGCGGGTGTAGCCCCAATCGTTACGGTACGGACTGATCCCGGCCAATTATCTTTTGGAATTTCGATAGGCATAAGTGTCACTTCCTTTATTGTTGCCAGTTGCCGGCATATTGTTGGCTGGCCGCTGGTTGCTGATTACCGGCGCTGTGACCGGGCGCGACGAAGCGCTTCATCCCTCCGTCGCATAAACGTCTCAATTGGCGATTCGCGCTCAGCCTGAATGCCCAAATCACGCAGTTCATTTTCATCTCGCGCGCCAAGATGGCGCAGCAGGTGTTTGTAGCTTAAATAAGCTGCAGGATATTCGATGCCCCCGGCATGGTGGGTTATAAACAATATCCGTACACCTTGATCTTGCATGATCTGGGCAGCGGCTGTTAGCGGTATATCTGGGGGTACCTGTGGCAATTTGACTTGCATAATCTCGTGCGCCGTCAGATTCTCGTAATCTCCCCGTGCATACGCTTTTACCAACTCATCATGGGTCACGACCCCCGCTCCATGACCGTTCTCATCTAGCACCACCGCCCCTTCGATGTCTTTTTCTAGGAACCATCGTGTTAACTCGCTCACCGAGTCATCCAGCGCACAAGTGGGCACGCCAACGGACATCAAATCACGAACGAGCTGAGGAGCTGAGTGAGCATCTCTATTCATATGGCTTGTTCAAATGTGAATTGTGAAAGGCGAACCATTCACAATTCACAACTACAAATTTACCCTTAGAAAATCATGTCCATTACCAGCGCCGGGTGATTATGTTCCTCCAACCAGGCCAGTAAATCATCCACGGTAGTGGCATTACGTTCATCAGCAATGCGGTTAATCAGGTCAGGATCACCCTCGCGCGCTGCCACGGCCTGCAGTTCGTCAGACATGGTTTCTTTTAGATAGCTGCTCATCCAGACAACTCGCTTGAAACCGCCATCGGCTGAGATGAACTTGGGGCTGATCAAGTAAAACTTGCCCACACCCATCACGCCAGGCGTCTGCATACCGCCGCCAGCCATGCCAGCCAAGGTGCTGAAGGTCATACCCGCCGGGGTCATACTAGTATCCTCACGGCTGACGACCATCACGCCGTTTGCTTCGGGAATGAGCATGACGATGCACTCGAAGCAGCCGCAGGCTGTCATCGGGTTTTCCATAATGGAGTACATCGCCACTTCCTCAACCACACCATGTGATCCGACCTTGGCATAATCGTTGGTGCCTTCCCAATAGCCCTTCTCCAGATCAACCGACCGGCCCAATTTGATGGGTTGGTTGGGACCGGTGGGGTTGATGCTGTAGGATGCCTTGCAATCCAGCCAATTGTACGCGCCGCACAGTCCAAGTCTTTCCGGGCTGACAACGCAGACATGGTTGGGAGCAAAGGATTGGCATAAGGTGCAGGAGTAAAACTCCTCTACAGCATCATCAGTCAGATTGGACAATCGGCGGTTACGGTAGTCGAATGCTTCACGGGCTGTCGCCAGCCATTCGTCCAACTGGTCCGGCTCGGTGTAGATGGTAACCTGAACTTTGTCTACAATGGCCCCAAAGTCGGAGTGGAAGCGAGCATGCAGGATTTTACCGAAATGTTTCAGATCGAAGCCTTTTTCTCCGGCTGAGTTGGAAATACGGATCCAGGCGATGTCACGTTGGCCAATGTGTTGGATGCCCGATGCTCCGTTGATGAAGTAATGAATTTGGCGCTCCAACACCGGCTCAAAATCTTCCTGCATTTTCCGACCGGCCACTTCGACCACGATGCCTAGGTCCATATGGCCTTTGTCTTCTATTTCGTCAAAGCCGGGTCCGACGACCTCAATTTTACCGTCGACAACTTGATCCAAAGAGGTCATGCGTAAGAATTCAAAGGCCCGAGAATATTTGCCGCCAAATTCGATACGCATGTCAGATTTACGCACGACTTCGCCTTCAAATGCGGAGCCATAGGGTACAGGCACAGGTACGTCGGCAACCTGGACCTTTACACCGCGTATTTCGATACACTTTTGCACCAGCCTTTCAGCCCGCTCCAGATCGTCAGCCCCGTCAATCTCGGCGAAGGGCATACTGACGACGTGTTCGTAGGTAGTTACGCCAGTGGGCAGGATTTCAGGTATGACGGTGTCGGCGATGACGGGGAAGCCGAAGTTGATGGCCCCAGCCGCCGCCGCGTATTTGAGATCGTCTACCTCGCCCAGGGCCAGCACAAAGGCGAAAACGCGCTCGCGATTGTATAGTAAGATATCGCGTGCCTGACCCGCTTTAAGACCGCCGAAAGTGAGGGCGGAGCGGGTAGCAAAGCCGAGAGCGTAAATGGCGCTGATGGTGTCGGTACCAAAAGGTACGGTGTACGTATCGTAGCCCAGTTCGACCCCTTCTTCGCTTAGTTGGTGAATGATGGAACGGCCGTTAACATTCCCGGATAAGAAAGTGAGAATGTTGCGTCGCTGTAATTCACGCACAATCTTAACCGCCACCTCATTCGACTTGGCCGCCCCCACAATGGCCGCGAAGCCCGGCATACGGCCGTCTACCAATTGAATTCCCCATGAACGCAACTGAATATCGTCGATGGGGCCGTTCAAATGGCCAACCAGACCGTTCCCGTTGTTGGAATACGCTGTTCCGCCAGCCAACTCAAAGCCCAGCATCGGTTCCGGCTGCAATTCATACACAAAACGGACCGCCTCAATCGTCTCTGCTGCCAATAGCGTTGCCATACCGCTATCCAGCGTCTCACCGAGGTACGGTGTCCAATGATTAGGGGAAGGAACTGGGTGCAGCAGCGTACGTGCGTGTTCAAGAATGGGCTGCAGCTGCGCCAATGTTTCTACCTCCTGGCCGGTCATACCATAAATCAGTGGCAGATAATACGCTGTGTTGGGGAACACGACGGGCGTATCCGGCCCCTTCTCTTTAATAGCCTTATTCAGCATCAACTCCGCTTCGATCACGAGCGCGTTTGCGCCACGGATAGCGCGGGTTGCAATATACCGAGACATAATATCCTCCGTTTTCAGGATTCAGGGTTCAAATCAGAATTTGGCCCCTGAAAACTGACATCAGTCCGCTGCTACGCCATACAGCGCCTCGCGCTGTTCCGTCCAAGGCAACGTTTCCAACTCCATCATCCGCGCATCACCACTTCGGCCAAACTGATCTGGATCATATTCCGGCAAGCCCAGTGCCGCCCGCTTCTTGTCAATGTGCGCCAGTGTTTTCTCAATCATCTCATCCGCATCAGGGATGAATTCCAGCTTGCCGCCATACAAATCTTCCCAACCCGAGCTGATCAGATTGGCGACAATATCACTTTCATCCATGCGATCAGGCATTCCACTGACTGGTGAGGTGCCACCAAAGATGACATAGGCGCCTGAAGCCACGCAGTATGTAGCGATTGAGAGCGCCTTTTCACTCATCCATTCCGGAGCCAGACCTACTGCGGGAACCTGATCGATATCATCGCCCAGTCCGCCTTCTTCAACCATCTGTGTCAGCACAGTAAGGATGCGTGTATTGTCTACACAGGAACCCATGTGTAACACCGGTGGGATACCCACCGTCTCACAGATCTCGCGCAAACCCGGACCGACTTGATCTAGACCAGCCTCGCCTAGTAGCAGACCTAGCTTGGCACTGGCGATCGCACCGCAGCCCGTTTCGACGACGAGAACATCCTGTTTGAGCATTTCCCGGGTGACATAAGTATGCAAATAATCATGCTTGCTGCGCGGGTTGTTGCAGCCGACGATGGCCGCCACTCCGCGAATCCGTCCGGACATGATCGCATCGTTTAGCGGCCGGAAAGAAGAGCGGTAGCTGCCGCCCAACATGTAGTTGATATATTCATGGGAGAAACCGGGTATCAAATCCTCACGTATATCAGGAATCTTCGTTTCGCCGCGATTTTTATAATTGTCAATGGCCGCACGCAAAATATCTTTGGCAATTGTGAGCGCGTGGCGTTCGTCAAACTCGATGTGGGTAGCGCCCTTGATCTTTACTTTGGGTGACGTGGTGATGATCTTGGTGTGGAAATTCTCGGCCAACCCTACCAAGGCCTGCATGATGCATTGCACATCTACCACCATCGCTTCAACCGCACCGGTAAGGATGGACAGCTCTTGTTGCAGGAAATTGCCCGCGGCGGGAATGCCTTGTCGCATCAAGATTTCGTTGGCCGTGCAGCAAATACCAGATAGATTCACACCGTCGGCTCCGGCCGCTCTGGCGTATTCGATGATTTCTGGAGTTTGCGATGCAGCCACGACCATTTCGCTGAGCGTTGGCTCGTGTCCATGCACGACGACATTGACCATATTCTCTTTGAGTACACCTAAATTGGCTTGCCCCAACAGAGGCGCGGGGGTACCGAAGAGAATGTCTGAGACGTCGGTAGCCAAGAGGCTGCCGCCCCAGCCATCGCCCAGAGCCGTGCGCACGGCGTGCTGCAAGATGTGTTCTGGGTCCTGGTCATCACCAATATGTGTTCGATGCAGTGCTTCGACTACTTCCCGATCAATACCTCGTGGGATGACGCCTGTCTCTTGCCACAATTTCTGTCGCTTTTCCGGCGCTCGTTTTACCAGAACCACCTCGCCTCTTTGCTGTCCAAACTGCGCGATATAGAGGTCAGCCAGATCGTTGGCGATTTCTTTTGGTGTGCGTCCTTCGATGGGGATATCGTAAATTTGGGCGATAGTGCGCAACTTGGCTACGTCACGGATGACGTAGCCCTCAGCTTCGTCGTTAGCAACAGCTTTTAATGTAAATGCCATATCACGGCCGTGATCAGAGTGCGCTGCCGCACCGGCCGAAATGGCGCGAATTAAGTTGCGAGCCTGGATCGTATCGATCGTCGCGCCGCAAACACCGGTTTGACCATCTTTGGTCAAGCGGCACGGCCCCATGCCGCAAATTTTGCAGCACATCCCGGCAGAACCGATATTGCAGGGAACCATTTGATCAGCCCGGCTGAAGGCGGTTCCAATGCCCAACTCATCGGCACGGATGAGCATCTGTTGGGCGGCTGGATCGATGCTGGCCTGTTCCGGAGTACGTTTCTTTCTAGCCATGGGTTTCTTCCTCCTCTATCTTTGCAATTGCGCCCATCCCGGGACAAGGCCACAACGGGCGGCCATCATATGAAACTTCTTGCGTGAAGCCGACAGCCTTGCCGGTTTGCTCGAAAGCGGCCGTATGGCGAAAGAATGCCCGACCCCCGTTTTCTGTTGCCGCCACGCCCGTCTCCACGGGCAAATGTAATTCACCCATATAACCGGCTTCATCCAGTGCGGCCTCAATCTGCTGCGGGGTTAGCTGTTTTTCGTCGTACTGCACTTCGATCACGCGAAAACTGCTGCTGGCGTAAACAATGTTTACGCCCGGCAGCGCTAACAGGAGACGTCTCACGGCCGTGACGTGATGGTCTCCATACATGCTGGGTACTTCAAGAATTACTTTTGGCACAGGGATGCCTCCTTTGCGAAATCGATGCAATTCCCGATCACAACAACGATGTTCGCTACTATTAATGAAGAGATCTATCCAGTATCTATTGATCATTCACAAACTTTGTCATGAGAACAAGTGATGATCACCACTGATTAGGGTGACAAATGTCACATATAGCGAATGCAGAAGAGCAAATTTGGGGAGAACTCGACCAAAATCCATAAAAAAGAGCTCTCGAATTCATCGAGAGCTCAATACTATCTATGCTTCTCTGGCTCGCCTTATGAAACAGGCGAAATAACGGTTTGGTGATCTCTGGCTAGGTCATGGCTCACTTAATGGAGACTGGAACTTCACCCGACATCGAATGCCACGTTCCGGTCCCCTGCGAACAAGTTTCAAACCCATCAAAGCACATCACGAGGCGCAAACCATAATCACCCGTTTCGGGCAGCTTGATGTTATCCTTCCACGTGAACCCACCCGCATCGATCGTCGAGTTACGTCCACCGTAACTTTGTTGGTACCATTCCGGACGGTCCACGCCATCCTTTCTGGGCATCACTCCCAGTAAATTGTAGGATACCTCAGAGCCAGTCTGATTGTCGAGCGTGAACTCAAACCATACGGACTCGTTTGTTCCCGCCGAAGGATTTTCTACCACGAAAGATGAAGCGACCAGGCCGTTGGCGCCGATCGGCGGTGGCGGTGGTGGCGGTGGTTCAGTTGGCGGGGCAGGTACGGCCGTTGGTGGCGGTGGTGGTGGACTTGTGGGTGGGATGGGTACTGGCGTGTTGGTAGGAGGAACTGCAGTAGGCACCGGTGTATCCGTTGGAGCCGGCGTATCCGTAGCAGGTACCGGTGTGTTGGTATGCACGGCAACAATGGGTGGGGATAACGTTGGAGGCTCATCAACCTCAGTGGGTTCCTCCACCACTTCAGCAACTTGCACCTCATCAGTCGCCGTTGGCGCTTCAATAACGGTTGTACCGTCAGTGCCGGCATTGTCTTCGTTATCCTGTGAACATCCTACTAGACTCAGAAGGAGTACAATAATTAATGAACCAATTAGACCTTTCATTATGTTATCCTGTGCTATAGCGCTTCTCTCAATTTCAATAGCAGAAAGCATCAGGTTGCGCCACAACGACTTAAATCTACGGGTCATGATTATAACGGGCGGCTGATGGTGGGCAACCGTGCCCCCACGGAATCTAATCGTTTCCATACATTTGAGCTGGGCTACGACTGGATCTTTGCAACAAACAAGAAAAAAGGCCGCCATAGTACTGGCGACCTTT
>JAACFF010000050.1 GCA_009937635.1 Chloroflexota bacterium
CTTAGATACGAGGACAGGAGCGCTGGCTAAAACATGAACCGTCACAGTTAGTTTCAATTTCAGTTTAATTCTCCGCTTTCCAGTTCAGGAGTATAATATCTCGTAAGATGTGGAGCCCCTCTAGGGTACCCGGCTAACTGCTTCGGTGATGGGTAGTTACGTACGATGAGATAAACCTTTAGATAGTACAGACCAAATGGCGAATATGTCACCTGATACCTTGGACATAGGTAATCAATCTAGCGGACAACAGCTCATTGGCTCACGCTATGCCCTTCTGGAAAGGGTCGGCCGTGGTCAAATTGCCGAAGTGTTTCGTGGCCAAGACACAATAACAGGGGAGACCGTAGCCATTAAGCGCGCCAGGCGCGACGAAGCTGTGGAGCTGCTGGACATCGACCAACAAATCCGCGAAGAGGGCCAGGTATTACGGGAGTTGGAGCATCCCCATATTGTCAAGTTGCTGGATATTGTCGACGAGAATCAGCAGGTGGACCTGATCTTGGAATTTGTCCAAGGGGGTTCGTTGAGGGATCTGATCGCAAACCGGAGGCTTTTACCTCTTGATCGCGTTTTGGAAATATCGTTGGATATAGCTGATGCCTTAACCCGTATCCATCGTCTCAATATCGTTCACCGCGATCTTAAGCCGGGCAACATTCTTATGACCGCTGACGGATCGCCCAAGATTGCTGACATTGCCTTTACCTATGGCTATCATTTTGACCGGCTAAGGGGAAACAGCGTTGTATTTGGCACACCACCCTACTTGAGCCCAGAATCATTGGCCGGAGAAACCCCGTCTATACTGAGCAATATTTGGTCCTTCGGTGTGGTCCTCTATGAAATGCTAGCTGGTAGGCGGCTGTTTGAAGGGGAAACCCCAGGCCAGATCCAGGCGATCATTCAGAATAGGTCGCTTCCAGACCTCACCCAGTTCCGCTCCGGCATACCGCCCACATTGATCATGCTCATTAATCGCATGCTGCATAAAGATCCTGAGCAGCGCCTACCCAGCATGCGCCTGGTTAGCGCCGAGATCGAGGCCATTCGTTTTGGCGGGCGCTCTACTTTGCTTATCTCCCAGGCCGAGCTGACTCGCCCACCCCGGCCCGTGGCCCGATCCGAGCTGCTGGCCGGCCGCTTCGCCCAACTTGACCTGCTGGCCATTGGCAGGCATAGCGAAGTGTACTACGGCCGTGACCAAGAAACGGGACAACATGTGGCCATAAAGCGGCTTAAGCCGGAGATAACACGGCACGATCATGCAATCGTCTCCCGCTTTTTACGTGAGGGTGAATTGTTGGGCCAACTCAATCATCCCAACATCGTGCAAGTGTTGGCAACCACGGCGTCTAAAGGGGAATACTACATTGTTATGAAATACGTTCCCGGTGGAAGTTTGCGGAATTTACTGGATACACGCCCACAGCTTCCATTATCCCAGGCACTGACGATTGGCTTGGAACTGGCTGACGCGCTCGCCCGCACCCACCACCTGGGCATCATCCACCGCGACCTCAAGCCCGCCAATGTGCTCATCGCCGAAGATGGCACCCCGCGTCTGACTGACTTTGGTTTGGCCGGGCTGATGCGTAGCGATGTCCGCTTAACCAAAGTTGGTAGCGTGATGGGGAGCCCCGCCTACATGAGCCCCGAAGCCTGCAAAGGGGAAATGGTCGACAGCCGTAGTGATATATGGTCTCTAGGCATCGTCCTCTATGAGTTAATCGCTGGCTTTTCTCCCTTTTATAGTTACCAGATAACCGCCTTGCTCATTGGTATCCTCAATAGCCCTACCCCTGATATCACCCGCTACCGTTCCCCCGTGCCGCAAGATCTGATCGATTTGCTCAACCGGACGTTATCCAAGGACCCTGCCCAACGCCCGGCCACCATGCGCCAGGTGGCTGCCGAGCTAGAGATCATACGTTCCAAGCTTTAATGCCACGTTATCGTCGTATTCGAACCAACGGAAGGAAGATCTGCCCTGCTCCTGTCTGCACAGGCGCTAGATTCAGATCAACCACAATCGGATCGTAGCTTGATGAACGATATGCGTTGGGCATATACAGTGCCGCTTGATTCGTCATCCGGTAATCCAGAGCCTGCGGTTCGTCGGCGTTGATGTGCCAAGCTGCGGCGTGTTCTGCTTGGTCAGCCAGGTTAGGGGAGGCAAAGGCATGAATCAGGCTGCCTGACTCGCCTCCAATGTTCGAACTATAACTGATCTCTGGGCTGCCGGTTAGCAGATTGAGGTAGCCAGCTTGTTGCAATAATTCTATCGGATCCTCACGGCCGTAGGCGTTCAAGTCTCCCATAATCAAGATATCAGGTTCATTGATACCGGTGGGATCGGTCTCCAGCCAGGTAACTAGAGTTTGCACCGCCTTTCTGCGCAAGCTGTTCCAGCAGCCCTGGCCATCATTTTGGTCGGCGTTGACATCACCCGGCGGCGGGCAATCGCCTCTTTCTTTTAGTTGGACGAGTGTTGCTATAAATTGCTCGCCGCTGCCGGTTGCCGTAAAGGCTTGAGCCAATGGCTGGCCGCTGGCGCTGTTGAAGGGTGGGTTATCTGTAGTTACGGCTGAACCCAGTGGAGATGTCTTCCCCTGACGATAAATAAAGCCAACCGCAATTTCACCCAGACCTAACTGCCGAACACCGGGATTGACAAAGGCATAAGTTATACCTGACGCCGCCGCCTCATTTAGGCCTGTAACCAGGTCATGCAGCGCGCTTCCGCTTTCGTAACCATCATTCTCCAGAACTAAGAGGCCAACGATATCGGCATCGATGTCCAAGATGGTCCGGATGATCTTGCTGCGCTGGCGGGCGAATTCCTCGGCCGTTTCCGCCCCGCGAGTGCCAGGGAACCCGGCACCCTGACCGTCACCATTGAAGAAATCGCCGGTGTGCAGAGCGACCACGCGCAACGTACCTTGACCCTTTACCGGCGCTGGTTCCCGCTCGTTTACCCGCGTGAAATGCACCGGCTTCGTTGGATGTATTCGATAACCAGAACCATTCTCGGCTAAAATACCCGTCAACTGATCTGCTGTGTCTCCGACTCGCAGCGTGTTCTGTCGGCCTAGATAAGGTGGCAGCGGTTGGGGCGTCTGAACATCGCTGCCGTCATCTAGTGTAATGCGGCTGCGCCGGTTTGAGTCAGCCACATCCAGAGCCGCTTCTCCCGCTTCGGCCACCTCCGTAGGATAAAAAAGACGGCCGTCCACGGACAGATCGACCGAACCGTACCTTCCCAGATCGGCGTTACTAGTAACAGCCAGCGTTTGCGACAGGGATAAAAGCATCCCTTCCACCGATTCCCACCGCGAAGGATCTGGTACTGGCAATAAAAGCGTCATGGGAGTAATCGCCGATCCTGATCCACATGAGCGCAAACCATTAAGATTGCACAGACTTGTCAGCCCATTTATTTCGCTTACATCTCCCTGGACGCGCACCTTCTGACCAGGAGTCACATCTGATCCATAATCCTTATCGTGGACAAAGATCGCCTCGGAGGAGCGCGGATCCGCATCTTGATCGAGCGCTTCTTCTTGCAGGAAAAATCCATTTAGGCCCGTCTCACCTTGGAAATCGCCGCTTACGATTCCTTCCACAAGTATGGCTTGCGCGCCATCCAATGGGCTGGCCAATCCCGCGCCTTGGATGGTTGATATGGGTGTAGCCGGATCGCCACAACCTCCAAAGGCGGGAATGCCGGTGGTAAAGGTCCAGGAATAGTCCGCGGACAAGGTATCGGCCAATCCGTCCAGATCGGTTATCTGTTCGCCGAACAAGGTAACGGTACATGATTCGCCTGTTGCGAAGTTCACCAGCGGATCTAGCATGAAGTGGCGCGGTCCTCCGGATAAGTCGGCCGTATGGCCCAGGCTTTGGCTGCACATGATCGTGAACCATTGGTCAGAAAACTGCACAGGCTCGCTGAAGCTGATCGTGATATTGCTGTCCAGGGCAACATCGCTGGCTCCAGGGAGGGGATTGGTCGCTTCAACCTGTGGCGCTGTATCAAGCGTACAAACGTTCTTAGCGCCCGGCGTTGGTGGATTCTGCATATATCCCAATGTGATCTGCTGGCCGCCATCTCCGTTGGGGCAGCGCTGGTTGGCATCCAACTCTTTATTGCCACGAGCCGCTTCATTAACCTGAGGTTGTCCATTTTGCAGCAAAACAAGCAGCCCTGCATCGTCCGCATCGTCCGTGTCATAGACCAGGGCATCGAGCAGGCCACTGCGCGTTACGGCCGTACCGTTGGGGAAATCGCTGCTGTTGGCTGAATACACGGCCACGGCATCTGCACCATTTTGCATAACGCTGTCGGCAAACAGAAGATCGACTTTGGGCACAGCGCCGTTGCCCGCTACGAAATAACCGGAAGCGCTTGTTTCATAACCGTCCAGATCCAGTGTCCGGTAAGATGTGTCGCTGTTGCCGTTATAAAGAACAAGAACAAGCCCGTCCAGTTTGGTCCTGCCAGCACCCCCGTCGTAGAGTTCGATGAATTCGGCCGTGTCCGAACCAGGCGTGTCGGCGTCGACTTCGTTAATCAGGATATGGGTAGCGACTGGGAGCGCCTTCACCCTGAAGGTCCAATGGTAATTGCTGACCATGTGATCCGGCGGGTCGGCCGTGTCCTCATCGCTGACCTCAGCAGCCACCACCGTTCCGGCGCATGATTCACCCCCTCTGAAATTGTCAGCTGCTCGGAGTGTATATTGGGTTGGCCCCCCGCTCGCCGTGAGGGAATGCTGGCCGCTGGCGCTGCACGTTAGCTCGAATGTGGCTGGTGTTATGTGGACGGATTCGCTGATCTTCACGAATAGGCTGGCGTCGCGCGCTACATTTTCCGCACCATCAGCAGGGGCTGTTTCTTGGACTCGCGGTGGCTCGTCAAAAGTGCAATTGTTACTTGCTTTAGGTGTGGGGTTGTTTTGCAAGTAGGTGCTGGTCCGCCGTTGTCCGCCGGAGCCGTTGGGGCAGCGCTGGTTGGAGTCGGCCGTTGGGACGCCCCGTCCAGCCTCGTCCATTTGAGGTTCTCCATTTTCAAGCAGGGCCAGCAACTCGTTGTCATCCGCATCGGCGGTATCGTAGACCAACACATCGAGCAAGTTGGTCGTAGTAACGGCTGTGCCATTGGAAAAATCGCTGCCGTTACTGCTGTAAATGGCCACGGCGTCCGCTCCGTTTTGTATCACTCCGTCGGGAATGACCAGATCAACACCGTTGACCGCCGTGCCACCAACAACAAAATAGCCCTGACCGTCTGTGCTCTGCCCATCCAGATCGATGGCCCGGTAAGATAAATCGTCCCCACCGTTGAAAAAGACGACCACCAGTCCATCCAAGTATGTTGACCCTGCGCCGCCATCGAATAGCTCGATAAATTCGGCCGTGTCCGTTCCCGGCGTATCGGCATCCACTTCGTTGATCAACATTTGGGTAGCTACAGGCCGGGCGATGGTAGTGAAAGTCGATACGAAGTCCTGGGCCATCTGGTCTGGTGGATCAACAGTGTCGATATCCGCAACTAATGCCCCGTTGATGGTGATCGTGCAGCTTTCGCTGTGCGTGAACGCTGTTACCGGATTTAGCGTGAAGATCGTGCCGCCGCCGCTTTCAACAGCGGTATGGTTGCCACTGTTTGAGCAGGTGATGTCATACCAACCCGCACCGACATTTACCTCTTCGCTGAAGCTTACGATGATATCTATGTCAGTGGGAACATCTTGACCATTATGTTCTGGCGAGATAGTCGAAACTTGGGGTGCATCGTCGCTGATTGTGGGGCAGCGGTTGCTCGCTTTGGGCGTGGGAAGCTCTTGCCAGTAGCTTTGCGTGTTACGCTGGCCTCCGCTGCCGTTTGGACAACGTTGGTTGGAATGATGTTGCGCGATCTGACGGTCGTTCTCATTGACTTGAGGCTCGCCCCCGTTTATCAGCACAAGCAGGCCAGGATCGTCCGGCTGGTCTGTATCATAAACCAGGGCATCGAGCAGATTGCTTGTGGTGACGATCGTGCCACTGGGAAAACTGCTTGCGTCGTCCAAATAAAGCGCCACAGCATCAGCCCCATTCTGTAAAACATTATCGGCAAAAGCAAGATCCACCCCAGGTGCCCCGTTATTTCCGACAATGAAATAGCCATCGTTATTCGTGTTGAAGCCCGTGAGATCAAAGACGCGATAAGAGGTGTCGTCTTGCCCATTGAAGAAGACGAGAACCAGTCCATCGAGGCTAGTGTTCCCGCCGCCCCCGTCATAGAGTTCTACAAATTCGGCATTGTCCGTGCCTGGTGTATCGGCGTCTGCTTCGTTGATCAGGATCTGATTTTCGGTGGAGGTTAGGGAAGCGGTAGCCGTCGCGGCCTTAAGCCATAGCGGATGAAAAGCCATCGCTCCCATGAACGGGATTACAAGCGCCACAATGCGGGCCACTAAGCTAGCGCGAAGCACAACACACCCCCCTCAGGTGCCCGGCATACTCGGCCGTGCCTATGTAATATCAGCCTTCAAAATCTGTAAACATAGTAGAATAATTTTCGCTGTTTGACAAGGAGCAAACTGCCAGATGCAATGTGATTCTATGCCGCACCCCGATGCAGGCCGAGTTGGCTCAATAAGAAAGCCGCGAGAAAAATCGCGGCTTCTGATATCGTCCAGTTCCATTAAGAATTCATCAATTCAGCCATTAATTATTATGCTCTTTTCTGGCCCACTAAAACGCACCCAATGGCTGAAGCCACTACTCCGAATTGATAGTCTGGTCATGCAGCGGGATAGAGATGGCAACGTCATATTGAGTGATGGCTGAAGCCAATACTCCGGATGTGGAGTCTAACCTTGCAGGAATGCCTCCATATTGGACTTGCTGATGCGGTACGCATTGCCAATCTTGCGCGCTTTGAGGTCACCCGCTTCGATGGCCGCGACTACGTCTTCTCTTGAGACCTGCAAGATGGCCGCCGCCTGTTCGGGGGTCATCACGTCGGGCATGCCACCACTCGTGGGAGCTGGTTGGCTCTGCTGCGCGGCAGCCGCGGCTTGCTGCTGCATCTGTTGTTGTTGCAGTAATTGTTGCTGCTGCATAGCGCCAATACCCATGGCACCGATACCCACTTCCGCCAGGCCTCCGCCGGAAGGATTGGCCGCCGCCTCCACCAGGGCGTCCGCCTGTTGCTTGGCCACGTAGGTGGTGCCGTAGCCCATATTGGTTACCATTTCCAGGGAATTAGGATGCAGACCCATGACGATATTGAAATCGATCAGCGTCATGCCGATGGCATCGAACTCCTCTTGCAAGAGACCGATCAACAGGTCGTTTAGATCCTTGGTGAATGATTGCAGTTGCGCCGGACCGAGACCTTGGGAGATGGCCAGTTCACTCAACTTATCCTGGATCATAACGCCCAGCATGGGATCAAGACGAGACTTGATGTTAATCTGTTGTACGCTATCGCGGAAGGCATCCATAGCGTTGAGGAAGCGCCACGGATCTTTTACCTTGGTGACATAGGTGCCGTTGCCGCGCATGGCGCTGGCCCCGGGCGAACGTTGCGGATGCTCGACGACGATGGGGTTGGCCGTGCCCCAACGCATGGTCATATCCGTCGTCTTCACGAAAAATATGTCGGCCGTAAAGACGTTCTGGCCGCCGAATAAACCTGCTTCAAACAGGTTGGTGAGGAAGGGGATGCTCTCTGTGGTCAAGGTATAACGACCGGGCTCAAATGTGCCCATCGCTTCGCCGCCCCTGACAAATACGGCCGTTTCCCCTGGCTGCACGATAAGCTGTGAACCAAGCTTGATATCTCCCGGTCCTCCTCGGGGGAACTTTTGCACGATTTCGGTTTTACCCCATGATTCCACTGCTACGCGATCAAATACTTGTGGCATGATGCTCTCCTTTCTTAATGAAACATCGATTGGTACAGAACCCAAGAAAATTGGTTAATTGTGAATTGCCAATTGTTGAATGGTTAATTACGGTTATTCAATGCCCATCAAAACTTCATTTCGCGCGTTAAAGGTCTCGTTGGCGATCCCTAAATCGTCGTTTAGTTGCCTGATGGCAGCGCTGATGTTAGCGCCTTGAGCTACCGTCTTTTCCAGCGCGTCCACGTCGGCCGAAATCTGGTCGACATTGTTCAACATCTGCTCGTCGAAGACATAGACGCGCGCCAGATCTTCCTCTTTGATCTTGATCGCGTCAAAGAAGCCTGCATATCCTTGTGGCGCATCCTTGATCTTGCCAGTGAGACCCATGAGACGATTATCCGCCCGGCCAAGATCTTCTGCATGGCGC
Source organism: Chloroflexota bacterium (assembly GCA_009937635.1). Lineage (GTDB taxonomy): Bacteria > Chloroflexota > Anaerolineae > Promineifilales > Promineifilaceae > JAACFF01. Next base: position 8,329 of record JAACFF010000050.1, read on the forward strand.
ATAGCCAGACCGATATCGCGGCTCAATTCGTGGTGCACGTTGCTGAGTCGCAGGCGTATCTCTTCCAGACGCTTGGCGATGGTATCGCGCAAAATCTGGTCAGCATCACGACGACGGCCGCGCTCCATGTAGCCCGACAAACCGGGAATTTTGCTCAGTAGATCGCCTAGAGAAGTCGATTCTTCCCCTGCGATCTGTTCATAAATGTCATTAACTTGTTCCTTCATGATCCGATTAACTCCTTACTCCAAGAAATATTCTGTGCCGCAGAAGGGGCAGCGAATCACGCCTTTGCCGGCCAATTCTAACTGACCGCCGCAATGGTTGCACTCCGTCAGTTCACGCAGTTGGCTGGCCTGGCTCGAATACAATATACCCTCATCCCAGTTGATGTAACCGGAGTAGAGACCCATGCCCACCAAGTCGTGGATCATATCATGGATTTCGTCTTTGCTGACCTGCATCTCGATGGCGATGTCGCGAATGTCAATCTGGCCCCGCGCTTTGACGATACTAAGCAGTTCGCGCTCCTTATCCGCTTTCTCGGCCGTGGCTGCCTCCTGGCCGCCCTTCCACAAAAGAAAGGCGCCGATCCCCAACTGGGGAAGGACCAGAACGGCAATGCCGAGTACCCAACCCAGCATGGCCGCACCGGATGTCAGGCTGCCTTCCCCTCTATAAACCACCATCAAGGCTGTAATGATGATGCCCACGATGATCCCGCCGGCGATCAGAATAATGCCTAGTATACGTCCCATGATTTATCCTTTCTTACGTTTAACCAAACCCGGCGCTGCCACCACCGCCGGCGGAGAAACCGCCGCTGAAACCGCCGCTAAACCCGCCTCCGGACCCGCCGCTGCTTGTGCTGGGAGGCGTGCTTTTGAGCACGGTTGAGGTTGAATTTAACATGCGCGTCAAGCCGGCGGACATCCCGGCCAGCCCGCCGGTCAGCCCACCGGACATGCCCTGCAGCGTCGGCGGCTTGACCGATCCGGAGCCTCCTGAACTACCAGCCTTCCCGGCGCCAAACCCTCCGTAATAGTGTCCGCCATAGTACGGGAAGTACCACGGTGGAATCGGCGTTGAGGGTACAGAAGAGAATTTGCGGATCCAGGTACGTTCCAGACCGAAGGCCACAGCATAGGCGAGATAGTCGGCGAAAATCTCGCTGCTTTGTTCCAGATCTTTATACTGTTCTATATTTTTGAGGTAAGTCTTAAAAGCGTTCCATTTCTCGGCCGCCTCTGCCCCTTTCGCAGTTTTTCTGGGCATATAGCGCGAGGCGACGAGCATGAAAATGCCGGTGACGGCCAGGGCCAGAGCAGGGCATACGATGGTGGCCACGGTGTCGGCGAACAAGGCCCCCAGTGCAAAGAAACTGGCTGCGGCGACGCCGAATATTAAACCGGCGAAGCAGCCATATGATTTGCGTACGCTGTGAGGAGATCGCGTGACCAGCTTTTCGTCGACCAATTCCTGGTAAACCTTACCGCGCAGCCCCGGCAGTTTGTTGGCGAATTTATAGCGCAGGCTGCTCAACGAGCGTTCCTCATTTCGGCCGAATATATCCTTAACGAATTGCTGCTCAAACGGCCGTAAATCATTCGTGCTTTTCTCCGTGCGCGCGAAGGTGTGATCCTCATCCTCTTCCGTCATCGTCAGATAACCACGGTGCGCCAGATCGATCAGCGTAGAGACGATATCCTGCATATCCGCTTTCTCGTCCACCAGCGTGCCCACGACCGCTGGCGGCAGGCTATCCGGCGGCTCGCTTATGTAGTCGGGAACCACTACAGACAGCTGCGGGTCGCGCCCGCGTGTGTACCAGAGAACGAGCACCAGCAGTGGCCCGCCGACCAGCAGCAGGATCGAGATGACAGTAATGATCAAGCTTATGGTATCGCCGATTTGCTGTCGCTGCTGCCAGTTGGAAGTAGGAATATCCAGCAAGCCATGTGCGAACTGCGTGCGCACGGCGAAGGATTGGCCATTCAATAAGGGTTGTGTATTTTCGAAGGTGATGGTACGGCCGTCTTCGCTAACTCGGGTCACAATGTCGCCGCTCTGCTCATCATTCTTATAGCCGGCCACGATGTAATCATTGGTACCCGTGTATTTTTGCGGGCTCACCCCCTCTGGCAGGCGCACCGTGGCGCTGCTGTGTTCAACCAAAGCCGGGTGATCGTCGGGAACGATTGTCCAGAAAATCTCGTCACTAAGCCCTTCCTGGCCCGAATCGACGATGACTCCTCCTTCCACGACATAACTAAATGTATAAGTATGATTTCCCAGGGCGGGCTCGAAATACCAGCGGATCGTAACTTCGTCGCCATCTTGTGAGACCGTGTAGGTACCAGGCGCTTGGCCGTTGGCTTGGGTGTATACCTGGTCCCCTTCGCGCACGGCGATATCTTTAATGGCGTCGTTATTACCCGCGGCCCCTGTCTTAATCGTACGGAAACCGAAAGTGAACGGTTCGCCGCTGAAATTCAGGGTGTGCGTCTCTTCGACCAGGAAATCGCCATTCTCAAGCAGCGTGATATCGCTTTCCCAATCATCCCAGCGGAATTGTTTGACCTGCGCCTGCGCCCCCTGGCCCAGCAGGAAGAAAATCGCAAGGGCGATGACCAGTAGTATGATCCGTCCAGATTGCTTTTGATATTTGTTCATTGGTTCTCGAGTGCTAACTCTAATGATAATGCGCGGTAGGTATCTTCATTATAAGGGTAAATGCTGTAAAAATGAAGAGGAATATCACCCACCCAGCCAGTGGTTGATAATCGCCTCAAGTTGATTGGTGGCCGCGAGAGAAGCGAGTGCACCATCCACTTTTTCTAATAACATTTCATCTTCTATACGCACAACAACAGCGTAAGGTTCTACGGTTACCGGCCTAGGCACGCGCATCAATGGCGGCTGATCAGACGGCCGATCTTTCAAGAAGAGCCTGCCGCTAATACTGTCCACCAGAGCCGCATCAGCTTCTGCGTCGCTCACCGCCTCGAGCGCTTCCTCGGCGCTGCCATAAGGTTGCACTGCCAGGTCAGCCAGCCGTTTTGACCATTGAGTGGCCTGAACATGCCCTTGCGCTCCAAGTTCCACCGCCAGCCGGCTCCCGTCCAGATCCGCCATCCCCTGGATATCATCGCTCCCAGCCGGGACCACAAGGATCTCCCCTGCATTAAAGTACGGCTCGCTGTAGGCAAAATCGCGTGTGCGCCCCGGCACCATGACCAGCGCTGAAATTAAAACATCCACCTGTTCTGTAGCCAGGGCATCGTAAAGGCCATCGTAGCCAAAATAGACAAACTCGCTGCTTAATCCAAGTTCGCCTGCCAGCGCCTTGGCCAGATCGACATCCAGGCCGGCGACCCCTTCGCCTTCTGTTACCTCAAAGGGTGGATAGGTGGGATCCAGACCGACGCGCAAGAGGCCGCTTTGCTCAATGCGCTCCCAGGCGCCGGATTCCGTTCGGCAGCCGTTCAAGATCAACAAAAGGATCATCGAGGCCACGGTCCAGAGGAAAACCTTCCTAACTATCTTGGCCATCGATTCCTTCGTTTCCCGTAAAGCGCTTGAGCGTATCGTAAAGCGGTTTGCTCACAAACTCCGGCGTAACCAAGGTGTAATAATCCATATAGCTCTTCGTCGGCGCCGGATAGCGGAAAGCCCAGATGGCGATCATCTTTACGAAAGGCCAGTTTTCCTCTGCGTAGCTTAAGGCGTCCACCGTATATTGGATGCGCTGTCCGGGACGTACACCCATGGTCCAGCGTGGATGATCGTTCCAACCCGTTTCGGTGATGAAAATCGATTTGTCCCCGTCTCCCTGGTCAACCATAATCTCGCGCACCAGTTCCACGCGCCGGAAATTGAGAATTTCTGGATCCGGGTCGGAAAGGGCGGGGAAGGTCAGGCCATATGCGTGGACGGCCAGGCCGTCGAAATAGTCGCCCGCACCCGCTTCGTACATATTGTTCAAATAAAGCAAATCGCTCACCCCCCAAGGTGATCCTTCTGGCTCCAAAGTGGGAGCTAGAGCCCCGGCAAGCACTTGCATCTTCGGATTGGTCTCCTTGACTGCCGGGTAGACCACCTTCAATAAGTTCACGTAATCTTCGGCCGTTGTGGGACGGTACCCCCACTCGTAGCTCAAGTTTGGCTCGTTGCCGACGATCAGGTAATCGACCTGGTCGCGGTACCTTTCGGCGAAAGCCGCTGTAAAGGTGGCGAAATCCTCGTACGCTTCCTCGTCCAGGTAGGTCAGCGGTGTGTCGGACGGCCGTGCCCAATCCGGTGTCAGCCCAACGCGGGCGATGATCGTCAGCCCCTGCGCCTCGGCGTGCGCCACAACTTGATCGGGATGCTCCCAGGCGATATCCCCATCTGATCCCTGGTAATAGGCCCAGGGGAAAAACTCCACGATCCACGGCGCACCCATCTCGCGCACCATCTGCAAGCTGCGCTGGATCTTCCACTCCTCCACCTCATCCGTCAGCCGAGTATGTACGCCCACGATTGGATGCTCTGTGGCCACCGTTTGCCGTGGTCCAGGGGTAATCAAAATAGGAGCCGGCAGCAGCAGCCTCAGCAAGATCAACAATAGCAAAATCCGCAGCAACCACCCATTCCAACGCTGCGGCGCGCTCCCCCACCCCAAAACTCCGAGTTTCAGATATTCAATACATGCCCTAAAAAAATCGCCGAAAAATCTCAAATCTCATGGTAGGGGCAAGACGGTTGGCCAGAGCCTCACAGGATAACAAACCACTTTCCATCCAACCGTTTCGCCCGCTCCCTGCCTAATACGCTCTAACCAAAGACGATGATACCAGGTTTGCCGCTCGCTCCACGCTTGCCATGCGCCCATTATACGTCCCGCTCCCCAGGCAGCGAAAATTCTTAACCGCCGAATCGATAAGCGGCAATACCCTGTACACCAGGCCGGACGGCAAACAGCCCCCCGGCATGCTGCTCCTTCTCTAACTGGTCTTCCGACAAACCATCCTTGGCGCTTGTGATATAGAGAATATCCAACCCTTCGCCCCCAAAAGCGCAGGCCGTTGTATGCGATGCAGGACAGGCGACAGTTTGCAATAGTTCCCCGTTTTGGGGATTCCAGCGGCAGACCTGCCCGTCGCCCCACAGGGCGACCCACAGCATCCCTTCCGCGTCGATGGTCATCCCATCCGGCGCGCCCATTTCTATGGGGACATCAATGACGTTTCGGCCGTTGCTAATCGCGCCCATCTCCAGGTCAAAATCAAAGGCGCGAACGGCCGCCCAAGCTGTATCGATATAGTACATCGTGGAACCGTCCAGGCTCCAGGCCAGGCCATTGGCAATGCCGATATCGCCCAGCACCCTGCGCACCCTTCCATCCCTGTCCAGACAATAGAGACTACCTTCCTTTCCTTGCCCGCCATAAGCCATCGTTCCCGCCCAAAATCGCCCCATGGGATCGCATTTGCCGTCGTTAAAACGATTATGGGGCAGGTGTGCCTCAGGATCGTGCAGTAGGGTCAATTCCTGCCTGTCCAGGGCGTACGATGCGAAGCCTTCGTAGACGGCCAGCATCACCTTTGCCAGATCTTTCGCGGGCACAACCGTGCCTACATGTTGCCCCACATCGTAAACCTGGTTTTCATGCTTGACCGGGTCGTACGCATTGAGCGTGTTGCCCAAAATATCAACCCAATAAAGGACCTGCTTCTCATCGTCCCAGATCGGTCCCTCGCCCAACGCGGCGTGGCTGTCGAGAACCAATTCGGCCGTTGATTTCATTATTTCCCCTCAACCCTTTGATCTGACAAAGTTTCTCAAGGCCAGAATAGTGCCCAGGTGCAATCCTTCATGAAAGTTATTAAAGGCCAGGACATCTTCAAAGGTTTCCAGGACAATACCCGTAAAGGTTTTATACGGTCGGAAACCGCCAAACAGATCCGCCTCATAATCATCGCTGAGTTTTTGCGGTAGATCGGACAGCAGGATCAACAAACGGCCGGTATCCGGCTCGTGCGACCAATCAGCCGGAGAAGAACCCGTCTTGAACATTGCCACATCTTCCTTCGTCGTGGCCGTGGGCAGACCGCTGAGCCGGTAATGTAACGCCTGTTGCGTCACAATAATATGGCCCAGGTTCCAGGCAATATTGTTATCAAAACCCTGGGGAATCCAAAAAAATGGCTTCTTCCGACAGCCCAGCCAGGGCGCCCTGGATCAACCGCCTGTCCTGTATCAACATACTGATCGAATGCATAAGCCCTTCCTAACTTTTGATATTCAGCCAATCGAGTTGCTTGGCGAATTGACTTTCTCATTGTAGCGCTTGATCTCCGCCCGCGCATTTCGGCCGATCGCAATACCCTCAACTTCAATCGAGCCTGTTGTGATCTGGTCGCCTGAATCACGATTATCAGCGCCTTCTGTTAAGGCTTTTTCCATCACTGTCCTACCCTTGTTTCCATTCTCCTGGAAATTTCAATATTTCTCGACTGTATCTTACTAGGATAACGGAGTTTCCTACTAGTTACACTGGGATTGACCGAGGAGGTAGACTGATTGTAGTTCGAGAAAAAACAATCTTTCCACCTCCATCGGCAACCGCTTGGGAATGAGGACCAAGAGTTTCCTGCACCTCGAGTGCCGTCCCCGGACAGTCCCCCAAGCGTGATAGGGCAACTGTCAAGAGCCTGTAGCACCAGGAGTGCCATAATAGGAAAACAGCAAGTCTTATCACTGCCCGATGGATACCATACCATAGGAGGTATCCAATGAAAACAATTATTGGTATTGATTGGAGCGAAAAGAAACACTGTGTTCATGCTTACAATGAATCCGGCGCAAAGCTGCTCCGTCTGGAAGTAGCGGCAACCGTGACCGGATTTCGGAAATTGACGCGCCAGGTGAACAAGCTTAATCCAGAGCCGGCCAACTGTCTGGTGGCCATCGAGACAGCACACAATTTGTTGGTGGACTATCTGCACGACCTGGGCTACACGCTTTGCATCTTGGCTCCAAGTTTGGTCAGCAGTAATCGTGGCCGGCAGGGGAGTAGCAGGGCAAAGGACGATGATCGAGATGCGCCGTTGCTGGCAGAGATTCTGCGAACCGACCTGGGGCGACTCATTCCATGGCAACCTGACGGACCGCTGGTACGCCAAATGCGCATATTGCTCACCGCGGTCGACCAGTTGACCAAGAGCATCGTCCGGCAGCGTAATCGCTTGCGTGCCCTTTTGTTGCGCTTCTATCCGCAAGCCTTGGATGCTTTCGGGAGTCTGAAAACACAGTTCTCCTTGCGTTTCTTGACCGCTTTTCCAGGTCCAGCGTCTTTTCCAACAACACCCGGATGCCTTTATCTTCCATTCTTTGCCTGGCGCCGGTGCTTTGCTGGCTCCCAAGCTGCTGGTTATGTTTGGCGACCATCGGCAACGTTATCCCACGCGCGCTTGGCTGCCCGCCATCGCCAGCACCGCGCCTGTTACCGTCGCCAGCGGCAAGAGTCGCTACGTCAAATTCCGCAGAGCTTGTAACCACGATTACCGCAATACCGCCCAGCAATTTGCCAATAGCTCCATTCGCAAATCGACTTGGGCTGCTACATACTTCTACCAGGCACGTGACCAGGGCAAGTCCAAAAGCCACGCCTATCGCTGCTTGGCCAATCGCTGGCTGCACATTATCTGGTCGTTGTGGCAACGCCGTGAAGCGTACGACGAAGCCTACCACCTCAGTCAGGTCAGTAAGCATCGCCGAGCGCCAAGTTAAATTGTGAGGCAAAGAGGGCCGCATAAGTAGCCCTTTTTCTTAGTGATAACAGATAGAAAGATTGATAATTATTCTCGAACACACAATAAGTTTATGTCAACAATTCCGGCTCAGGTTTTGGCTATTGACCCCTGCCTCTTTCTCATTGTCTGGCATAATTGGTCTTGACAAAGCCTGTCCGGGATAATTACATCGCATCCTCTTAACATGTTTGCAACATGTTTTCTCTCTAGCAGCAGAATTCATTCTGCTGCCTAAAACGCAGAGACTGCACTCCCGCCCCATCAAAGGTATAATCATGACAAGCTTATTGCAGCCCAGGAGAATGCATGCGCATTTTTATCACAGGAGCCACGGGCTTCGCCGGATCTCATCTGGTTGACCACTTGCTGGCTGAAGGCCATCAGATATTTGCCCTGGTTCACCCCGCCACAAGCCATCAACAGTTGCCGGCCCATCCCCAGGTGCGCAAGATCCTCGGCGATCTCTTGAATCTGGCCTCTCTGAAGCGCGCCGTGGCCGAAGCAGGACCCAATGTCATCTACCACCTGGCCGGCCAGGCCTCCCCGGCTGTATCCTGGAAGGACCCCGCCTTTACCTTGGCCGTCAACGCCGGCGGCACGGCCAACCTGCTGGAAGCGGCCGTTTCCTTCGGCCGGCCACGCGTGGTGATCGTTAGCAGCGCTGAGATTTACGGCCGTATTCACGAAGATATGCTGCCCCTGACCGAAGAAACCATCCCTGATCCGCGCCATCCCTACGGCATCAGCAAAGTGGCGGCTGGCCAACTGGTTCCCATCTACTGGGAACGCTACCAACTGCCTGTCTTTGAGGCACGGCCGTTCAATCACATCGGCCCACGCCAGACCACCGGTTTTGTCGTACCCGATTTCGCCAGCCAGTTAGCGGCCATCAAATTAGGGCAAAAGAAAGCGCGGATATCCGTGGGCAACCTGGACGCCGAGAGGGACTTCACCGATGTGCGCGACGTGGTCGCGGCCTATATCAAGCTGGCTGAAAGCGGACGGCCCGGTGAAACCTATCTGATATGCTCAGGCCAGGCTGTCACCATCCGCCACATGCTGGATACGCTTATTGAGCTGGCTCAGGTTGAGGTGCAAGTCAACCAGGATCCCGCACGCATACGGCCTTCCGATACACCCTGTCTATACGGCAGTTACGCCAAGATCGAGGAACATACCGCATGGCGCCCCCAAATCTCACTCCGCCAATCGTTAGCCGACGCGTTGCGGGATTGGGTGGAGCGACTCCGTAAAACAAGCTTTCCAGCTTGATCGCAACCTGGAAAGGATGCGCTACAGTTGCGCTAGCAGTTAGAAAGCATGGCTAAAATAAAGCAACGCCTGGATAAATTGCTCGTAGAACGCGGCCTCGTCTCTACGCGCAGCCGCGCGCAAGGCCTGATCATGGCCGGTGAAGTCCTGGTCGATGGCCAGCGCGTAGACAAACCAGGAACGGCTGTCCCCATACAAGCCGACCTGCAGCTCATCGCGCCCATGCTTTACGTCAGCCGAGGCGGCTACAAGCTGGCTGGCGCGCTAAACACTTTTAGCCTGGACGTGACGGAGCGCATTTGCGCCGACGTGGGCGCCTGCACCGGCGGATTCACCGACGTGCTCCTGCAAAATGGCGCAGCTCGCGTCTACGCCATTGACGTCGGTTATGGGCAGTTAGACTGGAACTTGCGCCAGAATCAGTGCGTTGTCGTCATGGAGCGCACCAATGCCCGCCATCTAGAATCCTTGCCCGAGCGTGTCACCTTCGTCTCCATCGACGTCTCCTTCATCTCCCTCAAACTCATCCTGCCCGCCGTTCAGAAGTGGCTCGGCCCCCATGCCGACATCGTGGCCTTGATCAAACCGCAGTTTGAAGCGGGCCGCAAACAGGTAGGCAAAGGCGGCATCGTCAAAGATCCCGCCGTCCATCGCCAGGTGTTAACGGACTTGCTTGCCTGGTCTATCGAGAACGGCCTGCAGCCGCAAGGGCTCACGCGCTCCCCCATCCAAGGTGCGGACGGCAACGTGGAGTTTCTGGTTTGGCTGCGTCAAGGTGATGATGGACGCTTCGACATGGAAAGTATCGTCGCTAAGGTCCTACCCAAAGATCCGGACGATTCTGAGTAGACCATCTCGTTCGTTATCTCGCGTGAACTACAATAATAAGCTTGAAAGACCTCCTAGAACGCTGCATGTCCACCGTGGTCTAAGTGCCCGACACTCAGCAGCACCCATTGGATGATACTTTGCATATCAGTTAGGCATTCCCCTTGGGCAGTCACGATAGCGCGTCTTAGTCTCCTCACCTAGCGGTGCTCATTCTGTTATACTACCTGCCATGGATCAGAATCACATTCGCAATTTTTGCATAATCGCCCATATCGACCACGGCAAATCAACCCTGGCCGACCGCATGCTGCAGGCCACTAACACAATCTCCGACCGCGAGATGCAGGATCAGATACTGGACAGCATGGATATAGAACGGGAAAAGGGGGTTACGATCAAGGCTTCGGCCGTACGTATGACCTACGACGCGCAAGACGGCCAGACCTATGAAATGAACCTCATCGATACACCGGGACACGTCGATTTCGCTTATGAGGTCAGCCGTGCCTTACAAAGCTGTGAAGGCGCGATTCTTGTCGTCGACGCCACACAAGGTATTGAAGCGCAGACGCTGGCCAACCTTTATTTAGCCATTGAAGCCGATCTGGAGCTTATCCCTGTGGTCAATAAAATCGATTTGCCGGCCGCCATGCCCGACGATGTGGCCGAGGAGATTGAAAACATCACCGGTATTGCTGCTGAAGATGTGATCCCCGTCAGCGCCAAACAAGGGGCCAATATAGAAAGTGTCTTGCAGGCTGTGGTGGCCAACGTGCCTCCACCCTCTGCTGATTCGACCGCCCCTTTTCGCGCTTTGGTCTTTGATTCGCACTACGATTCTTATAAAGGGGTAGTGGCCTACGTGCGTGTATTTGAAGGTTCATTGCGTCACCGGCACTGGATCAAAATGATGTCGAACGATGTGGTCGCAGAACCTATTGAAGTAGGTATTTTTAGCCCCGATATGCAGCCCGTAGAGGAATTGACGACGGGCGAGGTGGGCTACATCGCCACTGGCCTAAAAACGGTGCGCGAGTGTCGCGTAGGCGACACGATCACCCAGCGAGAGAATCCGGCCTCAGAGCCGTTGCCTGGTTTTCAAGCCGCTAAACCCATGGTTTTTGCCGGCTTCTACCCCACTGAGGGTGAAGATTATGCCCTACTCAAAGAAGCCCTGGAACGATTGCAACTAAATGATGCGGCTTTGGTTTACGAACCGGAGACGTCAAATGCCTTGAACTTTGGTTTTCGCTGTGGATTCCTAGGCCTTTTCCACATGGAAATTGTGCAAGAACGGTTGGAAAGGGAATATGGCCTCGACCTGGTAGCCACAGCCCCCAGTGTGCGCTATGAAGTAGTGATGGCTCATACCGGCGAGGTCAAAATCATCGAAAGCCCGGCCGATCTGCCCGACCCATCCATCATCGAAGAGATACGAGAACCCTGGATGCACGTGCAGATCTTCACTCCCGAGGAGTACTATGGCGTGGTCATGGATCTGTGCATCAAGAGGCGTGCGGAGTTCACCGGGCAAGAGTATCCCGCGCCTGGCCGCGTGGTGCTCAAATTTGATATTCCGCTTTCCGAGATCATCATCGATTTTTACGACAAACTCAAGAGCGGCACGCGTGGCTATGCCTCCATGGATTACGAATTCGCCGGCTACCACGCTTCAGAGCTGGTCAAACTGGACGTGCTTGTGGCCAAAACGCCGGTTGATGCCCTGGCCATGATTGTGCACGAGGACGACGCTTACCATCGCGGACAAAAGCTGGTGACCCAACTTCGCAAACTGATTCCACGTCAGATGTTTGAAGTGCCCATTCAGGCCGCCGTCGGCAAGCGTATCGTCAGCCGCGCCAACGTTAAGGCGCTGCGTAAAGATGTCCTGGCCAAATGTTACGGCGGTGACGTCTCACGTAAGCGTAAGTTGCTGGAAAAGCAGAAGAAAGGCAAGAAGCGCATGAAGATGATCGGCAATGTGGAAGTGCCGCAAGAAGCATTCATGGCTGTGCTGAGATTGGGAGATGATTAATTCACGTTGAAACGCTTTTGCGTGGCGGTATGGCTGGAGTATAATCGTTTGATTGGCTTGAGAGTTCGACGTATTCGGCACGGCGGCTTGCAGGCTACTGAAGATAATTTTAGATGGAGGATCAAGAAATGCCTTTAGATGTGGCAGAGAAAGCCGATTTGATGGAAGAGTTCGCAACGCACGAAGGGGACACCGGTTCCCCTGAGGTGCAAATTGCGATCTTTGATCGCCGGATCAAGCAGTTACAAGAGCACCTGAGCATGCACAAGCATGATGAGAGTTCGCGGCGAGGGCTGCTCAAGTTGGTTGGTAAGCGACGCCGTTTGCTGGCCTACTTGCGCAAACGCCACCCGGAACGTTATCGTGCCATTATTGCGCGCTTGGGCTTGCGCCGGTAAGGTATAAGAGTTGGATTTTGCAGGGGTGAGAGGATCTCACCCCTCGTAGTAGGGGCATAGCGGCGTGGATTAGGAATTGGGAACTGCCTCATAGGTTTCCCAAATATATGAGGCAGTTCCCAGTCCCTAACCCCTTTTTTGGCCCCACTTTATTTGTAAAACGATATAACCAGACATTTTTTGGCCGGTTCAAGCGTTGGGAGACCCTCCCAACGTTTATCAGTGGGTACCAATGGCGCAAAGGCGGACTAAGCCGCTTGGTTTGCCGCTATCTGGTGCACCACGGGCAGCATAAAAGTGTCATTTGTAGAGAGGAACCTAATGTTACCTGAACATACGTTTTCCACGACTGTGGGCAACAAAGAATTGATCATTTCGACCGGAAAGTTGGCTGAACAAGCTGGCGGTGCGGTCACCATGCGTGTTGGCGACTGTTTGCTTTTAGCCACGACGACGATGTCCAAGCATGTGCGCGAGGGCTTGGATTTTTTCCCGCTCAGCGTTGATTTTGAAGAAAAGATGTACGCCGCCGGCCGTATTCCTGGTGGCTTTTTCCGGCGTGAAGGCCGGCCAACTACGGAATCAATCCTCACCGCGCGCCTGACGGACCGCCCCTTACGGCCGTTGTTCCCCAAAGGCATGCGCAATGAAGTGCAGGTCATCGTCACTACCCTGTCCTCGGACAGCGTTCACCACCTGGATGTGCTGGCCGTCAATGCCGCCAGTGCTGCGCTGACGATTTCCGATATCCCCTGGGATGGCCCAATCGGCTCCGTGCGGGTTGGCTATATTAATGGCGAGTTGATCGCTTCGCCAACCATTCCCCAGATGACGGAAAGCACCCTCGACTTACGCATTGCGGGTTCTAAGGATGCCATCATTATGGTTGAAGCGGGCGCTGACGAAGTCAGCGAGGAACTGATGATTGAGGCGCTGGCCTTTGGCCATGAAGCGATTCAATCGATCATTACCTTGCAAGAGGAAATGCGCCAAACTATCGGGAAACCGAAGCGAGAGATTGACGTAGCAGAAGGCGATCCCGAGTTGGATGCAGCCGTACAGGCGCGCCTCGGAGATCGTATTCCCCAGCTTGTAGCTACCCACACTGACCGGCAGGAGCGCAACGAGGCCATGGATGCCCTTCGCGAAGAGGTTGTTGAAAGTTTTCTCGCCGAAGACGAATTGGCCGATGCCAAGGCTATTCGCGGCGTCATCAGCTCCGAACTGAAAAAGGCGATCCGGTCGCGCATCTTATACGAGGGCATTCGCCCCGACGGCCGTGACTACACCACTATTCGCGAGCTATCCTCCGAAGTAGGCTTAAGCCCGCGCGCCCATGGTTCCGGACTATTCCGCCGCGGACAGACCCAGGTCTTGTCCCTAGTGGCTCTCGGAACGCCTCGTGAAGCGCAGAAACTGGAAGGATTGTACCCTGAAGACAGCCGGCGCTATATGCACCACTATAACTTCCCACCCTACTCCACGGGCGAGACCTGGTTCCTTCGTGGCCCCAAACGCCGCGAAATCGGGCATGGCGCTCTGGCCGAGCGCGCTTTGCTGCCCATGATTCCTTCAGAGGAAGAATTCCCCTATACGATTCGCGTCGTCTCCGAAGTTCTATCTTCTAATGGCAGCACCAGCCAGGCCAGCGTTTGCGCTTCCAGCCTGGCGCTCCTGGATTGTGGCGTGCCCATCAAGAAGCCGGTCGCCGGTGTGGCCATGGGCCTGGTGACGGATGGCGAAAAATTCGCCGTTTTAAGTGATATCCAGGGCATGGAAGATCACCTGGGCGACATGGATTTCAAAGTCGCCGGCACGGTTGATGGCATCACCGCCCTGCAAATGGACATCAAAATCAGCGGTCTTTCACAAGAGCTAATGGCGCAGGCTTTGGAACAGGCGCGCGCCGGACGTTTGGAAATCATGGATTCCATGCTTCAGACTATTGACGCTCCGCGCACGGAGATGAGTCCCTTTGCGCCGCGCATGCTCACCGTGAGCATTCCCTCGGACAAGATCGGCGCCATCATTGGCAAAGGTGGATCCACCATCCGCAGCTTGGAGGAGACCTACGAGGTTTCCGTTGATATCCAGGAAGATGGCACTATTTTTATTGCCGGTATTGATGGAGCGAAAGCGGAAGCGGCCGTTGACCAGATTAAGAACCTGTCTCGTGAACCTGAAGCCGGCGAGGTCTTCACCGGCAAGATCGTTCGCGTTACCGACTTCGGCGTGTTTGTGGAATATGCGCCGGGCGTAGATGGTATGTGTCACATTTCTCAGCTTTCCACTGAACACGTGCGCAGCGTAGAAGACGCAGTGCGCATGGGCGACGAGATCATGGTTATGATCACCGATGTCAGCAGCGAAGGCAAGATTCGCTTGTCTCGCCAGGCAGTTATGGAAGGATGGACTTTAGAAGAGGCTCGAGCCAAAGATAAGCCCCGTTCCAGTGGCCGTGGTGGCCGTGGCGGGTCTCGTAACGGCGGTGGCCGTGGCCGCGGTCGTGGTGGCCGGCGCTAAGTAAAACACAACCTGACAGGCCTTCGCCAGCTTCTTGGCGAAATAGATAGGGTGAGATCTGCCGGTTATTAAATATGTTTTAGGCTTAATCTTGGCACCTGTTGGCTTGGAATAAGATAAGCCCCGGACTGGATCGTCTGGGGCTTTTTCGTGTTTGGGGGGCGGCGATGGGACATCGTCACCTGATTTCATGGCCGAATTAAGAACTACCTTTTTCCCAACCCAGTGACATGGCCAGGCCCAGATCCTCAGGCTGGATTTGCAACCGGTAGTGGGTGCTAGTCGCCGCGCCACAGATCGTAGCCACGGCCATTTCTATCATTTCTGAGTCGGACACGGTGATGCCCGCAGCAGTTACAGTGGCTACCGCCTCATTCAAATCGCCATAGCCTGGGGCTGCCCCTTCCTCGCACTGAATCCCGATAGGACGGACAATCCAGATCATACCCCCAGGGTAAGAATTGTCGACTGGTATAGCAGTTGGAGGTCCGGGATAGTTGGCATCAAGCGCTGGTTGCTCCGCTTCCTCCTGAAGTGGGGGATAATTTTCTGGCAACGGCGCAGCCGTAGGAATGGCAGGAGTGGTAGGAATTGCATCCTCAGGGTCTGCCGGCTCTGCTGGTAAAAGCGCTGGCTCCGATTTGCTCTGATCAGGATCTGCGGAAGGAGTAGGCGTCGGCTCTGCAGGTGGGGCCGTG
>JAACFF010000051.1 GCA_009937635.1 Chloroflexota bacterium
TAGGTCTGTCATGGTCGTTCCAATTTAATAAAACAGTGCTAATAAACCTGGAGATTTGGAATACTAATAATCACTTTCCGCCGCGGCCAATTTTTCAGCCTCATCGGCGACCGTCAACGCATCTATAAATGAATCAAGCCCGCCATTCATCACCCCGTGCAAATTGTAGAGGGTTAGTCCGATACGATGGTCAGTCACGCGCGCCTGAGGGTAATTATATGTGCGGATCTTTTCACTCCGATCTCCGCTGCCAACTTGCGCCTTTCGATCCGCCGCCAACTCCGCGTGTTGTTTCGCCAGACCCGCATCTTGCAAACGCGCCTGGATAATAGCCATACCCAGCCGTTTATTTTGTGTCAGACTCCGCTCAGACTGGATCTTGACCATCAGTCCGCTGGGTTTGTGAACAATTCGTGCCGCAGTCGCATTTTTCTGCATGTGCTGCCCGCCAGGGCCAGACGAGAACTCGGGCGTGATTTCTAAATCTTTCTCATCCAGTGTGATTTCTACGTCGTCAACTTCCGGCATCACAGCCACCGTGGCTGTACTGGTATGGATCCTGCCTTGCGATTCCGTTACCGGAACCCGCTGGACACGGTGCACGCCACTTTCAAACTTGAATCGAGAGAAAGCGCCTTTACCCTTGACCAACAGCACAACCTCCTTGTACCCGCCTACGCCGGTCCGGTTCTCACTCGCAATTTGTGTCTTCCACTTGCGTGCCTCGGCGTAACGCGTGTACATGCGCAGCAAGTCAGCGCCAAAGATACCAGCTTCGTCACCACCTGCCCCGGCCCGAATTTCCAGATAAACGTTCTTATCATCGCGCGGGTCCTTGGGGACCAGCAAGCTGCGCATTTTCTTATCCAGGGCCTCGATTTCCAGGCTTAGTTGTTCGATCTCCTCTGTGGCAAGTTCGACCATCTCAGGATCATCTTCCAACGCAATCAGGTCGCGCGTTTCATCCAACTCCCGGCTAAGCTTCTGGTACCGCTGGTATGACTCGACCAGTGGGATCATCTCAGCCCGTTCCTGAGCCAATTCAGTGAGCTTGATATGGTCGGCCAGTACCTGTGGGTCCGACATTTGTCTTTCAATTTCGTCGTAACGGGCTACGACTTCGCCAATTTTGTCCAGCATGATATCCGCCCAAGTTGGGAATTATTTCAATTATGCCGCTTTCTCACATTTGAGCCAATTCAATGATACAATCTAGCTCGCTCAAGCAAAACAAGAGAGGATATTTTTCATGAACCGTGAATACCACAAATGGGCCAGCCCCGCACTCGGCCGTGACATGGAACTGCTAATCTATGGGTTTGCCGGGGCTCGTGTGTTGGTTTTCCCCACGTCTAAGGGTCGCTTCTATGAGTGGGAAGATCGGGGCATGATGCACACAGTGGGCGAACATTTGGAACGAGGTTGGCTACAAATCTACTGTGTAGACAGCGTGGACGCCGAAAGCTGGTACGCTCGCTGGCGGCATCCAGGCGAACGCGTCTGGCGCCACATGCAGTACGAGCAATACTTGCTAGAGGAAGTATTGCCGCTTTCATGGCAAATAAACCAAAATCCATTCCTGATAACAACTGGCGCCAGTTTTGGCGCTTACCATGCCGTCAATTTTGCGTTGCGCCACCCCCATCTTGTCGGCCGTACCCTGGGCATGAGCGGCATTTACGAAGTTAGTAGCTGGACCGATGGCTATTACGATGACAACGTTTATTACAACAGCCCTTGTGACTTTATTCCCAATGAACATGATTGGGGTCGCCTGGAGGCGCTGCGCAAGATGGATATTATTCTTGCCATCGGCCATGACGACAGTCTACGCGGCAGCAGCGACCGCTTATCGACCGTATTGTGGGAGAAAGGCATAGGCAATGCCCTGCGTCTCTGGGATGGTTGGGCGCATGATTGGCCATGGTGGCACCAGATGCTTGCCTCTTATATAGGCGGGCACGACTGATAATTATTCAGTGGCCACTGATTACCGTTCACTGGCCACTGATCGTCAAGGAGAAATTAATTCATGACATTAAAAGTGGGTCTAATGGTCGGCCGTGAATGGTCATTTCCCCCAGCATTGATTGAAGAGGTCAACGGCCGTGACGAAGACATTATCGCCGAATTTGTGCAATTAGGTGGCACGAAGATGGACGAACCTTGCCCTTATGCCGTCATCGTCGATCGCATTTCCCATGAGGTACCCTACTACCGTTCCTATTTGAAGAACGCCGTTTTACAAGGCACGACAGTCGTCAACAATCCTTTTATGTGGGGTTCCGACGACAAGTTCTTCGAAGCATCTCTGGCAACCAAACTGGGTGTGGCCAGCCCTAAAACCCTGGTGCTGCCTAACAAAGATTATGTCCCCGGTATCGTGCATGGCGAAAGCTTGCGCAATCTGATTTTCCCCCTCGATTGGGACGCGATTCTAGATTACATCGGCTTGCCCTGCGTACTGAAAGATGCGCACGGGGGCGGCTGGAAAGAGGTCTACGTTTGCCACACCAAAGAGGACATCTGGAACAGTTACAACCAATCCGGATTGCTAACCATGATCCTACAAGAATTTGTCCATTGGGATCATTATGTGCGCTGTATGTGCCTCGGTCAAAAAGAGGTGCTGCCCATGAAATACGACCCCAAAGAACGGCGCTATCACGTGGAGCACGCCCACATGGACGCTGAATTGGGAGAACGGGTCGTCAATGACGCGCTGAAACTGGTGCAGGCCCTTGGCTACGATATGAACACAGTAGAGTTTGCCGTCCGCGATGGCGTGCCTTATGCCATTGACTTTATGAACCCGGCTCCAGATATGGATATCCATTCGCTAACACCCACATATTTTGAGTGGGTCGTCCAACATATGGCCAACATGGTCATCGATCTAGCTTTAAATCCTCGCCCGCAAGTTACCGAGCTAAAATGGAACACCTTCTTTAACTCATAAGTTGACGCGCGGCGTACCACCACAAAATGTAAAGCAACCTTTCCAGGTTGCGATCAAGCTGGAAAGCTTGATTTACGAAGGGAAAAATGTCTTTACACGATGCCATCAAAACATACCACGACCTGCTCACGGATGATATGGCGCTGGAATCCCAGGGACAGCTCGACAGGCAGTTAAAGCAACGCGGTCTATTCTTCGGAGACCGGCCTCTCAGCACCGTACTGCGACCTCGCTTCCTAACGCCGCAACAGTACAACTATATGCGCCGCGCCATACGGCCGTTGCTGTACGCCTTCGCCAAGATATCAGAAGCAGCCGTGGTCGAACCCGATTTCCTTCACCAGTTCCGCCTGCTCGACTGGGAAAAGGAATTAATTGAAATCGACCCCGGTTTTAGCAGCCACACTCCGCTTTCCCGTCTCGACGCCTTTTTTCTAACCGACAGCGGAGACATGCACTTCACCGAATACAATGCCGAAGTGCCGGCTGCATCCGCCTACAATGACGTATTGACCAAGGTTTTTCTAGGACTACCCGTGATGGGTGAGTTCCTTCACCATTACGTCGTACGTTCATTGATGACCCGGCACGACGTGCTGCACGTACTCTTGCAAGCCTACAAAGAGTGGGGCGGTCAGGAACGGCCGAACATCGCCATATTGGACTGGCGCGAGGTGCCAACCTACAGTGAGTTTGAACTGTTTATCCGCTTTTTCAAGGGACAGGGCTTCGAATGTCGCATTGTAGACCCACGAGATGTTGAATACAAGAACGGCCGTCTTTTTGCCGGTGATTTCCACATCAACCTCATCTACAAACGCGTGCTCATCACCGAACTTATCGAACGAGGCGGCATCGACCACCCTGTCGTCCAGGCCGTGCGCGATGCCAACGTCTGCATGGTCAACCCCTTTCGCTGCAAGATTCTCTATAAGAAAACTAGCCTGGCCGTACTTAGCGACGAACAAAATGCCCACATGTTCTCCAAAACGGAATTGAAATCTATCCAGGCCCATATCCCCTGGACGCGCACAGTGGAGGAGCGCCAAACCACATACAACGAACTGCCCATCGATTTGGTCCCTTTTATCCTCAAATACCAGGAACGCTTTGTCATCAAGCCTAACGACGATTACGGTGGGCGAGGTATCGTTTTGGGATGGCAAACCAACACCAGTGGCTGGGAACAGGCCGTGGAAGAAGCGCTCAAGGGCCCCCATGTAGTACAACAACGCGTGCCCATCCCCGAAGAGCCTTACCCCAGCATTGTCGACGGCCGTCTGCAGATCTTCGACCGTATGCTTGACACCGCACCCTTCATCTTTTACGGTAACTACGTCGACGGTTGCCTGACCCGCCTCTCCACCGACCCCTTACTCAACGTCTCCGCTGGCGGCGGTTCCTCCGTCCCCACTTTTATCGTCGAAGAACGCTAGGGAAAACAGAAAAATTCGCCCTTGACAAGCACGTATAAATCAGTATAATCTCTTTCATATAGACGATTATCTATATGTATCGAGTGACTTGATGGATTCCTTAACCTTCGCCAAAGCAGTAGCCGACGAAACCCGACAGCAAATCATGAGTCTCCTTTGCTGCCAATGGCTATGCGTTAGCGATGTGGTGGAGAAGCTGGGCAACGTCAGCCAACCGACTGTCTCCCATCATCTGGCTGTATTACGCGATGCTGAACTGGTTCGTACCCGCCGGCAAGGAAAACAGATCTTTTATTCGCTCAACCAGGATGCCATAGCCGAGTGCTGTGGTGTACTAATGCAGAACTTCGCCCCCGAAAAGGCTGTGATACCTCTGCAAAATGTGATTCCAGTTTAAGGTTAAGCTACGACCTTGCTGAGCGTAAAACCCTCAAAGAGGTTTCTTTTTTACACTAATATATAGACAAATATCAATATGAGGTGAACAAATGACAACCCTAACTCAAGAACAAGTCCACGAAGAAGTGAAAGCGCGCTACGCTCGCATCGCCGATGAATCGCAACCGCAAGTCTCCTCCTCTTGCTGCGATGGAGATACGTCCGCATCCTGCTGCGACAGCATTTCTCTCTATGACATCGACACAGCCTGGCTGCCCAATGACGTAACCGGTCTATCTTTGGGCTGCGGTGATCCCATCACCCTGGCCGAACTACAGCCGGGGCAAACCGTTCTCGATCTCGGTTCTGGTGGAGGCATTGACTGCTTCATGGCCGCTCGTCAGGTAGGTGAGTCGGGCAATGTTATTGGCGTGGACATGACCGCGGCCATGATCCAGAAGGCCAATCAAAATAAAGCCAAGGTAGATTTGCCCAATGTCGAATTCCGCCTGGGCCAGATCGAGGATTTACCCGTAGACTCAGACTCAATTGACGTCATCATATCCAATTGCGTCATTAATCTTAGCCCGGATAAAACCACCGTATTCCGCGAAACATACCGTGTTCTAAAACCAGGCGGGAGGCTCGCCGTTTCCGACATCGTCACTTTAGGTCGCTTCACACCCCAGGAACGGGCCGACATGAATGCCTGGGCTGAGTGCATCACCGGGGCCGAGGATGTGGCCGATTATGTGGCCGCCATCAAAGCTGCCGGATTCCGCGACATCTCCGTGCGTGACAAAGGCAACCCCGATGTGGAACTCTCCGGAACAGTGAGCATGGGGACTCCCGCCCGCGCCTTCAGCGCCAGGGTAACGGCCGTCAAGCCTCACAATCAATAAGCCCCGTAACGCAACCTTTCCAGGTTGCCTGCCGGTCACGAACACTGATCACCAGGAGCATCTGATGTCGCTAGATCAGCCAACTATTCAGTCCGCCAAACTAACCGGGCCGGAGATCAAGCAAAGGTACACCTCCATCGCCAATGTTTATGACATTTGGGGCAAGCTCACCGAGTCCAAGGCGCAGACGCGCTGTCTGGAACTGGCCAATATCGTCGATGGCCAAGCTGTTCTCGAGGTCGCCGTGGGCACAGGCCTCACCTTCTCACGCATTTTAGAGCGCAACCCATCCGGGCTTACCGAAGGCATTGACCTCACGGCCGCCATGCTGGCCCGCGCACAGCAAAAAGCATCGGCGTGCGGCACTGGAAACTACAACTTACGCGTCGGAAGCGCTTATCACTTACCTTATGATGAAAACAGCTTCGATGTATTAATCAACAACTATATGTTCGATCTGCTGCCGCAGGAGGATTTTGAGCGTGTATTAACCGAGTTCGGCCGCGTCTTGCGACCAAGTGGGCGTCTCGTCCTGGCCAATATGGCCCGAGAGGGACACTGGTACAATCAATTGTGGGAAGCCGTCTACCGCATCCAACCCGCTTGGCTAGGAGGTTGCCGCGGTGTATCGTTATTGCCATATGTGCAGCGTGCCGGCTTCACCAACACGAAGCGAGAGTTCATCAGCCAGATGACCTTTCCCTCGGAGATCATTTATGGAGAACGAAATGATTAATTCAAAAGCGTACTTTGCCGAAGTGGCGGGGGAATGGGATGAGATAAGAAGCGGCTTCTTCACCGAAGCTATGCGCGACGCGGCCATTCGCAAAGCCACGATCCCACCGGGCGCAATAATTGCCGATGTGGGCACAGGCACAGGTTTTGTACTGCACGGTTTGCTTGATAGAGCAGTACAGCTCGTTGGCTTTGATGAGAGCCAGCAGATGTTAGACGTCGCCCGCGCCAATTTCGCCCCGTATCCCCAGGTTCAATTTCGGCAGGCCGAAGGCCAGCACCTACCAGCAGAGGATAATGCCTTTGACGCCGTTTTCGCCAACATGTACCTGCACCACGCCCCTGCTCCCGAAGCCGCCATTTCAGAAATGGTTCGCATATTAAAGCCTGGCGGGAAACTGGTGATCACCGATCTGGATACGCATGAAGAAACCTGGATGCGCCAGGCCATGTCCGACCGCTGGCTAGGCTTCCCGCGCAAAGATATTCAGACCTGGTACGAAGATGCTGGCCTAAGCACCATAGACATTGACTGCGCCAAAGGCACATGCGACTGTAGCGGACCTGATGAGCAAGCTATCTCACTGAGTATCTTCGTCGCTATAGGGGAGAAGTAATCTCCGCCGCCTTGTAGAACAATTTGGTAAATCTGCACACATTCATATCTTGATACCAAACATACCAAGGGATGATGTCAATAAAAAAGGCGCAAAACTCTTCATGAGTCATTGCGCCTTTTCGATTTCAATAAAATTCGTCAAAAACTAGAAGGGAATCTCGTCCTCCTCCTGAGCCGGAACACCTCCACCAGCGCTTTCATCATCACCTGAGACGAAACCTGCGGCATCTTCACGGCTGCCGATAAAACGGACCGTTTCGGCTGTTATATCGAATGATGCACCAACAGTACCGTCTTGTCGGGTATAAGTGCGTGGACCTCCGGTGTTAGGATCTGCACGCAATCGTCCTTCCACAATCACCTGACGCCCCTTACTCAAGTATTGATTGGTGCTTTCGGCCTGTCGACCCCAGACACTCACACGGAACCAAGTTGTTTCCTTTACAGGCTGCCCCGAGTTACGATCTGTCCACGTGCGGCTTGTTGCCATACTGAAGTTTGTTACTGCGGTTCCATCAGGCATATAGCGCATTTCAGGATCTCCACCGAGATTGCCAGCAACGATAATTTTCTGATACATGATATGCTCCTTTTAGACTTGCTACAACGCCAAAATCTTCTACTAAATTACTAACTCAAGCCTCAATTTCCAACCTTCATTTTAGCACAAAAGTTCTATAATAACAACCCCTTTTCACGTCCAAAACTGCATTTGTAAGTACCTCTTCAACAGTTCCACGGCCGGAAGCACCTACTGCAAACCACCTAACGATTTACACGGCATATTTCGATTAAATCAGCAGTTCCAATCACTACCACCAACATGTTTGCCTCATTAACCGTAGAATTCATTCCACTGCGCGTCCAGCTCCTGAACCCTATTACCTACCTCAAAAAAACACCCTCTTCATGCTGCGCAATCAATTCACACAAAAAAACTGCGTAATCGACGTTATCTTTGATGCCGGCTACACCCAGCCCCGCAAACGCACCGCCTCTGCGACGCGGTTCACGGCCACTAAATAAGCCGCCACACGATTGTCTACCCCCCGCGCCTTGGCCATCTTATCCACAGCATGGAAAGCGGTGGTCATCTTATAGTCCAACCGCTCTTGCACCAGCGATTCCTCCCAATAGAACTGGTAAGCGTTTTGCACCATCTCAAAATAGGAAACCGTCACGCCGCCCGCATTACAGAGAAAATCAGGAATGATATATGTGCCTTTCTCACGGAAGATCTTATCCGCTTCCGGCGTGGTCGGCCCATTGGCCAATTCAGCCACGACACGCGCTTTGACATTATCCGCGTTCTGGCCCGTGAGTTGGTTCTCAATAGCCGCCGGGATCAATATACTAACGTCCAGTTCCAACAGTTCGGCATTACTAAGGGCCTCTGTATCGGGGCAATCCGCCAATCTGCCCGTTCGGCGTTGATGTTTGGCAACGACATCCGGATCGAGGCCATTTTCATTGTAAATACCGCTAAACTCGTCACTGACCGCCACCACCTTAAGACCAAAACGATCATGCCCCAACCGATGGGCAAAAGATCCGACGTTTCCGTACCCCTGCATGGCGCAGGTCGTTCCTGCCAACTCTACATCAAATAACTTAGCCGCTTCCCGAATCGCAAATAAACCACCCATAGCGGTCGCCGGGCTGCGCCCCGCGGATCCCCTCAACTGTAACGGCTTGCCTGTGATAGCTCCCGGCTCATGGTGACCTTGCAGCATCTCGTGTTCATCCAACATCCAGGCCATGATCTGGGGGTTTGTATGCACATCAGGAGCCGGCACATCCTTGGTCAGGCCTATGTAACGCGATATAGAGCGCATATAACCACGGCTCAAACGTTCCAATTCCCCTTGTGACATCTCACGCGGGTTGCAAATAACGCCGCCCTTGCCGCCTCCCAGGGGTACATCGGCCACGGCCGTTTTCCAGGTCATCCACGCCGCCAGGGCCCGTACGGTGTCAATCGTTTCATCAGGATGAAAGCGGATCCCTCCTTTCGCCGGCCCACGCGCGTCATTATATTGCACGCGGAAACCCTGAAAGGTCCGCACACGGCCGTCATCCATACGCACCGGAATCGTGAAGTGGAACTCGCGCATGGGCCTGCGCAGGAAACTATGCATATCGGGATCAAGCTGCAAAACGGCCGCAGCTTCATCCAACTGGGCCTGAGCAATGGCAAACGGATTTAGAATCTCGTCCATGAAGAAGTTAACCTCAATTTTTAATAAGATAGGGGCGTCGTTTATTGTACGGATCAAGATTATCAGAACTCTTTTGAAAAGGCCAACTCCTACACAAAGTCAGAATATTTATAAACAGACTGGGTCAATCTATGTAGATTGACCCAGTCTGTTGGCAATTCTTACCCGTGAAAAAGAAAGACCCCAGGCATTTCGAATCTGTCTGGGGTCTGTAAGCCTAACAGTAAAAGATCAAACAGCTAAACCCAGCCACGCAGGCGTACCGCCTGAGCCACACGTTCCACGGCAACCAGGTAAGCGGCTACACGATTATTGACCTTCTTAGCCTCTGCCATCTTCTGCACAGCATAATACGCATTGGTCATCTTTTGATCCAGCCGATCATGTACCATATCCTCCGACCAATAGAACTGGTACGCATTCTGAACCATTTCAAAGTAGCTGACCGTGACGCCACCTGCATTGCACAGGAAATCAGGTATCACATAGACACCCCTATCGTAAAGAATATCGTCAGCCTCCGGAGTCGTTGGACCATTGGCCAATTCGGCCGAGATCTTCGCCCTGATTTTGTGCGCGTTTTTCTCCGTGATCACGTTCTCAAGAGCCGATGGGAACAACACATCTACATCTAACTCCAGCAATTCTTCGTTCGTAATCTCGTCCGCTGCAGGAAAATACGCACATGCGCCCGTGTTCAACTTGTGGGCGAAGGTTTGTTCGTAGTCCAGGCCATCTGTGTTGATGATACCGCCACGCGAATCGCTAACAGCGATCACTTTCATGCCCAGGATATCTTCGGCCAATTGGTGGGCAAAGGTGCCGGCGTTGCCGTAGCCCTGGATAGCGGCCGTTTTGCCTCGCAGATCCATGCCCAAGACCTTCGCCGCCTCGCGCAACGTATAAATGCCGCCACGCGCCGTAGCATCTCCTCGGCCCGCAGAACCACCCAATTCCAGCGGCTTGCCTGTGATCACACCTGGTTCGTGATGCCCCATCAGTACCTCATACTCATCCATCATCCACGCCATAATCTGCGGATTGGTGTAGACATCAGGGGCCGGCACATCCTGCGTAATACCTACAACACGGGCAACGTTGCGGGCATAGCCGCGGCAAAGTCGCTCCAGTTCCGTTCGTGTCAGCGAGCGCGGGTCGACGATGACACCACCCTTGGCGCCACCGAGGGGGATATCGACGACGGCCGTTTTCCAGGTCATCCATGCCGCGAGGGCCCGTACCGTGTCAATGGTTTCCTCCCAATGGAAGCGGATGCCGCCCTTGGAAGGTCCGCGCGCATCGTTGTATTGCACACGGAAACCTTTAAAGGTGCGTACGCCGCCATCATCCAGCCGTACGGGAATGGTGAAATGGAACTCGCGCATCGGCTCTCGTAGAAAAGCATGCATATCAGGGTCTAATTGCAAGACTTCAGCAGCTTCATCTAGTTGAGCCTGGGCAATTGCAAAGGGGTTCAATGTTTCGCTCATGGTATTCATTTACTCCTACTGAAATGTGGGAAATATGGGAAAGTTCAACTGCAGTACAAGATCGCGCCATGCCAACAGTGTCAGCTAATTAGTGCTCTGTGTCAAGTGACAAGTGTCATAGGTAAATACATGACACCTGACATATGATCCATGACCATGTTCAATCCAAGATTGGATTTTTCCTGTATTGTCACTAACGAAGCGATGGAATATGGCTTTAAAGATAAGCTCTGGTAAACTCCCAGGCGAATGGCGCCAGTGTGTCGGGGATGGATAGATTCTTACCTCACAAATGGCGCTGGAAACTTCAGACTGCAGTAGGATTTGCACCATGATCACTCAACTGGCAATCGCTTTTATACTCAGCGCCATTGTCGTCGCCCTGGCCTTCTGGCGCGGCTCATTATCAGAGTCAGGCGCTGTTGGCGCGCTGCTTATTGGCACGCTTACCTTTGGCCTAGGCGGTTGGCAATGGGGCGTGCTGCTTGTTCTTTTCTTCGTCACTTCCAGCTTGCTCTCACACTTTAAAGAAGCAGAAAAAAAGGCCGCGGCAGAGAAATTTGACAAAGGGCACCGGCGTGACGGTGGACAAGTCATCGCCAATGGCGGCCTTGGTGCCTGCATCGCCACCGTCAGCGCCTTTGTCCCTGGCGCTATTGTTCCTGCCGCAGCTTGGTTTTTCCTCTTTCTGGGGGTCATGGCCACAGTCACGGCCGATACCTGGGCTACGGAGCTGGGCACCCTTAGTAAACGCCCACCACGATTAATTACGACTGGCCGAACCGTGGAAGTGGGTACATCTGGCGGCATCTCACCCTTGGGCACGGCCGTTTCTCTCCTGGGAGGGCTATTGATAGGTCTCACTGGCGGATTGATCACCGAATACAATATCATTGTCGCCGCCGCGGCGGGCGCCCTTGGCGGCTTGCTCGGCTCCCTGATAGACAGTCTCCTGGGAGCCACGGTACAGCGTATTTACTATAGCGACACCCGCCACAAAGAAACCGAGAAGCAATACGAGAACGACGGTACGCCCAACCGCGTATTACGCGGCTGGGCATGGATGAGTAACGATATGGTTAACCTGCTTTCATCAGTAGTCGGTGGTATCACGGCCGTCGTACTTAGCGCCCTGTTTTCCTAACCAACTCACCACTCCAGCAATACCCAGAAGCGCGGGGAATGCCACAAGCGCCGTGCACGGATTGGCTTGTGAAGCAGGGCGGGATTCCACCGGTGCTGGCATTGCCGTTTCTGCATTCGCCTTAACTTCAGGTGGCTCATCGACTGCGGCATTGTCGTCTGGACCGGCCTCTTGGATTACGGGCAAGATCACTTCCTCCTGCCCTTCCCCCTCAACAACCTTGTACGCCACATTATCGAATACTACAAGCACCTGGTGGCCTAAGGCCAGGTATTGGCCCACTTCCGGTGCCGCGGACAACAAGTCGAAGTAAGCATCAGTGGCAAAACCGATTTCTTGGATCTCCTGGTGCTTGTCTTGATCAAAGGCCGTATCCATCCACACATCATCACGCAATACAAAAGTTTTGCTGCCAACAAATTGCACCAACGCTTCAGGGACTTGCTGGGATTTCCCCTCGAAATCCGCGCCGGCGATAGCCGTAGGCATAGGTGCTAACATTGGCGCTTCCGCTGCCGCCATATCAGCCTGAATCGCAGCCTCTTCCACTTCAGCCTCCAATGTGATACCAGCTGCTGGTTCTGCCGCCCTTAACTCATCCTCAGCAATAGCATTGCGGCCGCTTTGGCTAAAGATATCTTCTTCCTCTATAAGATAGCTGGTATAGGGCGTAATGATGCCATAGCGAATGCTCAAGTTAACCACGCTTTGCACCCATTCATCATTCTCCCCGTACAGGCGAATTTGGCGTAAAAGATGACCGATTGCACGTGTCGCCCACAGACGGGGAATGAACTCGTCTCCGCCTCTCGACTGAAAAACGTTATCTTCGTAGATGAAACGTTGCGGATTTCCGTTGACTTCCCCAGCCAGGGTAATGGTCGCCGGCCCGCCATCACGATACCGTCCAGCCACAACCAGTTGTGATCCTGCGAAGAGATCAGGCAGCGTCTGCGGATAAGTTTCCTCGACAATCACACCATCGTAATCCAGGCTGATATCAGAAAGAACAGGGCTGCTCACCTTGGCATAAAATCCGCTCACCGCTTCGTCGACCGCCTGCCCTGGTCGCACATAAGTTGTGGTCCCGCGATGGTTTTGAGCCAGGCTGTCCAACAGATTGGGGTCCACGTCGTTGCCTACACCGAAGGCAAAGATTCGCCCATTGTTGGGCAGAACGTCGGCAACGGCATCTAGCAATAAGCCTGTGTCGGTGATACCCTCCGTTGCCAGTCCATCAGTGACAAAGATGATCGTCGTCGGCCGTTCCCCATCCACCTGCCCAGCCGCCTCTAACAACGCCCCACTGATATTCGTGCCCCCGATCGCTTCCAGACTGCGAATGAAAGTGTCATAATTACCCGCATCGACACTCTCCAGCAACTCTGGCGCGAAGCGGCGCACACCCGTACTAAAAGCGATGATATTGGAGCGATCTTCAGGATTGAGGTGCGTTACGATATACTCGGCCGCATCTTTGGCTTGTTTCATCTTTGCCCCTTCCATGCTGCCCGACGTGTCCAGCACCAGGATAACGTCTTTAGCCACAACCTCCTGCGCTTCGACGTTGGGTGCTACGAGCAGCATAAAGAAACCATCTTCCCCCGCTTCGCGATAACTGAGCAGGTTCAGGCCAATTTCTTCAGGGGATATCGTGAAATATAGTTCAAAGTCATCATCTGGAATAACATCGTCCGCTTCAAATCCTACCACCGCCCGGTATTCTCCATCCCGGTTCACGGAAACAGCATGACTGGGAGAATAAATGGCGTGGATCGGCTCTTGCGACTCAACTTCGACGCGAATACTCTGGTTATCCAAGGGGGTATTCGTGTAAAGGTTTGTGGACTGGGGATAGATATAATGAACCAAACCATTTTCAGCCGGCAATATCTGGCTGTATTCGATCTCGATCCTGCGCTCTTCGTGAGGCGGGATAGGGAAGACATTAGCCTGGATGGCGTTACTGCCCACATATTCCAATAGGGCTGGATCGCGCAGTTGGCGCACAATGGTGTCATAAATCTCGCGCGCCTCTTCCTTCTCCAGAATCTTGGCCTCGATGGCTTGGCCATTTACCCACATCGTTAGCTGGGATACAGTAGCCCCTTGGGGCAGTGGAAACAAATAAACCCCTTCCAGCATTCGGTCATGATTATTCACAAACAATTGCTCGATGTGGGTTGTGGCCACCTGATCCCTAATGGTCACGTTAACCCGTTGATATTCGATCTCTAACCCATCCATGCGCCAAATCGGAGGCATATCAACCGGCGGTGGCTCAGGTGCAATCGTACCCTGGGCGTAGAGCAGTGTCACACTTGGAAACAAGAAAACGAGTAACAAGAAGAAAGTGGCTAATAAACGTTTTGCATTCATGACATTACCTCCCTGGTAATATTTCGCTGTATTAAAAAGACGCCACATGCTCGCTGCCGGTTCCATGAATGAAGTTGTCAGGCACTTTTTGCCAACGATTTGCGCAAAATAACAGTCTGGTAAGTGCCTGGCAACTGGCTTACGGATTAGGCGAAGATGTCACCATATAGCCGTGTTTGTGGAGGCAAGTTATCATTGTGCCGTTCTGAAATTGATATTATTTGGAGGATTCATGTCTCAAGAAAAACGGCCGATTACGGCCGAAGATCTCTACCACTTACAGATACGCTCCGATCCCCAGATTTCCCCGGATGGTAGGCACGTGCTCTTCTGTGTCCAACGTGTCGATCAAAAAACGGAGAAAAAATACGGCAATCTGTGGGTAGTTAACGTGGAAAGTGGCGAGCCACGCCAGTTCACCTACGGCGACCAGAATGACCGGCATCCACGCTGGTCTCCCGGTGGCCAGGAGATCGCCTTTTTTTCCAACCGCAAGGACGAAAAGCAAGCACAAATTTACATTATCCCTTTCAATGGTGGGGAGGCACGGCCGTTGACAGATTTGAAAGGCTCCTTTGCGGCCTTCGAGTGGTCCCCATCAGGCACACAACTGGTCTGCCAGTTTCGTAACAAGGATGCAGAAGCGCTGGAACGAGAAGAAGACGAACAGAAAAAGAAGCTGGGCATAGTCGCCCGTCACATCACCAGCCTGGAATACAAGGAGGACGGCGCCGGATACCTGCCCCAGGAAAAATGGCATATTTGGATCGTCAACGTCACCAGCGGAAAGACCCAACAGCTTACCGATGGCCCGTATAATGAAACCGGTCCACACTGGTCCCCCGACGAGCAACAAATACTCTTTATTTCCAACCGCAGCGAGGATCCGGCACAGGAACCCGATGCAGACGACTTGTATGAGGTTCCCGCGTCTGGAGGCGAGATGCGCGTCATAGAGACGCGACAGTGTCGCAAACTGCTCGCATCTTATTCACCTGATGGCCAACGGATAGCCTATCTGGGCCGCGAACAGACCGGCAAGTTTTACCAAAACAGCAGCCTATACATCGTACCCGTGGCCGGCGGGGAGTCCCGCAATCTTTCCACAGCGTTTGATTTGCACCTGTCTGTGGCCACTCTCACCGACACGGGCAGTGAAACCCCCCAGGCGCCGCCTACATGGTCCAAGGACGGCCGTTACATCTATTGCCAGGCCACCGAACGGGGCAACCAACCCTTGCTGGCCTTCGCCGACGATCCTCAATCATCCTCTATCAGACGCGTGATTGATGATGCCGGTGTCGTAGGCAGTTTCACCCTGGATACAGATCAACAGAGAATCGCTTATCTATGGGGCACATTGGATAGCGTCGGACAGGTATGGCTCCATGAACAAGAATCCGGCCAATCAAGGCCATTGTCATCCTTGAACAATTCGATACTAAACAGGATCGATCTTGGCCAGATTGAAGAAGTCACTATTGAAGGGCCTGATGGGATTGATCTGGAGGGCTGGATTCTTAAGCCGCCCGGTTTCGATCCCGCTCAGCAATACCCTTCAATTCTGGAAATCCATGGCGGCCCACAGACCCAATACGGGCGTGCCTTTATGCACGAGTTTTATCTCCTGGCGGCCGCTGGTTATGTAGTTCATTGGTGCAACCCACGCGGCAGCCAGGGCTATGGGGAGTCATTCGCTGGTGCCATTTATAACCAGTGGGGCACAGTAGACTTTGCCGATATCATGGCCTGGACCGATTACGTGCAGCAGCAGCCATATATCGATCCGGCGCGTATGGGCGTCGCCGGCGGAAGCTATGGCGGCTACATGACCACGCTGATTATCGGCCGCACCCAGCGCTTTAAAGCGGCAGCCGCCCAACGTGTCGTCAGCAACTTCATCAGCTTCTATGGCTCCAGTGATATGAATTGGCTTACGGAAGGGCTTATGGGCAGCGAGGCACCACCCTGGTCTGATCTGGAGAATTACTGGCGGCAATCACCCATTAGCACCATTGGCAATGCCACAACACCTACATTACTCATCCACAGCGAAAGCGACCTTCGCTGCGACAGAGAACAGGGTGAGCAGGTCTTTGTCGCCCTGAAGCGCTTGGGGGTAGACACGGAGCTAATTTTGTTCCCTGAAGAATCCCATGGTTTGTCGCGCAACGGCCGAACCGACCGCCGCATTGCCCGCCTGGATCATATGAAACGCTGGTTTGAGAAATACCTTAAGTAGAAGACCGGGCACCTTCTTTTGTGGTATACTCAAATGTTGATTTTCGACAGAGGATTATTGAGGAGATTTAAGGTCAAATGGCCAAAACAGCAAAACGCCGCGTTAAGAAAAACCGGCCCCATCAACACCAAAAATCAGGTGGTGCTAAGAAATCAATTAACTGGACCCGAATCGCGCTAATCACAATTGGCATTCTCATTGCCTTAAGCATGTTATTGTCTCTTGTCATTACGCCAGGTACGGGTCTATCTGGCTCTTGATGATTCAATTTAGTTTTAACGCCAGCTTATCACATTGACATAGCCGCCTCTATCCACTCCTGAATTCGTATTTGGTTCTTGATTGGGTAGGGGTATCCCCATTTTTCGGCCGTCTGTCGCCCCAACCTGTCAGCGAGCGTCATAGACGCCAAGATTGCGCGCTTGCTGTCGGCCGCATCGAATGATGCGAAAATTTCCGGCAGCAGTGCCAATACCTGCGGGTCCACCCAATCGGCCATGAACCGGCCATCATACCATGTATCTAACGTTGCCCCCTTCCTGGCCTTGGCATGCCATTCTAGGAGTTGCAGTAACTGGTGCCGCAGCGACCCGTCGGCGATCGCTCTGGCACGCCATAGTTCGCCCCGTAGCGTCATGCTGCTCGCCCGGTATATTGATAGCCAGCATTGATTTAATACCGCCGCAAACGCATCAGGGTCAGGCTGAACCCAATCCGGGTCAACCATAAGTCGAGAAGTCTCCAAGAAGCCATCCCCATTCTTATCCAGGAGAATGCGAAGGCCTCGCCGGGTTGCAACCCCATAGAAAGAATCAAACAACATTTCACTTAACTGGCCTGCCACCGGCGCCAGAATAAAATCCACCTTTAAGCCTCCCTCAAAAAGCACCAGCCATTCAAAGTCTCCAGCTCCCGTGAAATTGAACACAGGCAGCCACACCTCACCAAAAGCGGCTAGCCAACTTGTGTCTTCAACATAAACCTGCGGATCGGTCACAAACAGGATCAGATCCAGATCCGACCAGGCATCAGCCACATGATCTTCTCTCGCCCTCGAACCGATGACAACGACGGCTCGCACGTCTCCCTGATTCTTCGCCCAATTAGTGATCCTCTTCTCCAGCATTTCGTAATTCATTATTGCGCTTGGATCGCCTTGCGAATAGATCTCTGACATTCCTGAAACTCAACCGACCTGCGCACACTAAACTGGCGCGGACGAGGAATGGATATGGGGAAATGTTCGGTTATCGTTGCCGGAAGGCCGTTGCCGCCAATGCTTCCCATGACCAACACCTCATCGGCCAAAAAGACAGCCTCGTCGATGCTATGTGTTACCATAAACACCGTCACCGGCATCGCCTGCCAGATTCGCAACAGCTCCCGCCCCATTCGTTCCCGCGTGAG
Source organism: Chloroflexota bacterium (assembly GCA_009937635.1). GTDB lineage: Bacteria > Chloroflexota > Anaerolineae > Promineifilales > Promineifilaceae > JAACFF01. The sequence continues at coordinate 17,911 of JAACFF010000051.1, forward strand.
CGCATCCAGCGCCCCAAAAGGTTCGTCAAGGAGCAAAAGCGCCGGTTTATGAATCAATGCCCGGGCGATAGCCACACGTTGGGCCATGCCACCCGAGAGTTGGGCCGGGTAATTGTTTCCAGAGCCGCTCAATCCAACCAGATCGAGCATCTCTTGCACGCGCTGCTGACTAACACGGCCGTTCTCACCTCGCAGTTCAAGCGGCAAACGAATATTATCGTAAGCGGTCCGCCAGGGCATCAGGTTGTCCTTTTGAAAGACGATCCCAACAGGTGTTTTCGCCTGCGCTGGGGGTTTCCCATCCAGTAGCACCTCCCCGCTAGTTGACTGCAATAATCCCCCAATTACGCGCAGCAAAGTAGATTTGCCTATACCTGATGCCCCAACCAAGGCGACGAAAGCGCCCTGCCGGATGGCCAGCGAAATAGCTGACAAAACCTGCGTGCCGTCATCACCAAATGTATAGCTTACATCTGATAAGGTCAGAAACGCTGCATCATTCATGGACAGAATCCTGGACTTGCCGCCCGATCGGTTCACTTTTAGGGTTGGCTATTTTGGATGAAATCGTTGTTATAAGCCGCTTCGAGATTCTCGATCGGTTCATCCAGCAATCCCATTTCCAGCAGGATCTCTTGTGTCCGATCCCAGGTAGCCGCCTCCGTGTATCCCAATGTCTCCGCATCCCACAATTCCAGCGACGACTCCAGCACATCTCTACGGCTGTCGTCCAACCCTTCCACGTACTTTTTGCTGATCTCATACGCTTCATCAGGATCCGCCAGGGTATCAGCCACCCCACGCAACATAGCTCTCGTAAAACCCTCAATCAATTCAGGATCGTTTTGCACGGTTTCTTCATTGGTAACGATGCCATTGAAGACAAGGTCAATGTAATCAGCCACCTGGATCACATTCACTTCCTCGCCCATATTGACCAGTTGGATAGGCTCGTTGTTGGCAAAAACGACAACCGCTTCCGCCTGGTCAGACAACAATGCTTCAACTTGGGTGAAACCTACATCAATGGCATCCACCTCATCTTGCGCCAGATCATTAGCCAGGAGCAGACCCACATACCCCACATAACTGGCACCGAAAAAGCCAGGCAGGCCTACGGTGCGTCCAGCCAGATCGGCCGGCGCTTCGATACCCGCACTTGCCTTGCTGACTACGGCGATGGGATAACGTTGGTACCACTCCAACACATACACAACCGGTAAACCTTGCGCCCGCGCCAATATGACCTGATCGCCGCCAACTATGGCAAATGGCAACTCATTTGCCCCGACAAGGGCCATACCATCTGTTTCAAAGCTGTAATCAAATTCAATATCAAAACCTTCCTCGGCGAAATATCCTTTTTCCACAGCCACATAAATCGGCGCGTATTGTGGATCGGGGATGTATCCCATTGGCAGGCGCAGGCGCAGCAACTCGCCTGCTTCTTGCGTCGTTTCACTTGAACGGCCACAAGCAGCCAATACAACAATGCCGAGTAAAAAGACAACCACAGATATCAATACCTTTTTCATTGGTGTTCCCTTCGTAACGCAACCTTTCCAGGTTGCAGTCATGCGAGATCGAATGCATTACGGCCTACATTTTCGCGATGCCAGTCGTCTCTTAAGCAAATAGCAACTTTTGCGCCTGAACAATCGTTCGAACGATTGTTCAGGAATCGTTTATTTACTACGTTCGCATCCGCCAATGCAACAGTTGCTTCTCCAGCAGAACCACCAGACCATAAAGGCTCAAAGCGATAACCACCAACGTGAAAAGAACGACAAATACCAGATCCGTTTTGAACTGGTACCGGGCCGTGACCAATAAAAAGCCCAAGCCAGCGCTCTTGGGCTGCACAAATTCACCCACCAACGTACCGATTACCGCCAGAGTCGCCCCTACTTTTAGCCCTGCAATTAAGACCGGCATAGCCGCCGGAATCTCTAACTTGCGAAAGATCTGGCCTCTTGATGCCTGCAACGAGCGCATTAATTCGTATAGTTCTGTGGGAACCGAGCGCAAGCCAGCAACACTGGCAACCAATATCGGAAAGAATACGACCAATACGGCAACCCATACGCGCGCCCAATAGCTGGAGGTCACCCAAATAGTAAGCAATGGCGCAATGGCGATCACTGGAATGGCCTGGGACGCGATCAGGTAAGGAGACAGCAAGCGGTCGGCCAGTGGAGATTTAGCCAGCAGATAACCGAGCGGCAAGGCGACCAAAAAGCCAATCAACAACCCAGGAATGATCTCGCTTATCGTAACCAAACTGTGCTTAACCAAACGGCCGTCGCCCATTACGATCAAAAACTGCGACCACACATCCGCCGGACCCGGCAAGATGAAAGCGGGGTAATTACCCCAACTAACCAACAGTTGCCAGCCCAAGATCAGCAGCATGAAGGAAGCCGACACGATAAGCCACGTCGGTTGCCCATTCAGAAACCGCACACCATTCTTCCACATGTTTTCAACCAGGGGGCAGGATAAGGCTTACGCAACAATGCAAAACCCCACCTGAAGTGGGGCAAGCGCGACAATAGCGCATCTGTATTGTCACCCTTCTCCCATCCAGACTATCACAGTCGGCTCTGGAGTTTCACCAGATCAACCACACTTAAATACAACGTGGTTCGCGGGCTTGGCCTGCGCGGGCCTTACCGCCGGTCGGGAATTTCACCCTGCCCCGAAGGTTATTATCCTTTTGTTAGTTCCGATAACTAAATTATACTGAACCCCTTCTCCCCGTCAATGTCCCAAAAAAGAAAGACCTGGCAGGTTATTGAAGCCTGCCAGGTTTATCCTGCTTTTCTACTTCGCTTTTTCTTCCTCTTCTGGCACTTGTCCATCAGGATCAACCGATTGTAGACCGGTCAGTTGGCTGATAGCAGCTATCATATCGATTCCGGTCAGCGCCTCAATCGTAGCCGGCAACTGGGCCACGATATTGGTCACATCCTGCGTGATCTTGGACGCGCCCGCGCCTGAACTATTCTCGCCACCGCCGATGATGACAATGCGATCCGTCTTTGACAGGGGTTCGGACACAGCAGAAGCAATCTCGGGCAGTTTGTCTAGAAGTTGCTGCAAGATAGCTGCCTGGGTATATTCTTTCCACGCTTCCGCCTTCTCTCGCGTTGCATCCGCTTCGGCCAGGCCCTGCTTGCGAATCACTTCCGCCTCGGCTAGACCCTTCTGCCGCAACACCTCTGCTTCTGCCAAACCCCTCGCTTTCGAAGCATCCGCCTCCGCCTCACCTCGCTTGCGGATAGCTTCCGCTTCACCGGCAGCCTCCGTCTGTAATTGGAATTGTGTCGCTTCGGCCAAGGTCTGAACCCGGTGGCGTTCCGCTTCCGCTGGTCTGCGTACAGTTGCATCCAGCTCCTTCTCCGTACGCAACGCCTCCTGTTCCTGAACTTCAATCTGTTTCTGTTTGTTGACGACCTCGACCTGGACTTCTTCAGCTTTTACCGTCTGGTTTGTGATATTCTCTTGTAATCCATAGGCTAGGTCTGATTCCGCTTTCTTACGATTGGATTCTGCCTGGTAAGCCGCCTGCTGCACCTCAAAATCCTTGCGGCTTTCGGCGATCCTCGTCTCGGCCTGCAGCTTGGCTGATTCCCCTTCCTGGCGGGCGCGTGCGCTCTCGATAGTCGCATCTCGCGCTGCTTCCGCCTCGCCAATCGCCGCATCCCGCTTCACTTGGGCGATACGCGGCCGGCCCAGCGCCTCCAAATAACCCTCCGTATCGCTGATGTCCTTGATCACAAAGGAGACGATCTCCAGACCCATGCTGGCCATATCTTCGCCGGAGACTTCCTGCACCTTCTGCGCAAACGCTTCACGATCGCGATAAAGCTGCTCCACGGTCAGCGTGCCTAGAATGGCGCGCAGGTGGCCGGCCAGCGTTTCATGGGCGATATGTTCGATCTCTTCTTCCGATTTGGACAAGAACTGGATCGCCGACGTGCGAATTGAATTCTCGTCGCTGCCGATTTTGACCTGAGCCACCCCATCTACCGTGACCGGGACACCCTGAATACTGGGCACATCCGGCGTGGTCACGTCGATGGTAATAATCTCCAGCGAGAGGTTATCCACACGCTCCAAAACAGGCCAAATGAAAGAACGGCCGCCGGTGACGATTCGGAAATTGCTTCGCATATGTCCCGCTTCTGGATCGCGCCGTCCCTCGCCACGCCCGGAAATAACCAGGACTTCGTTAGGTCCGACTTTCTTCACGCGGCTGGAATACGCAAGAGCTAACGCGATAAAGATGACCACGAGTACGATGATGCTGACAGCTACGCTAAACATCTATTTATTCCTCCTGGCAACCATTACAGAAAGCATCGTTGCCACAACAAACTATTCATACTTAATCGTTAGGAAGGCATCCAACCGGCGGATAACCCACCTTAAGAAATGCGGGCTTCCCCATAACATCTACGGAGGGGTACCAGGCTGCTTTTACCTCCGCTTTACTCTTGTCAGGACTTGAGAGACTTCGCAGAATTCGCAGAATCTATAGACTTCAGCGACTTGAGCAACTCAGCAGATTCTTGAGATTCTGGAGATTCTGGAACTTCCGCAAACAGCCACTTTTCATCGTCCACTGGCCGTATCAGGGCCACGCGCCCCGTAACCTGTTCGATGCGCACAGCCTCTCCACTCGCTATCTGTTTCCCGGTTGCCGATCTTGCGCCCAGAGTCACCCGCCCACTGACATTATCGAAGGCGATTTTGCCCACGCCCTCGCTGGGTACGGTGATAATGACCTGCGCGTCGCGTCCGACCGCATCATCGGACAGGCTGTAATGGCTCGATCTACTAGGTGAAAATACGTAGAGAAACAGCGCCTGGGCCAGTATGCCCACGATCAAGCCCACAACAATGGCCCAAACCAGGCTGGGCCCAGCGTTCATATCAAACCAGATACTTGTTACCAGCCCTGTCAGGCCGAATGCGGCGCCGAACATAGCCAAACCGAAGGGGCTGATACTGAGGAAATCAATACCTGTATCGGCTTCAACAGCCGAGTCAAAGTCAAAGGCGTCGCCAAATTCTACGCCAAATAAGGTGACGATAGCGAAGATAAAACTGCCTATCACCGCTGCCGCATATACAAAGTTTAAAGCACCAGACGAGAAGAATTCTTCAAACATGTCACGCTCCTACTCACCTGGAAACCAATTGGTTTTCCACGTCACTAAAACTGATCGTTCCTTGATAAAGTCCCTGTTGTGCCCCAAAATAAGAAGAGCATCTTTTAAAAATTATAACCGCAATCACTATGCCGGCACAATACGAGCAACCGCGAATCGCCCCGGTCAGGGTACGCATCCGGCTCATGCCAGACACCGGTCGAAGCGGTTTCTTGAACCACTATCCCTGACGCCGAGTTGATCCGTTTTCTCTCACATGCGCTTTGATGAGTCGTTGTGTGGCGCTTTTTCAGCAGACCGACCAACGGAAATATATCGAAAATCGGCCCACCTGCCTAAGAGTTGAGGGGTGGGGTGCCTTTTATTAATATACGCAATTTAGCGCCTCAAGTTGCAGAAATACGTCCAACATCACCAGCCGGTATCCAGGTCACCTTACTTAATACCGGCCGGTGATGTTAGATGTTTTCCGGCCACCATAGTTATCTCCCATTATTTACAATAGCAACCGCAGCGGGGTTTCCAGCAGGTCCTTTAATGTCTGCAAGAAGCGAGCCGCTTCAGCGCCGTCGGTTACCCGGTGGTCAGCCGATAAGGTTACTTTCATGCGCGTGCCCACGGAAAGTTCACCGTCGACGACAACTGGCACTTGCTTCGCCGATCCGACTGCCAGGATCGCTGCATCTGGCGGGTT
>JAACFF010000052.1 GCA_009937635.1 Chloroflexota bacterium
CTCGTCCAATAATGCCCCATGCAGATTCTTCAGGCTTTTCGACGTAGACGATTTGATATTTTTCATCCATTTGATTTTACTCTATTCCCTTCTTGCGAGTTCCGATTTTTATATATAGTACAACGTACTGATTTAGCGAACTAAACTACAGATAAAGGCGTTGGCGCAAGTTGGTCCATCGTGATGAATTTTGTAGGTATTAGTTGGACAATGACGATGTCTGCGTCAAGCATCTCTTGCACCGTTGGCGTCTGCAAGCCCTCAACACCTACATAGCGACTGTAGATCCTTTCGGCGATCTGTCTGGCCATGTTGTTGTCTTCAATGAGCGTCGCTTGACCCTCCAAAATGACATACTTGAGACGCAGTCCGCCCGCGGTCACATCGACGGTGATGGCGATGTGGGGATTATTCCGCAGATTGTTGGCTTTGACCGCTTTGCGGGCGGTTTCGAAATAGAAGCGACCCTCTTTCCATAAATACCAAACAGGCACGACATGCGGACGGCCGTCTGGGCGCACAGTGGCTACGCGGGCCAGGTGAACTCCGAGCAGAAAGTTATCAATCTCAGCTTGCGTCATGGCCATGATTTGATCCTCCAATCCAATGAAATTTAGCTGTCAGTATATCCGTCCTTGCTTTAAGTAGAATAGCAAACCTGCCCGATCTATCCAGCTAAATCGCTCAGGCTGTTGCTGCATCCACGCTGCAAGCTGATCGACGGTCACCCAGTGAGGATTTAGTGTATCATGCCCATGCGTGAGCAAGTCACCCTCAGCCCGGCAGAGAAAGTAAACGCCCATTGAATCAACAGGGCCTTTTGTCGTTTGGTAGGCAGCAAAAGGCTGCAAGCATTCTACGTCCGTATCCGCGGTCCGCGCATTGACTTTGCTGGACGCCCCTTCGATGGACGTGATCTTCAAGCCGGTCTCTTCAAGAACCTCGCGTTTTACAGCATCAAGCAGCGACTCGAACTCCTCTACCCTGCCACCTGGCAGCTCGAGGGATGTTCCCCCTTCATGTGGCTTATCCCGAGTCTGGAGCAGAATTTCCTTTCCTGAAGCTGTTTCTCTTTCGATTATTGCTCTTGCATTGACATGCAGCATATCAGCCCCCTTAAAACGCAAACATAATTCACTTCTTGGGCATGGTTCAAGTTAGCTTCACAGACTGTAGAACAATTTTGCAAATTACCCTACAAAGAGTCAAGCCAACTTCTCGTGTTTGTGAACCATGCCTGAAAGGAGCAAGCTTTACATAACGAGATCATCGATGCCGTTTGATGCCGTTTTTTTTATTCCGGAAACGGCATCGATTCTTTGAGAGGGGTCAGGTATCAGGTGTCAGGTGTCAGGTGTCAGGTGTCAGGTGTCAGGTGACCCCTGATAGCTGATGGCTTGTCGGTTTGTTAGTTCTTGCTCGGATAGGCGGGCTCCTTGGGTTGGTTTGACGGCCGTGGCGGCCGTTTGTTCAATCTGGTCCTATTCTACAATAGAACGCATGTTCTTGTCAAACATCTCCCTGAATTCAAGACAGGAATTCACCTCTTGCCTAACTGTATAACACGACTCGAGATTGCATCAAGAATTTAGGGCATGGTTCAAGTTAGCTTTACAGACTGTAGACCAGTTTTGCAAATTGTTCACCGGGCAATTTACAAAATTACCCTACGAGGTGTCAAGCCAACTTCTCGTGTAGGACAAGGCATGCAGGAGTTCTGCTGTTGAAACGACGGTGGCAAATTCGCCATGAAGGGCTGCCAGGGCCACATTATGGATCTCTTCTGCTGGATAGTGCCGTCCCTGGTGGTCCCTGAGATCAAAGGCGGCCGTGGCGTCGTAGACGATGAAGGTTCGAAAACCGAGGTTGCCGGCCATACGCGTTGTGGTGGATACACAATGTGGTGTAGTCAGACCGGTGATGACCAGGGTGTCATAACCGCGCTCGCGCAATTGCTGTTCTAAATCTGTGCCAATAAAGGCGCTGTTAACCGGTTTTTGGAACAACAACTCGCCTGTTTGGGGCTCGACCTCTTTCTTGATGGCGACGCCTGGCCGGGAAGGATGCAAGGGTGAATTGGGCGATAAGGAGAGGTGCTGGACGTGAAAGACAGGGCGATTTGATTGGCGCCAGGCGGCTAATAGGTGGGCTATTTTCTGTTCGGCCGTGGGGTTATTGCGCTTGCCCCAAAATGGATCGTCAAAGCCTTGCTGAACATCTATGATGAGTAGAACGGCGTCTTGGGAGAGTTTTTCCATAGGTGGCTTGTTTTGTTCAGATACAGGGTGAACAAGTTCAATTCCTGCCTGGCTGTTGCCGATTACTTTGCTTTCTATAGGTTAGTGTACCATGAAAGGGATCGCAGGAGTGTGATCGAAGGTACACGTGTGCGCCACATTAGATGGGGCAACGCCTCTCTATTGTTAGGGTAAAATTCAAGGGCAGGAGGGGTAAGACGAAAGGATTCCACCCTATGCATGCAGTACGACAGTTATTAGCGCTATTATCCGTCATATTTCTATTGCTGGCAGTTCCGTTCAGCCTTACAGCGCAACCCCCTCTCCCTGATTACGAGAAGACGGCCGTTGGCGAGCCGATTCATGTCATTATCGCCGAACAAGAGCGCGTGCCGGCGGCGACCGCTGCAGAGCGTTTCACTTTTTTGCCCTTAATCAGTGGCGCCGGTGAAGGTAAAGGCGGCACCAGGAGCGAGGTGCGGGAAGTTGTCGAACTGGTAAACAGCGAACGAGCCCAGGTGGGCTGCCCCCCCTTGCTGATCAGTTCCCAACTGACCGCCGCGGCGCAAGGACATAGCGAAGACATGGCCCACAACGATTACTTCTCCCACACCAGCCTCGACGGCCGTTCCCCCTGGGATCGAATTCGAGCAGAGGGCTATGACTTCTGGTCCGCTGCGGAGAACATCGCCGCCGGCTACCCGACCCCCGCTGCGGTTGTGGCTGCCTGGATAGAGAGCGATGGCCACCGCGCCAATATATTGAGCTGCGATCTGAAAGACATCGGCGTTGGCTACTATTACCTTGCCAATGACACTGGAGATCTGAATTACCATCATTATTGGACACAGAATTTTGGCACGAGGAGATAAGAAGGGGTAGGGTAATTGCAGTGTGCCCCAAACAACCTGAGGACAAGTGAAGATCTGGTGGAGCGCTTCGTAATCTGTGGGTTTGGTTCGTCGAAAGGCAGTAAGCGCAAGCCGGGTGTTGGCAACATGCTCGACGGCTCTATGACCCAACTGTGGATCGGCGGTGCGCCGGGCAATAGCGCCAGCAACCTCAGCTAGGAGCAATCCAGGTACGGCAATCACTTCAGCCCGACTCAACGTCCTGGTTAGCCAGCGCCTACTGGCGCTAGAGAAGGAACATTGATCACTTGCTCGCCCACTCCTCATTAACAAATAATCAATCACAATTCACCATTGACCATTGTTTTTTCCTCCCATTGCCGCTATCCTTCCCTGCAATGAATATCTTCCATAAAATCTTCGATCATTTCTACCCGATGATCCGTTACCTATATGAAAGCATCCTTGGCCACCGCTGGTTCGACCAGATTACCCCTACTCTCTGGCTTGGGGGTGCGCCTTCTTATACGCGGGATTATCAATTTATCCTCGATCACAAGATCACGTCCGTGATCAACATCCGCGCCGAGCGGGAAGATGACGTGGCGTTCTACGACAAATTTGACATCAACCACATTCAATACAAGGTGCCCGACGTCACCGTGCCGGAAGATGAGGTCATCTCGCACGCGGTGGAATGGATGAAGCAAGAAGTGGACGACGGCCGTGTTGTCCTCGTTCATTGCGCCAAGGGTCGCGGCCGTTCTGCCACGCTAGTCGCCGCTTATCTGATGAAAGAAGAAGGGATGACCTTCGACGAGGCGAATGAGCTGATGAAATCAAAACGGCCGTTGACCAATTTGCAGCGCAAACACAATCACCGCCTACGGGATTGGATCGACAACCACCGCCCGCACAAATCCGAAGTTACGGGCACGCCTTAAAATCGCCGCTTCCTAAAATCGTGCGTTGCATGTAGGTTTAGCAGAGAAAGGAAGATAATTGCATAATTGTTAACGGAGTTAGGCGTTGGACAAAGGTTCCAAAACCATCACCGGAATCCGCCTGTCACCGGCGCGGCGCTCGTAAGCCGCGTACCCGGCATAGTTGCCAACCGCTATGTCCCAACACCGCTCACGTTCATCACCCCCGGCTTCATGGGCAATGTATTTTGCGCTCTGCCCCTTTATGCTAACTGTCGCCTCCGGGTTGGCGCTCAGGTTGTAATACCAGGCTGGATGGTGGGAGCGGCCCCAATTAGAGGCGATCAGAAGCAAATTGTCTCCGTCGGGAAACGCAATAAGCGGCACGGAGCGCGGCTCTCCGCTTTTGGCACCGACGGCCGTAAGCGTCACCACCTGCAATCCAATCAGGATGGTCGTGGCGGTATGGTTGCCACCGCTGAGTTTCAGGACCGCCCTATCCAAATGATGGAATGTGTGGGCGATTGTCCAGGATATCGGCCGTATGGAAGCTATTGTCTTGTTGATAGGGTACCACCAATGTGATGAGGTTTGCGTTTGGGTCATAGGCCGTTACCTCCAATAATATAGTGACATCATTCTAAAAAGCGGCCGGCGGCATATGGTTATTATAGCATACAATATTGCAGACAGATTATCTATTATGTCAATAGGCTCTGGATCAGCAATTTGAAAAAGAAAGAGCGATTTCAAAAGAACCCCTTTGTTTCCGTATCAGTAAGTTATGTGCTATCCTGAATATCTCGCTCAACACTTCTTTAGCGAGCGGATTCACCGAGATCAAGCATGCCCTTCTTCACAGATTTAAGCGAGGCAGAAAGGTACGCCCAAAACCGGCCATACTTTCACCCTTTGGCGATCGCCCGAGCCAAAGAAGCTACGGGCCTGGAAAGAACCGTTCCACTTGCTTTGGATGTAGCTTGTGGAACCGGCCAATCGAGCGCAGCGTTGACGTCAATAGCAGAACGGGTAATTGGGATGGACATCTCTTGGAACATGCTTGCCAACGCCGTAGGTAATGAGCAGGTTCGATACGTTCGGGCACGAGCTGAAGCTATACCTTTCAAGAGCGACTCGGTGCCGGCCATGTCGACTGCCCTTGCCTTCCATTGGTTCGACCGGGAACAGTTCCTGCATGAGGCCTGGAGAGTTCTCAGCGCCGAAGGTTTGCTGCTGGTTTACAGCAATGGGTTTATGGGGATCATGAGAGAAGATCCGGCGTTTCAGAATTGGAGCCGGGGGGTGTATCCAGAACGCTTTCCAACACCCCCTCGAAACAGCAATCCACTCACACCAGAGGAAGCAGCAGGTTCAGGTTTTGCTTTCATCGAGGAAGATATCTACGAAAATGAGGTCAGCTTCACACCCGAAGAGCTTGTTGCTTACCTCGCGACGCAGACAAATGTCGCGGTAGCCGTCGATCAAGGACGGGAGAGCCTTGAATCCGCTACCCAATGGCTGCTTGATCAGGTCCGTCCGTATTTCGCCAATACAAATGCAACCTTCGTTTTCAGGACCAGAGCCTGGTACTTAAGGAAGGAGCAACCTTAAGAACCCGCTATGGTTTTCACAATTCTTACCCTCAATTTACACAGCTACCAGGAAATGAAAATCGAGGGAGATATGTCAGCGAACGGCTGCAAAAGCATGGTCCGCTTTTTGACCGGGTGGCAGCGGCCATCAGCGATCTGAATGTTGACGTCGTTTGTCTGCAAGAAGTAGTGGAAACGAGCACGGATCCGCCGAGTAACCCTTATGGACAAGCTCCCAGTAATGCAGCACGACGGATCAACCGCCGCATTGCAGACGGGCAAAAATAGTGGCTGATCCAGGATTGGTCTCATCATTCCTGGGATTTCTGGCGTGAAGGGGTAGCGATTTACTCAGAAGCAGGTTCCATTAAGAGTAAAATTTTCGGAAGAAGATTGTTGAACGGTTGAATGGTAATGAGGCGTTGCCTCGATATTCTTTCCCGGCTATGCTTATCAGGTAATCAGATTAGCTAAGAGAAAAGAGATGGCCAGAGCCAAGAGCAAGGGTAGAGTCACGCCTAGTCGCCAGCAGTATTTAGACATCAAGGCGCAACATCCGGATGCGATCGTCTTCTTCCGCCTGGGCGATTTTTACGAAACTTTTGACGAAGATGCGGAAGTAGCGGCGCGCGAGCTTGACCTGGTGCTGACCAGCCGTCCGCAAGGAAAAAACCAGCGCACGCCCATGGCAGGGGTACCGCACCATGCGGCTGAAGGGTATATCGGGCGTCTGATCGGCAAAGGGTATAAGGTCGCTCTCTGCGAGCAGGTGGGCACCGAGCCAATCAACGGCCTGATGCCGCGCGAGGTCGTGCGCCTCTTTACAGCCGGCACCGTGATCGAACCAGGCATGCTCGATGCGGGCCGCAACAATTATCTGGCCGGGTTGGTTATCGAAGGGGAACGAGCCGGCCTGGCTTACGCGGACATCACGACAGGGGAATTCTCGACGACGTATTTAGACAGCAGGCACGCTCTCGACGAAGAGTTGGCTCGCCTGGCCCCGGCAGAATTGCTGGTGGCAGATAGCGAAAGCAACCTGTTCGTGGAGGCGCAGACAACAAGCAAGCTGCCCGACTGGCGTTTTGATCTGGGTACAGCCAGGCAAACGCTGCTCAATCATTTCGGCGTCAGCTCCCTGGACGCCTTCGGCTGCGAAGGCAAGCCGCTGCCCACGCGCGCGGCAGGTGGGGTTCTTTATTATCTTCAGGAAACACAAAAAGGCAGTGTGGCCCAGATCCAGCGCCTGTCGACGTACAGCGTAGATGGATACATGGCCTTGGGCATCAACACGCGGCGCAGCCTGGAGCTGACGGAGTCCATTTCGGGCGAGCGTTTCGGTTCGCTTTTGAAGGTGTTGGAGAAGACGGTCACGCCTATGGGCACGCGCCTCCTACGCCAGCGCCTGACACGGCCGTTACTGGACGTGGACAGTCTCAATCAAAGGCTGGACCGTGTCGAAGCGTTTTTCCAGGATGCCCTGCTGCGGGCAGACGCGCGGGTTATGCTAAAAGGATTGCCCGATTTGGAACGACTCACCAACCGCGTTTTGAGCCGTTCAGCCACGCCGCGCGATCTGGAGCATATGGGACGCACGCTGGCGGCCATTCCCAACTTGCAAGCCCTTGTCTCCGGCGCCTCCGCGCTTGAAGCATTGGGCAATAGACTCGATCCGTGCCCGGAAACGGCCGATCTAATCAAGCGCGCCATCGTCGAAGATGCACCGCCCAATATGAACAAGATGGGCGTCATCTGCCCTGGCTTCTCGGCCGAACTGGACGGGGTGATGAACTCATCCGCCCATGCGCGAGAGTGGGTCGCCAATCTGGAAGCACGCGAACGGGAGCGTACGGGCATCAATACTTTGAAGGTAGGCTTCAACAAGGTCTTTGGCTACTACATCGAGGTCACCAAAGCGAATACGAATCTGGTACCGGAGGATTACATACGCAAACAGACCTTGACCAACGCCGAACGCTACATCACGCCGGAGTTGAAGGAATATGAGACGCTGATCTTAAACGCCGAAGAACGTATCTTACAGATTGAGCGGCGGCTTTTTGTGGAAGTTAACCAACGCGTGGCGGAAGCGGCCGGTCGCTTGCTGGTCACGGCCACGGCCCTGGCCCAAATTGACGTGTCGGCTGCGCTGGCAGAGGTGGCGGCGACCAACGATTATGTGCGGCCCTTGTTAAACAATGAAAACTCGCTCGATATCCGGCACGGCCGTCACCCTGTTGTCGAACATACGATCAGTAGCCATACAACCCTCGGTGAACGTTTTGTGCCCAACGATGCTTCTTTCACGGACGAGGACCGGATCCAGATCGTCACCGGGCCCAATATGTCAGGCAAGTCGACCTATTTGCGGCAGGTGGCGCTGATCACCTTGCTGGCGCAGATCGGCAGCTTCGTGCCCGCCACCTCGGCTGATATTGGGCTCGTCGACCGCATCTTCACACGTATCGGCGCCCACGACGAGCTACACGCCGGTCGCTCCACGTTTATGGTGGAAATGGTGGAAACGGCGGAAATCCTTAACCATGCCACCCATCGCTCGCTGCTGATCCTGGACGAAATCGGCCGTGGGACGAGCACTTACGACGGGTTGTCATTGGCCTGGGCTATCGTAGAGTATTTACACAACCACCCCCGCCTCAAGCCGCGCACTCTTTTCGCCACCCATTACCATGAACTGACGGGCCTGGCCGATTTGCTGCCCCAGGTCAGCAATTACAATGTAGACGTGGCCGAGGAAGGGGATCGGGTCACCTTCTTGCACAAGATCGTGCCTGGCGGCGCGGACCGCAGTTACGGCATCCACGTCGCCCAATTGGCCGGACTTCCCCGTGATGTCGTCAATCGCGCCAATGAAGTGCTGCTTGACCTGGAGAAACATGCACCCACAGCCAGTGTGGAGCCCAGCAGGCTCAACAGCGGGCAGCAGATGGCTCTCTTCCCCGAGGCCAGTCCTATGCTCAAAGAGTTGGAAGCGCTAGACGTCACCTCGATGACGCCGCTGGAAGCGATTAATAAACTTTATGAATGGCAGCGGCGTTATGCTGCAGGTCGGGAGTAGGTTGAGCTCTTATCGCTATTGAAAAATCCCGATCCCGATTGCGATTGCGATTGCGATTGCGATTGCCACTGGGATTGCCATTGGGCGGGGGAAGAGGCGGGAGACGGATTGTTGGTACGCTTCGTAAGTGGGGCCAAAGGCACGAAGCAAGCGGCGTTCTTCGTAAATTGAGCCAATCCAAAAGTATAATGTGGCCAGGATATTAAAGAGTAACGATGCCAGGGTCATGTCCGGGTTTAGCCAGATGAACAGCAGGCTGAAGAAATATAGGGGATGGCGCACCCAGCTGTAAGTTCCACGAACAACAAGCTGATCCGGCAGTTGCGGCTGCGCAGAGCCGCGCAGGTAGTGCAGAGCCTGGCGTAAGCCGGCAAATGACCACACGTCAGTCTGCCACAAGGATAACGTTAGGCCGCCCAAAGCAAGCAGTTGGATGCCCATAGTAATGTATCGCCAGGGATAAGGAATGGTCCAGAGGGTCACCTGGGGTATTTGGGTCCACAGTGCGTAAAGCACAGGCACAAAGGAGACCAGGGAAAGCACATTATAGAGCAAGCGGTACAAACCTTGATAGGCCCGCTCTCCAAACTGCTTGCGGAAAGCGCTCTTGGTTGAGGACGCCGCCGTCAGGCTGTGAACCAAGGCCCAAATTATAAAGCTAGCTAGAAACCAAAACATCGTATTTCCCTTGTCCTTTCAAAGCGGGTGCATTATAAACCGTCCTGAGGAATATAAACATGAAGGACTCATCAACAAGTAATCCTTTTGATGCCGAAACGTGGGCCTTGTTGCCCGACTACTTCGAGAAACTGCCAAAGGCGGTGCAAATTCATGTATGGGGCGATGCGGATGCCGGCCAGGGAGAACAAGAGGCGCAACGGCTGGCACAGACGCTGGCCGATCGTTTCAGCCAGATTGGAGCCGCATTTTTCCCGCGCCGCGCCAATTATCCCTATTATCCCGTCATAGGTATTTTCGGTCTTGACGATGAAGAGGCGGTCGATTACGGCGTCAGATTGATCGGCCTGCCATCCGGCTACCAGATGACCTCGCTCATCACCGCAATCCAGGCTGTATCCTTTCAGGGCGCTTCGTTAGAAGCGGCAACGCGCATTCGCCTTCAAGGTCTGGATCATGAAATCCGTCTGGAGGTGCTAACGTCAGCCGAGGATGAGGCGGGCGTTGTGATGGCCAAGACAGCTTTTGGTCTGGCTGTGGCCAGCCCGCATATCCGGTCGTTTTTGATCATGACCGACGTATTCCCCATGGCCGCGGTGCGTTACTCAGCCACCTATTTACCGCATATGGTTATTAACAGCCGTGTGCATATTGACGGCGTTATGGAAGAAGAAGAGGTATTGAAACAGATCGCGAAGGCGGTGGAGTCAGGTGATCAGGTAGTCAGGGAGTCAGGCGGTCAGTAGTCAGGAGGTCGGGTAGTCAATGTGGACAGCGCGTTGGTTGATGGCTGACGGCTGATAGCTGACAATTGTTACTCCTCGGGTTTTTTGTCCGCATCACGCAAGCGCGCGTCAGGTGTAGGCGAGCCGCCCAAGGTGGCTCCCATGCGGCGTCCCCATCTGCGCAATCTTGAACGTCCGCGGGCCATGATATAACGCGTGCGTTTCCATTCACGGTCGAGCAAGGAGACCTCGGGTGGGGTTACATCCCATTTGACGGCCGCAGAAGCCCAGGTCAAGCCACCGCCAAAACCGACAAAGACAATGTTGTTGTCCGGCCGCAAACGCCCCGCCTCCACGGCGTCGCACAGGGCAATGGGAATCGAGGCTGCAGATGTGTTACCGGTCCTCTCAACATTGACGTAGAATTTCTCTTTGGGCAATTTCAGCTTTTTGGCCACATGATCGATGATGCGTATGTTGGCCTGATGGGGGATGATCAGGTCTACATCCTGCAGGTCGAGATCCGCTTTTTTTATGACATCCTGGATGGAGGCATGGACAACGTGAGAGGCAAAACGGAAAATCTGACGGCCGTTCATGGCTATGGTGTTACGATCTTGACCATTTCCCAAATATTCGGGGCCCAGCGTTGGGACAGGATTGTGGTAGACGGCAGGCAAGCGCAACAGATTGCCGCCTGATCCGTCAGAGCGCATGGTCGAGGCCAGTATACCGCCAGGGACACTGGAGCCTTTGAGCACGACAGCGCCGGCGCCATCGCCAAAGAGGATACAGGTGCTGCGATCGGTCCAGTCCAATACCCTGGACATGGTTTCGGCGCCAACGACAATGGCCGTACGCACAGACCCGGTAGCAATAGCCTGGGCCGCCATGTTCAAGGCATAGACGAAACCGGAACAGGCGGCGGCCAGATCGAAGGCGCCAGCTCGTACGGCTCCCAAGTAATCTTGCACGCGACTGGCGGTTGAAGGAAAAATATACTCTGGCGTGGAGGTAGCAACAATAATCAAATCGACTTGGGAAGGATGCACGTCAGCCACGGCCAGGGCACGGGCGGATGCCTCAAAAGCCAAGGTAGCCGTGGTTTCCGCCTCCCCCGCTATGCGGCGTTGGCGGATGCCGGTCCTGGCATAGATCCATTCATCAGATGTGTCCACAATCTGAGCGATGTCATCATTGGTTAGGACGCGATCCGGCAGAAAGCTGCCCCAACCAATGATATGTGCATATTTCATAGAGGCCTCAACCCTGTTTATTCCTTTTTCATTCCGGCCAGGTGAACAGTTGCTCAGTGGTAACAGTATGAGAAAGGGTAGATATCTATTTTCACACCGGCAACGATCTGTGGTTTAATTCGTAGTTAGCGATAATAAGAAATCAATTAATTCCGCGTGTAGCCAGGCATCCCTAGATGCCTTTGACGTAAGCTGCTCGCATCTGAGAATGAGAACTACACAAAGTCGGAGTTATTGATAATGCCGGATTTCGATAGCTTACCTTACATGAATTCAACCCGTTGACGTGTATTGAGTTACGATTAAGCCGCAGAAGCACACCAACATGAATTGGTTCTCATGTAGCTTCTACTAAAAGTAAACAAACTACGCCTCTGAGGTATAAAAAGTATCTTACGGAATTATGGAAGAGCAAATCCGCCAGCAAAATAAGCAGAAGATGCTCATAATCTGGTTGAGCGGGTGCCTCTTCGTGCTAACGTGTCTGTTTATCTTGGGAGCGGGAACGCTGGCCGGCCTCTATCTCTACACGCAGGATGGTGGACAACTGCCGCTGGAAATGGGGTCTGGCGCCCAGCCCTTAACGCAATTACCGCCCACGCCGGAGCCAGATATAGCGCCGCCGACGGGAGCCGCTCTGGCAACTGTGCCGGCAATGCAACCCAGCGAAACTATCGCCAGTGTGCCCATTGCTACAGCGATGCCATCGCCCAGCCCGGAACCACTACCGACCTCTCCCCCATCCTCGAAGCTAGCGCTCATTGTTCCGCCGGAGATCAATGACGATCAAATTCCTCAACGCGCATTTGAAGACCTTGAGCGCCTGTACGAGATCGATTACCCGGTTCATGATTATCATGATGCGGCAGACAAGCTGGGAGGGTTTGAGGTTGGTCCGCGAAAATTCGAACGGCCTGGCTTCCAGATCGGCGACCGGCGCGTCTTTCGTACTGATGAAGGGCGTGTTGAAGCAACACTGGTTGAAATCAGCGAGCATGCTTATTTCTGGGTTGATGATAAGTTATTCCTGGAGGAAACGGCCGTGCGCAGCGCCGCTGAACGTCTAGAGAGTGATTTTTATACGCGACTCACTCATCTTTTTGGCGAGGCTTGGAATCCGGGCATCGATGGCGATCCCCGTTTTTCGATCCTTCACTTGGCCGGCTCCGGCGATATATATGAACTAGGCTACTTCAGCGATCAAGATGAGTATCCACAAGCGTTGTTTAGCGACTCCAACGAGCAAGAGCTCGTTTATCTCAATATGGGACAGTTGGAAATCGGTTCTGATCTTTATTTCGGCACGCTAATACATGAGCTGCAACACCTTTTTCAGTGGAATCTAGATCAGAATGAGTCTACCTGGCTCAATGAGGGACTTGCCCAACTGGCGGAATTGTATGTAGGGCTGGACACAGCTTTGCCGGATGCTTACCTGCTACAACCAGATACGCGCCTGGATGCGTGGCAATATGATGAAGATGTCATCGACGCCCATTATGCCAACAGTTTTCTGTTTTCGGTGTATGTGTGGGAACAACTGGGAGAGGGGGCCATTTTTGAATTAATCAGACAGCCGGCCAATGGGTTGACGGCCGTGCGCAAGGTGTTGCAAGGATTTCAACCAGACCGCAGCCTGGAACAATTCATCGCCGATTGGACAGTAGCCAACTTCGTGGATGACGCGGTGGCTGGTGAGCACTATGGATACACGCGCCTGGACTTAAGCGAACCCTTTTTAGAGACACGATTCCGCCGTCCGTTGCCCAAGGAGGCGTCGCTTGAAGTCAATCAATTGGCGGCACACTACATCGATCTTGACGGCAGCGGGTCGATAAATCTGACCTTCGCCGGTGATACGACGGCCAAGCTGGTCGACGCCAGGCCCACCAGCGGCGAACAGATGTGGTATGCTCCTCCCGCCAATGACACGCATGCGCAATTAACGGCCGCTTTTGATTTGAGCCAGCTCGAGCAGGCTACCTTAGAATACAACGTTTGGTATGATCTGGAGGAGGACTTTGATTTTGGCTACATCTCCGTTTCGGCCGACCAGGGAGAGACGTGGCGCGTCATTTCTCCCCAACAGTGGGCCAGCGGAGATTATGGCCCTGCGTACACGGGAAGCAGCGCCGGCGAGGAAGGCAGCGGTTGGATCCAGGAGACGATCCCCCTCAGCAGTTTTGCCGGCCAGCAAATCCTGGTCCGCTTTCACGTGCTCACTGATTTCGAGGAAGTTGGACGGGGATTCGCCCTGGACGACATCGCTATTCCGGAGCTGGGATACTTTGCTGACGCGGAAACGGATGACCAGCGTTGGCAAATGGATGGATTTGTGCGCACGGGCTGGTTATTACCCCAACGTTGGGCAGTGCAACAAATCAGGAAGGGAGTAGTTCCCGAGGTTATGACCTTGGAGTTGGACACCCTTAACCAGTTCCAGGGTGTTATCGATCTCGGCCCGGAGGGGAGCACACTGGTGGTCGTACCCCTAACCCCGTTCGTCGAAGAATCGGCGAGCTATTGGCTGCGTGCAACCGAATAATTCTGCAATTTCGGCTGGTGCCAGGCGCTTGTTCCAATATGAATATCCAGAAAACAACCTGTTAAGCGCCTGGCACCTGGCTTGAGGCGGGCATGGTGGCAAGAGGCTGATCGTCACTTTGCGGCACTGGTTGATGCGCGCCGTCTTCAATGTGCAAGACGGGGGACATTAAGAAACTGGCGATTGCCAGCACGGCTGTAACCAAACCGCCCATAACGAACCAACTGCGGACTCCGATGATATCGGCGACCGGTCCAGCAATCATTAGCCCTAGCGGCGTCATACCCTTGGAAAGGCTGCCTAATAAGGTAAAGACACGGCCTTGCATGTCGGGGGCAACGATGGCCTGGAGAATAGCCATTATGGGTCCATCAATCATGGGAATCGTGAAGCCGGCAACCACAGCTACAGCAACCGCGAGTATGAACAAATTGGCTGGTATCAAACCCAAGAAAACGAGACTTAAACCTAAGCAGAGTAAGCCAATTAGTGTTGTCAGGATGCGTCGTTTGAAGCCGCCCCAGAGGCTAAGAACGAAACCACCAACCAGCATGCCGATCCCGGCAGCAGCATCAATGGCTCCAAGATGCCACGCCGTGCCGGAAAAGTGGTCAGTGATGAGCAGGGGCATAAATGCGAAAGTTGGCGTGAGCAGCAAGTTCACAAGCATGGCCATGAGCATCAGCATTAAGAGCGCCTTGCGGTCAAGCACGTAACGCAACCCTTCACGAAGATCAGTCCAATATGAACTCGTGGGTGCCTCCTCTGCTTCGCTTTGGCCGTTCTTCTGCGGCTGGGGCACATAGATAAATAGTAAGGGCACGATGGCGAAGAGGGCGGTAACTACGTCAATGGCGAGGATGCCCTGTAAAGGTAGTAAAGCGAGGAGCAAGGCTCCTAAGGGCGCCGAGGCGATATTCATGCCCCCGTTTAGCATCTGGTTGAGACCCTGGATACGCGTCAGGTGCTCCTCGGGAACCATCAATGTGGTCGAAGCCATCATCGCCGGCCAGTGGAAGGCGCCGCCGAGAGAGCGCACAAACAACAACAGGTAGATGTGCCATATCTCAACCGCGCCTGTTGAGAACAGGTAGGCCAGGGCCAAGGTGGCTGCGGCGACCAGGCTGTCGGCAAGAAGCATGGTCAGCCTCCGGTTCCAACGGTCGACAAGAACGCCCACAAAGGGTCCGAGGATCACTTGCGGCAGCAAGCCAATTAAGGAGGCCATGGCCAAGACGGTGGCGGATCCCGTTTCCTGGGTCAGCCACCAGATGAGTGCAAACTGCACAAGCTGGCTGCCCAGCAAGGATACCGCCTGGCCCGACCACAATACCAGGAACGGCCGCATCGTTTTGGAAGGGGAAGTGTCTTGTGTGTTCATGCCGATCTTAACTCCTTGTGATTACAAAATAATACACAAGATTATTAATATTGTCAATATAGATAGTTATTTTACGAACATATTAGGCAATTATATTGATGTTTTCTCCTAGAATCAGTTGCTTTTTGTTATGCACAGTGACATTGTGCGCGATTTTATGCTATACTTCGCCTCGCTCGCATTGATCAGATTGTTTTCAAATGGGGTGCGGGCGAAACGGTTGGATAGGGTTATGCCGGTTATCATGTAATCCCGTGGCCAATCGTCTCGCCCCTACAATAACTATCAGATTTTATCAATTAATGTTTTTGCAAATAGTGTAAGCTCAAGAAAGGAATCGATGCGCGTAAAGAATGCTAGAGCTATTTCCCGCATGCGCAATGCGGGACGGATGGTTGCCGAGTGCTTCGCACTCTTAGAAGAGAAAATACGGCCTGGGGTCCCTTTAAGTGTCTTGGACAAGCTTGTCGAGGATTACATCACCAAACAGGGAGCAACGCCGCTATATAAGGGGTACAAGGGCAGTTCGGCCGAACATCCCCCTTTTCCCGGCGTCATCTGCGCCTCCGTAAACCACGAAATTTGTCACGGACTGCCCGATAATCGTGTTCTCAAAGAGGGCGACCTGATCGGCATAGATATCGGCCTCAAACACAAGGGTTTCTGTGGAGACGCCTGCTACACCTTTCCGGTGGGCAAAGTTTCGCCCCAGGCGGAGCGCATGATGGCCATCGGCAAGGAGGGACTGCGCGTGGGTATTGAAGCGGCCCAGCCGGGTGGATACTTGCACGATATCGGCGCAGCTATTAATGGTTATGCGGATTCACAGGGGGTTAGCGTGGTTCACGAATGGGGAGGGCACGGAATCGGCCGTTCGTTGCATGAGCCGCCTTCGGTATCGCATATTCGCCAACCAACGAGAGGGCCACGGCTGAGGCGCGGCATGACCTTCACTATCGAGCCGATGATAAATGCCGGGACACATGAATGGTTCTTGCTTAATGATGGTTGGACGGTGGTTACGGCCGATGGCGCGCTGAGCGTGCAATATGAACATACGATCGCCATCACCAAAAATGGTCCGGAGATCTTGACCAAGCTCTAGATACCTTTTTACCTATCCAGCGCCATCATCAGCCCGGTGAAGCTCACCTTGTTTCTCTTCTTCTTTTTCCTCCGGCCACGGCTCAATGTCCAAAATTTTACAATAGAGATAGCGCCCGACAACCATTGCCGAGCCAATTAAAGGTACAATGATCAGAGCGGTGAGGATGCCGGCCATGGCCAGCGAGGAGACCACGGCCACAAAAACGACAGCAGGGTGCAAGCGCAATCTCTCGCTCATGATTCGAGGTCGTAGCCAGGCATTTTCTAGAAGCTGAATGGCGGAGAAAACAACAACAACCAGGACCATGAACCAGAAGTTGGGCAAGGGCAAATAGGTCGAACCAGCTACAAAGGCCACAATACCGGCAATGACCGTTACGATAAGCGGGCCAACGGAAAGGAAGATGTCAAACAATCCTGCCAATACGGCAAAAGCAAAGGCTCCCGGCAAACCCATAGCAGTGGCCGCCAGACCCGTTAGCAGGCCAATGATAAACATGAGCCGTAACTGACCAGCGAAATAACGATTCCAGACACGCCGCATGTCTACATACAGATGGCGCATATCTGGTGCATAGGGTTCAGGCACCATGCCGATCAGCCAATCACGCAACCTTGCCCAGTCCAACAGCAAGTAATAGGTTGTGAAGACCACCACCAGGACCCATACCAGGTTCTGTGAAGTCGCGGCGATGACATTGATCAGCAGATCGGGTCGAGTGAAACCTTGGGTGATCTCGGGCCAGTTAGCCAGGAGCACGTCTAAAGGTATCTGCATGTTGAAGATGGCAATCGGCGTTAAGAGTAATGTTTGGACCTGAAGGGTGATCGTTTCCAACTGTTGGGCCAGGATGGAAATCTGTGCTGGAATCAAGGGAGCGATGAGGGCACCGGCAGTTATCAAGGCGGCAAAAGAGAGCACAAAAACAAGCAGCACGGCCATCGGGCGGGTCAAGCGGCTGTTCTTGCTGACCCAGATCACCAATGGGTTTAATACATAGGCCAGCAGTGCCGATATAGCCAGTGGCCCGATCAGATCCTTGGCAGATACTGCCAGCCATATAAAGCTTCCCAGGACCAGGATCAGTACGAAGTAACGGGTTGTGGTGCTCCAACTCTTACTCTCTTGCATGCTTGGCTTCTCTCTACATGCGTGGCTGTTTGCAGCGCTATGCGAAGCAACAGTAAAAATTAGCCACGCATGGAGTATAGCATCTTTCGGCCGTATTATTGTAAAGTATGGGTAAGTGGTGAGTGGCGAGTGACGGGCAGCAGCGGCTTCTAAGGGGGCTAAAGGGATCGAAATCAGTAGTTGAGGGATGGTTACATGAACATTCTGGACCAGATTGGCAATACACCTTTACTTAAACTTAGACATGTGGTTGAAACGCCTGATGTGGACATTTACGTCAAATGTGAATTCTTAAATCCTGGGGGCAGTATCAAAGATCGCATGGCTCTGAGTATGATTGAAGCGGCTGAGCGAAGCGGCCAGCTTAAACCAGGCGGGACGATAGTCGATCAATCCACGGGAAACACGGGTCCTGCCCTATCATTTGTCGGTGCAGTAAAGGGGTATAAAGTTCGCTTATTTTTGCCAGCCCACCTTTCTAGCTCATACAATCCTGCGGACCGCATCAGAATTGCCAGATTATTTGGTTGTACGGTAACGCCGGTAGATATCAAGGATCATGTTGCCGGTATTGACGGGTTGGACAGCGTGGAAAGAGCGGCCGCCTTTGTGGCTATCAGAATGAAGCAGTGTTATGACTTGCAGGAGCGCGACGCGTCAAGTTGGTGGGCCAACCAGTTGTGTAATGTCGATAATGCAAAGGCCCACCAGGAACAGACGGGTAAAGAGATTTTGGAACAGATGGATGGCATGGTTGATGCCTGGGTGGCTTCCATAGGCACTGGAGGAACGCTGCTGGGTGTTGCGGAAACGTTAAAAGCGCATAATCCTGACCTGATCGTTTCTGGCGTTGTGCCAACGGACGATCCAAGAATCGAGTGGGTGCGATCGCGCGCAGTTCACAAATTCTTACAGCAGTTTGGCCTGCCCGATATGCGTTTTCTTATCGAAGATCTACTTGATAAGAACGTTCTGGATCATGAGTTAACGGTCAGAAATGAGGACGCTAAAAATATGGCAGACCGCTTGTGCCGCGAAGAAGGATTTTTCTGTGGCATGTCCTCGGGGGCTAACGTCTGGGCTGCTATTGAATTGGCTAAGAAGATGAAAAAGGGGTCAAGAATAGTTACTGTGTTGGTGGATAGAAGGGACCGGTATTTTGCAGAGTATCCAAATGAACATTACGTGGTTTGAAAGTATAAGCCTGAAACCTGATCGTCCAGGCAGCCCATAGTACGGCCGTTGTCTCCAAGCCAGAAATCGACCACGAAAACCAGAGGGATTTGTTGCAAGACAGCAATGAGCCCCTACCACCGCTTCCCCATCGTCGTTACCTAATCCCTTAATGTACGCTAGCCGGAATCAGCCAGTCCGTGTCCATTTTTCAATCAATTGATTGGCAATCTTGGATATAGTACCATCATCGACGAACAAGCCAGCCTCTTGTGGGATGCGCAATGGCGATCGTTCTTGCAAGAGTCAAATAAGAAACAGCGCAAGCGAACTAAATTTCAGTATCATTTGTGGGATTTGGCGACGTTGGCATCAAGGCTGGCAAAGTATACGGATGATGAGTAACTCGCCAGCCTGGCTGATCAGGTCGCGGCTTTGCTGAAACCAGGCGCTTCCACCATTCTGGCCGAGGGGCATTGGGGTGATTGGTTCGACGGGCTGGGAGGTCTTTCAGTCTACTTACCTCCGCCACAGAAACAACGCATCGCGCCCGATTACGCATCATTGGCCTTCGCCCGTGATGCCGGCTGGCAAAAGCTGTTGGCAGTGTACCATGAGGCGGCCGTTTGAGTTGTCGTCTAAGGTATAACCCAGTTGATAGACAGACCCGGGATAATATTATATATTCTGGTTGAAATTTAATTTCATCGGACCATGATTGCGCGACAGCTTCTGCTGCAGAGTATGGCGGGCTGGAATGATTTTTCGCGAGGGCCCCATTCCTGTGACCACGAGGGTCTTTCGGTCGTGGCACGTGATAAAGATACTGACCACAACGCCGTTTTGTGATAGAGTAAATTGTTCATCCAATCATTTAGAGAGGATTACTTGCTGACTTATCTATCACAAGGTTTGGTTCTAGGGGGAACGGCCGCCGCCCAGCCGGGCCCTTTGCAGGCTTACTTGTTGTCACAGACGATGAATAATGGCTGGCGGAGAACGTTGCCGGCTGCTTTTGCGCCACTGCTGAGCGATGGGCCGATTGTATTGTTGGTCATCCTGGTTTTAACGCGTACACCGGATTGGTCATTGCAGATTCTACGTGTCGCCGGCGGTATTTTTCTCTTGTATCTCGCTTTTGGCGCGTATAGAAGTTACCGGACGGCCGTCACGGCGACGCCACAGCCCTGGCAATCCTCGCAACAAGGAATGTTTAAGGCGGTGATGATGAACTTCCTCAGTCCTAATCCGTATATCTTCTGGGCTACGATCGCCGGGCCGATTTTCCTCTCGGGCTGGCAGCAGGCGCCAAGCAAGGGAATCAGTTTTGTGCTAGGATTCTACTTGACACTCATTGGCGGCTTTATGGTTTTTATCGCCTTATTCGCCCTGACCAAGCGCCTGGACAAACGGGTCAGGCGTCTGCTAAGTGGGTTTTCAGCATTGGCATTGCTCTTCTTTGGTATGTACCAATTGTGGCAAGGACTGGGCCAATTCTGACAATGGCAAGCCCGTTCCATAACGCAACTTTTCAAGCTTGCAGCCACAACCTGGAAAGGTTGTGCTACATTCTCGTAAGGAGGAATGAAACAAGATGCAACCCATGGAATTACGAACCCAACAGGTTGGGCCCTGGGGCATGAATACCTATGTATTAGTCTGTCCGGACAGTAAGCGCAGCGTACTTATCGATCCGGGAGCTGATCCGGATATATTGAGCGATATGCTCGCCGGCACAACCCCCGTCGCCATCCTATTAACCCATACTCATGGCGACCATACTGGCGCGCTGGACGAAATGCGCAGCCGCTTGAAGGTACCCCTTCTTGCTCATCCGGGTCCTCATGCCGGAGGGATTGAGCTAGATGCAAATCGCTGGCTGCGGCATGGGAATGTAGTGCAGGTTGGCAAGCACACTTTGCGGGTTTTACACACTCCAGGTCATATCGGTGATCAGATTTGTTTCGCTATTGAAGATGATTATCGCATCGTTGTCGGCGACACCATATTTGATGGTGGTCCGGGAAAAACGTGGTCCAGCGAGGAGTTCCAGACCACATTGAAGACCCTCAGAGAGATTGTGCTCGCCTGGCCTGATGCGACAATCTGTTACCCAGGGCATGGTCCTCATTTTCGATTGGGCGACCGGCGGGCAGCGATCGAGGCCTTTCTGGAAAAAGATCATGGTGACTTTTTTGGGGACGCCACCTGGGATCGGTAGGTCAAAATTCTCCTAGACTCTGCTGACATTACAGCTCAACCAGGCGTTCATTTGTTCCACAATCTTGTTATGTCGCCCTAAATCTGATAAACTGCACGGGAAATGAAGCCAAAGTCGCATTCGCTTTTGGCCTTGATGGTTTTGTTCGCCATCTTGGCTCTGTTTGCCATGCAGCGGGTAGAGCTTGCACCACTTTCTGCTGCTTCTTACACGGGTCTGGCGCAAATCAGCGGTCCTCTGCAGTTGGACCTGGTTGTCTCTCCCCCTGTCGGCGCTCCACGCGATGTGTTACAGCTTCAAGTGCGTTTGACCAATCGTAGCGATGCGCTGGTTTCTCCAGAGATCGTGCTACAGTTACCCTCAAATCTTCAGGTCGACAGCGAAAAATTGGCCGCGGGCGCGACGCTTAATCTCACTTCAAACAGTGTCCATTGGTTGGCCGTCGTTCCAGGCCAGAATGGAACCAGAGAATTGACATTGCCGCTGAAGGTGGCCTCGGTCGATCTAGCTAACCCGGAACAGCAAGTAACTGTGGTAATGCGTTATCAGGGCATTGAAGAGACAGCTTCCACTTTAATCTGGATGGGGATTCCACCGCGTATTAATGAGATTACCAACCCAGTCCATGTGTCAATCGGCCAACCGTTGAAGTTGGAGGTTGATGCTGACGGGCCAGGGCCTTTATCTGAAATTTGGGAGCTGGGGGACGGCCGTCGCCTGCCTATCAACGATCCTACCGTGGTCTACCCCACGGCAGGGGTCTACAATGTTGTCGTCACTGTCAAGAATCCGGTAGGCAGCGCTTCCCAGATGCAACAGATCACGGTTGTGCCCCACGTAGCTGCCGGCTTCCGACCGGATGATGATACACCAGGCATTGGCGAGGCTATCAGTTTCGTCAATGAGAGCGGCGGGCAATCACCGGTAAAATATTACTGGCAATTTGGCGACGGAAACGCGTCCAACGAAGTAGAGCCAAAACATAGTTACCAGCAGCCTGGCACATACCAGGTGCAACTGGTGATCGAGAACGAATACGGCCGTTCTGAGACATCACACTTGGTCACCGTTGGCCTTCCACCCACAGCCGATATACTGGTCGATAGCAGCGCGCCAGCGGGTGAACAGCTTACTGGTCAAGTCGTCGCGGCCCCATCCGGAACGGAGTTTACGTGGGAGATGGGAGACGGCGAAGCATATAGCGGGGACAAGGTCAGCCACGCATATCGCCTGACGGGCGACTATTATGTTACGCTGACTGCCAACAATGAGTTCGGTTCGACGAAAGTCGGCCGTTGGGTCCGTGTGGACCCCGGCGACCGCAACGTTTATTTACCTATGGTCAGCCATTACGGCGGGTTAAGCGCTGGTAGTTCTGCTGATGCGGGGGAGGTTTCTGCCTCAGAAGTAGCGGTTACCACCGTCGACGTAGACGGCACGTTCATCATGGAACCGATAGAAATCCGCCCAGGCACGCCGCCGGCCGCCCAGCTTCTACTGTATGTCAACGAAGCACGCCGTCTATTTGATTTGCCCGCGTTGAATGAATCCTCACAACTAAGTTCCGCGGCGCAAAAGCATACGGAAGATATGGCCATCACACAGCACACACAGCATGTTGGCTCAGATGGCTCCGCGCCAGCCGAGCGCCAGCTCTGGTACGGCTATTCTCAAGGTTATGCTGGCGAGGCGACAGCCTGGGGATTTGCCGATCCACGCCAGGCGGTCGAGTTCTGGGTGAACAGTCCAGGCCACCGCCCAATCGTTCTCAACCGCTATGCCACAGAAGTGGGTGTTGGTTACACTGCTGATTTCGGTGCGCCTAGCATTTGGTACTGGACAACGGAATTTGGCAACAGCTTTGTGCCGGCCGAACCGCCTGCCCTGCGCGTCTTGACCCCAGGCGAAAGCTTGGAGGTCCTGAACAGTGAACTAATCACGTTCACCTGGAACTGGTCACAACAATTGTCGGTCGCTGATAAGTTCACGGTCTATCTGCAAGGTGACGGGAGTCCAATCGCCGTGGGCAGTGTTCAGAATCCAGTCTTGGGCACACGTTACGTATTGGCGTTAAGGGCAGTGGATGTCAGTGGTGCCAATCTAATAGGGACTTATGCATGGCAAATCAAGCTGGAGAATAGCCGGGGTGTTGTGCTGGCTGAGAGCGCGTACCGCGAAATAGTGATTAGTCCCGATCCTACCTTGCCGACGCCGACACCGGTGCCCACGCTAACACCGACTCCTGCACCAACATTGCTGCCTACTGTCACGCCGACACCAACGGCCGTGCCTTCCACACCAAGACCAGGGCCGACTGAACGACCGCTTCCGCCCCTGGTGACGTCTACCCCCGTGTCCCAACCATAAGTTGTCCGTACCGCTCCCTGTAGAGTCAATAGAAAAGCCGAGAGCGCCGCACACAGTCGAAAAAATACGTGTTCTCCTGTGGTGGCGGCGCTCTCGGCGGCAAGAAGTTTGATTGATGAAGCTAAATGTCTTGCAACGGGGCCACTTCTTCACTCAACTTTTGTTTCTTGCGGCGCTTGCGACCGGGACGGCTGCGTTCTCTCAGTTGGAGTGCACGCGTTTCTTCACAAAGGCGTTGGCGTTCCAGCTCCAGGCGAGCCAGAATCTCCGCATTACGCCGTTTTTGGTCCTCGGTCAACTCTACTTTGCGCTTAGCCATACTCCTTACTCCTGTGTTCTTTCTGCACCGCTACCCATTTTCTGGAATTCTGACGGCGGTGCCAATCCACCTCTGACGCCAAGCCAAAACGACCGGACAGAAGCTCTCTTCCTGAATGATTACAATTAT
>JAACFF010000053.1 GCA_009937635.1 Chloroflexota bacterium
CTTCCATGAATCCTTTGAGGCTACAGTAGATTAGTCGCGGGTTGCGTTCAGAAACGACTTTGTAATCTAGCCCTAGCCTGTCCATGGTGCCAGGCGCAAAGTTTTCGATGAGGATGTCGGCCGTTCCCAGTAACTTGTTGACAATCTCTAGACCGGCGCCAGTTTTGAGATTAACCGATAAGCTTTTCTTGTTACGGTTGAAAAATGTATAGTAGCCGGTGCCAAATCCTTTAAGTCGCCGCGTATGGTCCCCTTGGGGCGATGGTTCGATACGTATCACATCAGCGCCTAAATCTGCCAAAATCAGTCCAGCAGATGGCCCCATGACAGCATGCGTAAATTCGAGTACACGAATGTCAGCGAGGGATTGGTGTACGGCCTTCAATCGACACCTCCATAGTCGCCTTGTTCACTCAGATAGTTGACAAGGCCACCCACATTAAGAATTTCGACCATGACCTGCGGCATTTTGGCGGCCTGGTAGATACGACCGCTCGTCAAATCATGCACGATGCCCGTGTTCAAGTTAACTTCAAGCTGGTGGCCCGATTTGATCTCGTGTGACCCAACTTCGACAACCGGAAGGCCAATGTTGATCGCATTGCGGTAGAAAATGCGGGAGAAATAATTGCCCACCACTACGCTGATACCGCATGCTTTGATGGCCAAAGGCGCTTGTTCACGTGAAGATCCACAGCCAAAGTTGTCCCCTGCTACCAATATGTCCCCTGGCTGCGTACGTTGGCTGAATGCCGGATCCAAATCTTCCAGCACATGTGCTGCCAGATCACTCAGATCTAAGGTTTTTGTATACTTGCCCGGAATGATGCGGTCAGTATCAATATTGTCGCCATAGACGTGGGCGCTACCGTTGATAACACTCATTGGCTCTTTTATCCTCGGTCGCTACCGGGTTACAGCAGTTCCCATTCAACATCTGTTTCTTCCAACAAAATAGCCGGATTTATGATCTCGCCGTGCAAGGCGGCAGCCGCCACAACAGCCGGCGAACCTAGATAAATTTGAGCACGCGGGTTGCCCATACGCCCCTGAAAATTGCGATTGGTACTGGATATGATAACTTCCCCGTCAGCGGGAATTCCTTGATGTGTGCCGACGCATGGCCCACAACCAGACGGGATAACTGTTGCGCCCGCTTCAGACAAGGTTTGAATCGTGCCGTCTCGCAGCGCATCATTGAATACACGTTTGGAGGCCGGTGCGATGATTAAACGCACGCGCGCGTCTATATGATGACCTTGTAAAATACGTGCTGCCATATGCAGGTCTTCCAGTCGCGAGTTGGTACACGAACCGATGAAAGCCTGGTCGATGCGTTTGCCTGTCACCTCTGCCAACGGCCGAATATGGTCCGGCGAATGAGGTATGGCTATTTGGGGCTGTAACTGTGATACATCAAATTGAAAGACGTCGCTGTACTGAGCATCCACGTCTGGGAAAGTAGGTGTGAAAGAATAGGGTAGCTCGAGCCCAGTGGGATCGACCAGGCCCGTTTTGGCCCCCATTTCGGCCGACATGTTGGCGATAGTCATGCGACTGGCCAGGGTTAGCTCATGTAAAGCTGCGCCACTGTATTCGATAGCTTTATAGGTTGCGCCGGAGATGCTCAGCTGCCCTACCAGGAATAGGATCAAATCTTTGGCGGTGATGCCTCTTGGTAAACGGCCGATTAACTCAATCTTGATCGTCTCCGGCACTTTCAGCCAGATCTTGCCAGTCAACAGAACCGCCGCCAGATCGGTTGAGCCTACACCCACGGCAAAGGCGTTTAATGCGCCATAAGTTGGCGTATGCGAGTCGGCCCCAACAAAAACGTCGCCAGGTTTGACGTGCTCATTCTCTACCATAAGCTGGTGGCAGATACCTTCGCCTACATCGTAAAAATGGCCACCCATCTTGTGCTGGAAATCACGCATCAGCTTGTGTAGGTTCCCAATGCGTTCATTTGGGGCGGGGGAAGCGTGATCAATGACAAGCGCTACGTGTTGGGGAGACCAAAGCTGTGTGCCCCCCATTTGTTCAAAAGCTTTAATAGCAAATGGCGCCGTGGCATCCGTAGCCATCGCCCCGTCGACAGCAACTATAGCGATTTCTCCAGCGGCGACCTTGTACCCTGCATGTCGAGAAATGATTTTTTCGGAAATCGTTTGCGGTACGGTCATGAATTAGTAGCTATTTTGCGTTCCAAAAGAGTTCCTTCGCTGCGCAAAGGATCCTCAGGCGGGTAGTAACAGTTTGTATAGCTTGCCAGGTAAGGTTGGCTTTCCCAAGAGACGCTCAAGATCTTGCGCGATGTGGGCCAGCTTCTGCAAATCAACGCCAGTTTCGATACCCATTTGCTCCAGCATATAAACGGTATCTTCCGTGGCGATGTTTCCCGTAGCATCAGTGATAAACGGGCAACCACCAAGTCCACCAAAAGAAGTATCAAAGGTGTAGACGCCGCTGCGCATAGCTGCCATGACATTGGCCAGCCCCATTCCGCGCGTGTCGTGCAAATGGAGAATGACTGGCTTTCCGTTGGACATGGGCACAATCATTTGCAAAAGATTTGTAAGTTGGATGGGATTGGCCATTCCAGAAGAATCAGCTAAGGCGAGTTCATCAACGTCCAATTCGTTGAGGAAATGGCTAGCGATGTTGACAACCGTTTGTGGGTCGACGTCGGCAGGATCTAGATAGCCAAAAGCACACTGGATGCCGCCCCGCACGGTCATGTTACAAGATCGGGCACGATCGACCATCTTGTCATATTCGGCCAACGCTTCGGAGACAGTGCGGTTGGCGTTGCGCAGGCTGTGTGCCTCGCTGGCTGATACCGACACGTCGATGTGTTTGATTCCAGCAGCATAGGCGCGCTCGATTCCCTTTAGATTGAGGGCGAGCCCGCTGTACTGAACGTCAGGGTGGTGAGTTAACTGTGCACAGAGCGCTTCAGCGTCTGCCATCTGCGGTACCAAACGTGGGTGGACAAATGAAGTAACCTGGATGCGCTTCAGCCCGGCATCGACAAGTGCGTTGATCAACGCCACTTTTTGCGCAACAGGGATGATCACCGGCTCGCGTTGTAGGCCATCTCGTGGTCCTACTTCGATGATCTCAACAGTAGTTGGAAACTCGTTCTTAGATGCTGGAGGCATTTTAGCCCAGCCTCAATCCTTGGATAATCTTTGCTATGATGTGAACAACGAGGAGTTGTTAGAATGTTATAACAAAAGAATAACTTGTAACGGAGCCTCTGTCAAGGTATACTTTTATATTAGCAAAATCCTGTGGACTTCAGGGGTAATGACTTCAGTCATCTCATCGCTTAAGCGAATACTCCAAGCCAATTTTCAAGTAGACAAGATATGATTGAAAAGATGGTTGAAACAGATATTGCGATTGTCGGAGCCGGTGGCTGTGGGCTTACGGCCGCTTTGGTTGCGACTGAACAAGGCAAGCGCGTGCTTCTGCTTGAACGCAACAGCGCCGTAGGTGGCAGCACAGCAATGAGCGCCGGTATATTTGTAGCAGCCGGCAGCCGGTTGCAGCGAGAAAACGGTGAAACGGGCACGCCAGAGGAACTGGCTGCTGACATCTTGCGACTCAACGGCCGTCAAAGCGACGCTTCGTTAACAAAGACATTATGTTTTGCTTCTGGCCCACTGATGGATTGGCTGGTGGACCAAGGCGTACCGTTAGAGCATATGCCAGACTATAAATACCCGGGCATGAGCCGGTCTTGGATACATAGTCCCCCACAACGGGATGGCTTGGTGATGACAAATGTGTTGTTAAGGGCAGTGAAGAGGCAGCCGGCCATTGATCTGCACCTGCAAACCAGAGTGGCTGGCTTAACCTCCACTGCCGAAATGGTAACTGGCCTCACAGCGACAAGGCCTGATGGTGAGTCGATCAGCGTACGTGCGCAATCCGTGATACTGGCAGCTTCCGGATTTGGCGCCAATCCATCCATGGTCGCCCACTACATCCCGGAGTTTGCGGGAGCGCAATATTACGGTGCGCAGTATGCAACCGGGGATGCGATCCAGTGGGGGCAGTCGATGGGCGCAGCCACCGACCACATGGGCGCTTACCAGTCTCACAGCTCTATCGCCTATCCAAAAAAGATGCTGGTTACGACGTACTTGATCAATCACGGCGCTATCCAGGTGAATCAGCACGGTCGCCGCTTTGGTGATGAAACGGATTCGTATGCTGGCCATGCGCTGGCAGTGCAGGCTCAACCGAACCACGTAGTAGTTGAGTTATTTGACGAGTATATATTGAATGAGACTCTGGAGAATTACCCGCGTTTCACTGAATGCCTGTCAGCGGGTATAGTTGAGCGATCTGAGACATTGGCGGAATTGGCCCAGAAGTTTAACCTTGATGGAGACAATCTAGCCAGGACTGTGTCCAGCTACAATACGGCCGTTCTTACCGGAAAGGATGATTTTGGTCGATCCCGCTTCGGCGAGCCGCTGAGTTCACCGTTCTATGGTATAAGCGTGACCAGCGCCCTGGTACAGACCCTGGGTGGTTTGCGCGTTGATGCTAGAGCGCGGGTGAAAAGGCTTGATGAAACCCCAATACCAGGTCTGTATGCTGGCGGCGGCTCGGCAAGCGGTATGGCGGGTGAGCGGCCGCAAGGATACCTTGCCGGAACAGGTTTGCTCTCGGCGTTTGGGTTAGGTTGGATCGCCGGGCACGATGCGGCACGGTGATGGCACCGGCCGCAGCCAGAAAAGGCTATGTAGTTACAAACGACCCTTATTATTGGAGCTGTTTTAGTGGCCAGTATGGAGAAGATCTACCATCATGGAACTGACGATCGCCTGGCGTATGCGATCATGACCCAGGGCTTTAAATTGGGCGAGGTTCGTCACGGTCGTCGCTTAGGCCGGGGCTTGTATATCACGCAGCGATTGGAATCGGCCGTTTTTTGGAGCCACCATATTGTCATCCGCTGCAAGATGCTACCTGGTACGCGATTGCTCTGGATCAATGAAGTTTATGATCGCAAACTCATTCGCCAATTACGCCGTGAATTTGGCAAGGAAATCGTAGAGCTAGGGCCACAATTTGACCAGGCTATCCCGCGTAACAAACAATTGACGAAAAACGAACTGATCGCTTTATGTAACTACCTCTTCGAGACTCGGAGCAAGCAATTGTGGCAATATGGCTTCAAGAAGCAGAAGGGGAAGGGGGCGCAATTTTGGAATGCCTGGCGACAACTTTCGCGCCTGCATGAACAGGTCCGGCGTCACGGGTACGACGGATTGGGGGATCGCTCCTTCCAAGAGTGGGATTCCGACGAAATCCTGATGTTTAATCCGTCGCGCCTGATCCCCGTTTCGGCGAATTGGCTTTATGCTGATGAGGAATACGAGAATGTGTACATTTCGCCAGCGCTTAAACTTAAAGAACTAAAGGCAATTTCTAGCAAGGCGCAAGAGGAATATCAGCGTGAGTTGGAAGAGGAAGAGGAAGAGGATGCTGAGCTTGACAATTCTCAGGGGTAAAACTATGCTGTTAGGATAGCCGAAATAACACTTTGTAAACATGCACGGACATCAGAACGGCCGTCATTGAGCGGCAAGGAGAGAATAAACCATGTTGGTCATCATCAGCGATTTGCACTTGACGGATGGAACGACAGGCAAGACTATTTCGGCGGACGCATTCGCAAGGTTCCGGGGTCGTTTGCAGGAGTTGGCTTACTACGCCTCCTTCCGCGGCGGTCCCGGCTCCTATAAACCTGTTGAACGACTTGATCTCGTCTTGCTAGGAGATGTGTTGGATGTTGTGCGTTCGACGAAGTGGAGCGACGAGCAGCCGGGCCATGCCAACTATGCCCGGCCTTGGAATAATCTCGACGACGACGAGGAACGAGCACGACTGGCGCGTAAAGTGGATCAGATCACGGACGCGATTCTTGCAGAAAATAAAGATACTTTGACCCAGTTGCGACGCCTGTCCGGACCAAAACCTCTGACATTACCACCGGCCACAAGCAAAGGATTTCCAGCGCGAAATGTCAAAAGGCAGATGGTTGAAACCCGAATATTTTACCTGGCTGGCAACCATGACTGGTTCTGGGTTGTCGACAAACCTGAGTTTGAAGCGATTCGTAAAAAGGTGATCGCGGCGTTGGGGCTGGTTAACCCGCCTGACCCATTCCCGCACGATCCCGCGGATTCCGATCTGCTTAGCGAAACATACGCGCAACACAAAGTTTTTGCACGTCATGGTGATATCTACGATCCATTTAACTATGACAAAGAGAAAGGGCGTTCTGCAGCTTCGCTGGGCGATGCAATCGTCGTTGACTTGATGAACCAGTTCCCCCACGAAGTAAGATTGCGCTTGCAAGGGGATGCGGCCAACATTCCCGGACTGCCTGGCCTGCTAGATGGCATGGACGAAATGAATAATGTGCGCCCGGCATTGTTAGTACCGGCCTGGATTCAAGGTCTTCTCAGACGGTATGATATCCCCAAAGAGACTGGCAATGAGGTCAAGCGTATCTGGAATGGGATCGCCGATAAGGCGTTGGAATCACCCTTTGTGCGCGAGCAAGATAGTTGGAGCCCGTTCGATACGGTCAATCTCCTGGAAACGACTTTGCGCTTCACGAGAGTATTGTCGTTCCATTCCATCGCCGAGCTGATGAACTGGATTCAGAACAAACTGTGGGGTGGAGACTCTTCGTTTGCCAAGTTTGCCCTTACGGAAGAGGCTTTTTTGCAACAGACGGCCGATTACTTCATCTACGGCCATACCCATCATTATGAAACGGTGCCTCTCCATACGGGCATGAAAGATGGCAAACATTTCGAGCAGATGTATTTTAATTCAGGGACCTGGCATCCCTTGCACGAGATTACGATCTACAAGCCCAGCGAACAAACCTTTATCGAACATAAGGTCTTGACTTTCCTTACCTTCTACAAGGACGACGAGCGCAAAGGGCGCAAATATGAAACCTGGACTGGCACGCTCAATCGTTAAGAGCTGGCAAACGGTCGAAACGAAAATATTCCACAACTTCTTAATGCTTGGCCACCACGGGCATGAGGGTATCAAAAACCTGCTCTACTACGACCAACTCAAAAGGTTTGCTGTGTTTGTATGAGGCGGATGTACCGCTGACGGTCAGGAAAGAGTTACCCAATGCGGCTCCAGTGGTCGTTAGAGTGAGCACGGCCGTTTCTCCTGCCAGCAGCGGATTGGGCTCAATCTTGGCTGTCACGCCGCTAGGTAGATCTTCCACGGTAACCTGCACCGCTTCTATATATTCTTCAATGCTGTCGATCTTTACCGTTCCATTGCGGATATTATTTCGGGACATCATCCATAGGCTTGGTGCAACGCCGACAGCAAAATCCGGTTGAGGCGACATCCTCCACAACGCGCCATCAGCCAACCAGACGTGATTATTCTTGTCTACCTCCACATACTCTGATCTGACTGGGGTCGTGTATACCATTATCCCACCATCACCTCGGCGCACCAGTTCATGTTCAAAGCTTGATCGCCAATACCATACAGCCCCATCAGGCGCGACGGTCCACATACGATTGCGTCTCTCGGTCGAGCGCACACGTGGCAGATCATTTGTTATTAGGCTTTCGATCGATGCGTAAGATTGCCGTCCATCCGGCTCAATGATCAAGACAGCGGTATCCAGGTCTACAAATAGGGAACCGTCCGCTGCAGGAACGAGCCCATGCACATGATTTGCACTCACTTGCTCCCAACCAGGATCGCCGTATTGATAAAGTCCTGAAGAATCGCCATACCAAAGACGGCCGTCTTTCACCGCAACGATACCACCCACACCGGCAGTCTCGATTGGATACAATGCACTCACATCGTCCGTGTAGTCAGCAGGTGTGCCTCCATCATCCAGAGAGTGAATCCCTTTCTCTTCAACATAGTAGTTTCGATAGGTGAACCAGGTATGCTGCGCATCCTGGGTAAAAATATCATCGATTAATCCCCATACCAATGGATACGCGATCTCGCTGTAGTTGTGATAGCGAATTGGGGGTAGAGCTGTCGGAGATACTCTTGAAGAATACTGGATCCGGCCCACCCATAGATCGCCGTTAGGGGCTGGTTCAAGAGCTGTGGTCGAGTGCGTGCCTAGAATAGTTCCCCGGTCGTCAGCCATCGTCGCTGTGCCTATATCATCAAAAATCTGTATCGCGCCATTGATTATCCAGGTCGTTCCTTGCCTGTCGACAATTGTTTGCGAAACATACCCAATTGGCACATCGGGAAATAGAGTCATAGTACCATCGGGTTGGCGTAGCCAGTTAGGCCCACTGCTCCATATGCCCGCATCCGTTGGTAACAGGGCGGTGACTGGTGGCGGAGCGGTCAAGGCGAAACCCGAAGACCCGTCCGGATCGTCCGTTAGGTGCCAAATGTTGGGTGTGGTATTGGAATAAGGGCTTTCTGCACAACTTCCGCCAACCCAGACGCCAGCATGTTCATCCACAGCCATCGTTTTAAATGCGTTACGGAAGCACCCAAGGTGGTATTCTTGCCATTGATTTCCGTCCCAGGAAAACACAAGCTCCCACTCAAGTGCCCAGACCCGATTCTGGCGGTCTACGACTACGACTATTGGGGAGCTGTATGAGCCCGCAGGGGTTCGATATTGCCAGCTTGACCCATTAAAGACCTCATAGCCTACCCACACCTCGTCGCCAGCGACGGCCCACAGATAGTTGTTGTTCAAGCTTTGTTTGATAGTCTCGTAGTTCTGGGCAACGGCCGTCTTGCGATTAGGGTAAACCATCCAACTGCCATCCGGTTTCAAGCTGCTTTCGTGCCATGCAGGGTCACCATGGCTCATCCACAAAGTGCCGTCTACCCCGACCGCGATTCCATCGACGAAGTCGTGGGAAATACCGCTGTTAGACGTGTTGTAATGGGTCCAGTTTTCGTCCTTATCGAGACGGCTTAGGCCACCATCTCCACCGAACCAGCGGTTTCCCGCACTGTCCACAGCGCCTGCCAGAACCTCGCGATGGGGTAGACCGTCGACGGTTGATATGCGCGTATGGGTAGCTGTCGCCTTATCCCAGCGCACGAGCCCGCTGCCCGTACCAACCCACATGTTCTCTTCATCATCAAGCAGCATGTAATGGTCGGCATACCACTGGGTCCAGATCATACCCGCTTCTGGGGTCAAATAAACGTTGCTCTGCTCGGAATACGCAGATATGGAACCTACTATGAAAACAAGAAATAGACAAAGCAGAACCCATATAGTAACCGCCCACTTGTTCTTCACGACACCCGCCTCGCGTTCATCTACTACGGACTGCATTTGCCTATGGTAAATCCTTTTTAATTTGATCCTATCATCGGCCGATTCGCCCCCGATCTCGAATCCTCTATCCTAGCCCCTAGCGAAAGCCTTGGCGCAGCGAAAGCCCAGATGTTCCAGCGCGCCGAACGGCTCAAAGCCGGCGCGGAAGGAGGCAAGCAGATGATCTGCTTCGTTGATGCTCCAGGCTCCGCCCCGCACGCCACGGGTTTTGCCGGTGGATGGTCCCTTCGGGTTGATCGCCTGCTGCCCCAGCGTTTG
Source organism: Chloroflexota bacterium (assembly GCA_009937635.1). Lineage (GTDB taxonomy): Bacteria > Chloroflexota > Anaerolineae > Promineifilales > Promineifilaceae > JAACFF01. The sequence continues at coordinate 9,614 of JAACFF010000053.1, forward strand.
ATAATAGTCCTCAGCGTGCCAGTCGGCTACCCATTCCCATACATTGCCGCTCAGGTCTAGTGTACCAACCCACGATACGCTGCCAGCCACCGCGCCTACCGGCGCTGTTATGGGATAACCGTCGCAATCTGGATAGCCGTCGATGACCTGCGGATCGTCGACTTCGATTTCATCGTCGAAGTTGCCCAGCCGGCAGTCGAAACTATCGCCCCAGGGGAAAGCCAGTCCATCCGGCCCGCGGGCAGCGTACTCCCATTCAGCCTCTGTGGGCAAACGCGCGCCCCGCCCTTTACAGAAGGCATCGGCCTCAAACCACGAAACGGACTCCCGTGGCCGATTGGCGCCGCCGAAAGCGCTGGCCTTTTTTGCCTGCCCGCCAAACCTAGCGAATTGGGTCTGGGACACTTCGTAAACGTCGATCCAGACTGATGTCTCAAAACACACTTCATGAACTGGCTGCTGGTTGTCGAACCAGAAGCGAGATTTGGTTGAGCTCTCCAATTCCATCACGTACGCGATCTGCTCATCAGTGCTGCCCATCATAAAGCAGCCGGCCGGGACCAGAGCCATGGGCACACCATCCATTTCTTCAATATATGGTAACCACTGATCGTTGCCGTCGACGCCGGCTTCAGCTAACGCTTGAGACGTGATTGGGGTGGGAATGGGACTTGGCAAGGCGGTTGGCGCTTCAACGGTCACGCAGGCTGCCAACAGTGTTGCCAGAATAAGCACCGTAATACCTTTAACACGTACGGGCGACTTAATCATGATGGCAATATCGTTGCAGGTCCATCAGATCGTGCGAAGAGATCGCGCTAACCAGCGATCGGTTTGCACATTTGGCTCTCCGGCGAATGATGGTAGAAAATTCGCCTCAAGCTTATTATAGCATGGCCGTCTAGTGCTCTGTAAGCCTGAATCTTTCATCTTGATTGTACGGCAAGAACACATCTTACTGCGACAAAACAGAATTTTATCGTACAAGAACGATGCCCCCGTCGGCAGCATTCTGTATACCAATGTGTGGGTTCAGGATCAAATCTTCATGACCCTTTGTTGAAGCCGTTCAGTAATGCTCTGGCCGCGCATATATCTGGAGAGTCAAATCCTTCGGCAAACCATTCGTAAATTGGGGTTAAAATCGCACGCGCGGCCTCTTTTTTACCCTGCTTCTCATAAAGCCGTGCCAGATCGATGGCTGTGCTCAGCTCAAAAGTCTTCGCGCCCTGGTCACGCGCCACCTCGAGGGCCCGGTTCAGCGCCTCCACAGCTTCAACCTCCCGACCGTCCTGCAGCAGCAGCCGCGCCTTCAACTGCTGCAGCTGTGTATACCAAAGACGTTCGTCCCGTTTTTCGGCGTGGTCAAAAGCTTGGTTCAGTGCGCTCCAGCTCTCTTCATACCGGCCAACTGCCGCATGGGCTTCCGCCAGGGAGCAATAATGAATCGATAAAAAGAGATTTGAGTCTGCTGATTCACTATCACTGATACCCCTTTCTAGCAGCGCTATCCCTTCTTCAACCCGCCCCAGCCTTACCAAAGCTTCGCCGTGGAGGCTGTTAGCCTCACCCAACCACAGATCCAAACTAAAACGTACAACCAACTGGCTAAGTTCGATAACAAGATCTAGCTGCGCGCCCGGTTCCTGGCGTATCTTATTAAACAAGCATCCCCCATAACATAGGACGTCTGCCAGGGTAAAAGCGTGGTAAAACTGCCTCGCCAATGCCAGCGCCTGTTCACTGCGTTCGCAGGCCTGTCCCGCATGACCAAGGACCAGAAGACAGCAAGCGTTATAGGCCAGTGCGCCAAGACCAATGTCCGATCCACGAACAGAAACAAGCTGCTGGTGATGTCGCTGCGGATCATAGAACGAAATTACTTCGTCAAAGTGCTCGCGAGCCTGGACGTATTCTCCGCGGGCGAATGAGGCAAGCCCAAGGTGCCAGTGGCTCATGGCAACCAGTAATGGATCGCCTGCTTCGGTGGCCACAACCAGCGCCTGATCTCCCAATTGCAGCGCGTCCTGATATTCAGCCCGCACGTAGTGATAAATGGCCAGCTCACCCAGAATAGTGCAGAGCTGCAGTGACTGGCCGGTCTGGCTGCTGAGATCGCGGGCCCTGGTCCATGCTTCTCGAACACAATCAGACTGTGACCCTTCCGTGCCCTTGTAGGCAAGGGCCAGAGAAAGCTGCAGCGAGAGTTCTCGCCGATCGCGCTCGAGAGTTTTGGGGAACGTATTGAGTATGACCAACGCTTTTTCCAGGTGAGTAACGCCTTCCCGGTATGCTGAAAGTTGTATGGCGTTCATTCCGGCCTGGTGTAGGTACTTAATCGCCTTTTCGCCAATTTGCGCCTCCTCAAAATGCCGTGCCAACTGCGGTGCCACCGGTATGCCGTCTTCCTGCCCCCCGTAAAGATCCTCCAGGGCAGTTCCAACCTGTTCATGATAGTGAACGCGTTCGACTTCGTTGAGGCTGTTGTAGAGATAGCGCTGGAAGAGAATGTGGCGGAAACGGTAGCTGGACAGAAAACTGTCGCCTCTGCGAACAATGGTCTGGGCTTTGACCAGACGGTGTTTCCTGTCCAGTTCGCTGCCCAGGGATGCCAAAAGCTCTTGCTCATCACGACCCAGTACGCGGGCCACGACTTCGGCCGTAAACGACTCCCCTTCAACGCTGGCCGCTCTGAGTACGGCGCGAAGCGGTTGGTCCAGCCTTCCGATGCGCTCTGCGATCACCGCTTCGACGCGCGCCGGCAGCGTCTCCCAATCAAGGTCCGGCTCCTCGACCCACTGACCGTTCTCATTTTGCGACAGATCGCCGCGTTCCTGCATCCCACGCAGCAGCTCAACCGTGAACAACGGGTTGCCGCGGGTCTGGTGGGTAATCAGGTGCCTGAACGACGGGCCTAGCAAATTGGGCTCGCTGTCCAGGAGGTTGTTCACAAAGACAGAACTCTGTGCCTGATTCAAATTGACGGTATTGCCCCCAAACACGCGCTGCAGTTCATTGACGACAGGTTCCAGCGGATGGCGCTGCCCATCGCGGCCGAGGGCAATCTCTTCTGGCCGGTATGCGCCTAGGATAAGGATGCGCTGCCCGGCGAGCTGCCGGCCCAGATGGAAGAGCAGGCTGATCGAACCGAGGTCCGCCCACTGCAGGTCATCGATTGTCAGCACCAGGACAAGGTGGCGGGATATGTTTTGCAGCACCTTCGAGTATTGCTCGAAGAGGTCACTTTGCTGCATGCTCACCAGAGTTCCCGTATCCGCCTTACGCCAAGCAAGTTCATGCAGGCGGGAAATCCATTCTTCATCCGCCGCGCTGCCGCTGCGCATGCGTTCGACGAGGGCCGGACCATGGACAAAGGTATTGACCAGATCCGGGCCATGCCTGGCGATGGCCTGCGCCGCCGCCAGGCGCGAGCGCCAGAGCAGCCGGGCGTGGTTCGTATCGATAGACGCGGCCGCCCAACGCCCCTCAACATCGCCTGTAAGCATCTCCAGCATTTCGCGGAACGGCAGATAAGGATCGCCGATGCCAGTGTGCACATTACAGGTGCCGCTGACGACGATCAAGAGGGGATGCTCGGCCAGCGCGCGCTTTGTAAATTCATTAATCAGCGCCGTTTTCCCGCTGCCCACTTCACCGGCAACAAATGCTGCCTGGCCCTGCTCATCCAAAACACGCCTGAGGAAACCATCCAGCCTCTCAAGCTCAATTTCGCGGGCAACGAAAAGTGGTTTCTCAACCGGCACGGATGCGTCATCCTTCAAAAATGACGGGTGCCTGACCAGGCGATTATCCATACTGCCGGACCATGCCGTGAAGTCCGCCGCCTGGCCGTCACGCAGCGCCTCGTACAACTGCTCTGTCTCCAGCGAAGGTTCGAGAGCCATTTCACGTTCCAGCGAATCCCAGCAGCGTTCATAAGTCGCCTTGACCATCCCCCGATCATCCAGTCCCGCGTAAGCTCTCATAAGCATTCTAAAAGCCTGTTCTGGCGCACGGGCCAGCTGCAGCCACTGCTCGCTCCAGCGCACGGCTTCAAGCCCGCGGCCGGCGTGCAGCAGCTGCTCCAAAAGCAGGCACATTTTCTGCTGGTACAAGGCCAGGATCCGGTCGCGTTCGGGTAGAATCCACTCGTCATAGAATCCCGGCAGTAGCTCGCCGCGGTATAAGCGGACACTCACCAGAAGTTTCTCGATGGACTCTGTTTCACCTGCTCCCAACAGCTGATCAACGTCCAACCAATAGCTGGACGAAGCATCAAAGGTCATGCTTACATCGTTGACCAGCAAGTAGTCATCACAGGTTGTTAAGGCACTGTCCAGGGCTTTGCGGATGCGCCACAACGCTTGGCGCAGATAGCTGCGCGCGTTGCTGTCCGTCGCCTCCGGCCAGAGGAGTCCGGCCAGCCTTTCGCGCCGGTGCGTCATGCCCGCGGTCATCGCCAAGTAGGCGAGTAGGGATTGCGCGCGCCTAGAGCGCAATTCAAGTGGCTGATCGCCGGCAACAAGCCTGAACTGGCCGAGCAGATAGATCTTCAACAACATGCGCTGCATTCCCTTTTCCCATCATGAAGGCTAACTCCCGATAATCACGCCGGGGTTTGAACCCCACACCTATTATACTGCATATAGCAGCATGTTTTTGCTGGGTGGCCGGATACAGACCGCGTCAGGGGGTTCGGTCAGGAGGTCTTAGTCGTCGATAAAATGTTTGGACGTTACGGGTACCAGCATATCAAAGACTTTTTCCACCACAGCTAACTCAAGCGGTCCGCTGTGCTGAAACGAAGCGGAAGTGCCGCTAACAGTCAGGGAATAGTTGCCCAATGCGGCTCCGGTGGTTGTTAGGGTGAGCACGGCCGTTTCTCCTGCCAGCAGTGGATTGGGATCAATCTTAGCTGTTACGCCGCTGGGTAGATCTTCCACAGTAACCTGCACCGCTTCTGTATATCCTTCAATGCTGTTGATCTTTACCGTTCCGTTACGGGTATTATTTTGGGACATCATCCATAGGCTTGGTGCAACGCCGATAGCAAAATCCGGTTGCGGCGACATGCGCCACAACACACTATCTGCCAGCCAGACGTGGTTATTCTGATCGACCTCTATGTATTCTGGCTTAACCGGCGTCGAGTATACGGTCTCCCCATTGTGGTCCCTGCGTACGAGTTCAGGTTTATATCCTGGAGACCAATACCATATAGCTCCATCAGGCGCGACGGTCCACATGCGATTGCGTCGCTCGGTCGAGCGTACGCGCTGCAGATCGATCGCGAACAGTTTTGCAAACCGAGTCGTATATTGCTGCCCATCCGGCTCAACTACCCAGACCTCCAAAGCTTGATTTATATCTACAAAAAGCGAACCGTCCGCGGCAGGAACTAGTCCCACTACACTTTCTGTACTCACTTGCTCCCAGCCAGGATCAGTGTAACGGTAAAGTCCTGAAGTATCGCCATACCAGAGATGGTCGTTTTGCACCGCTACAAACCCACCTTCGCCAGTGGTATCGATTGCATAAGATGTCCATACATCGTCACTAAAATCTGCGGGTGTTCCCCTATCGTCTAGCAAGTATACCCCTTTCTCTGAAGGCGAAGGACCTCCGGAAAAATCTATTATTTCATAAGCGAACCATGTGTGCCGGGCATCCTGGGCAAAAATATCGTCGATAGCTGCGTGCCTTTGTGGTTTCTGGTACTCAATCTCGACGCCGTTGTGATAGCGAATAGGAGGACCGGGGTACGGGCCGATAATACCGGGGCTTTGCTTGTATCTGCTGCCCCAGGCGACCCATAAATCGCCATTAGATGCCGGTTCACGGACCGTGATGGTGGGCAGTTTGCCCAAAATGGATCCCTGGTCATCAGACATCGTCGCTGTACCCATATCGTCAAATACTTGCAGCACACCAGCGGACCAATTAGAGCTATTTATCCAAGTCGTTCCTTGCCGGTCAACTATTGCTTCTCGGACATCTTGATAGTAAGGGCAATCGGTGAACATCGCTGCCTTGCCATCTGGTTTGAGCAGCCAATTAGGTCCGATGCCCCATACGCCCTCATTCGTTGGCCACAAGGCAACGAACGGTGGCGGAGTGTCCAAGATTGTATCAAATGAAAAGGGGTCGTCCGGTTCGTCAGGCAAGAGCCCAAAAACGGGATAAGAATCACAGCAGTTGGGTGTGCCTGGTTTTCTACTTCCTCCAACCCATACTTCGTCATTTTCGCCCACAGCCAATGTGCTCAACGAGTCAGGAGCGAACCATTCCCACCACTGCATGCCGTCCCAGGAAAACACTTGCCCCCAACTGTCAAGCGCCCAAACCGTATTTTGGCTGTCGGCGGCTACGACTTTAGGCGTAAGGCTGCTAGATGCGCCGGCAGGCTTGCGAATTTGCCAGATAGACCCGTTAAAGACATCATAGCCCACCCATACTTCATCACCGGCGATGGCCCACAGATAATTACTGTTTATGGCCTGTTTGATGGTCGTATAGTCCAGGCCTACAGCCGCGTGGCGATTTGGATATAGCAGCCAACTGCCATCAGGTCTCAAGCTGCTGATGTACGAATCAGAGCCATGGCTTAGCCATAAAGTGCCATCAGCCCCGACCGCTATCCCATCAACGACATTGCTGTAAATGTCACTGTTTGCGGTGTTATAGTGGGTCCAATTTTGGGCCAGATCGAGACGGCTTAGGCCACCATCTCCGCCGAACCAGCGGTTACCTGTACTATCGACAGCGCCCGCCAGAACCTCGCGATGGGGTAGTCCATCGGCAGTTGATATGCGCGTATGGGTAGCCGTTGCCTTATCCCAGCGCAGGAGCCCGCTGCCCGTGCCAACCCAGATGGCCGTTCCATCATCAACCAGCATGTAATGATTGGCATCCCACCGGGTCCAAATCATGTCCTCTTCCGAATTTAAACTAACCGGTTTCTGCCTGGAACGCGCGTATGTGGAGCCTCCCCAGTGTACAAGAAATGGTGAAACCAGAAGCAAAACAGCAACGATCAACTTGCTTTTCACGACGGCACCTCCCACGCATGCCTATCATGCCTTGAAAAGGAACCGCGCTATCCAGCCACCGCGGCTCCCTCAATTGGCTCACCAGCGAATGATGACTAAAAAATCCGCCTTTAAGTTAATTATAGCACTGCTGTCTAGCGCCTCTCCTCAAAACCATCAAACGGTCTTGGCGCATTCTTGTGCTCCGGCACTTCCCAGGTCTTGCGCCAAAGAGAACTACCGCCGTCGATGCGAATCGATTCGCCGCTGATATAAGAGGCTGCAGGAGAAAGCAAAAAGGTGATCGCTGCGGCGACCTCGCTTCCGCTGCCCATCCGTTTCATGGGGATGTCATGTACGATCTGATCGATCAACGGCCGTACCGCTTCCGGATATCTATCTAAGCCGCTGGAGGCGATCAATCCGGGGGCTACAGAGTTGATGCGCACGCCGGACCGTGCCCATTCGACGGCCAGCGTTTTACTCAGGTTCTCTATACCGGCGCGCGCGGCGGCCGAATGGGCCATACCCGGGAAACCGCGCCACATTTCGATCAACATGTTGACGATGGCGCCCCCATTTTCACCCATATAGCGGTTGAAGGCTTCGCGACACATGAAGAACGTGCCGGTCAGGTTTGTTTCAATCACGGCGTGCCAACCCTTATTGGAGATCATCTCCGCCGGGCTGAGAAACTGTCCACCGGCGTTGTTGACCAGGCCATGCACAGCGGCTCGCTCGGCTAACGCAAAATCGAAGAGCGCTTTGACCTCTTCTTCTTGACGAATATTGCAGGAGAAGACGGAGGCGTGGCCGCCTGCGGCGATGATTTCCTCTTGCACCGCTTCCAGGCGTTCTAGCTGGCGCGCGGCCAAGATCACGTGAGCGCCTAAAGATGCCAGTTCATGGGCTGTAGCACGACCGATGCCAGTGCCCCCGCCGCTGACGATGATCGTCTGCCCGGCAAATAGATCTGATCGAAAAATGGAATGGTACGGCATATTCTCTCCTCTGAAATTAGCTATCAGCCGTCAGCTATCAGCTGTCAGTTGATCCTTTTTCATTCATAGTGGTGGTCCATATGGTCCATGATGTCACTTTCGAGGACATCAAAGATTTCGCAGATTGAAGCAATGATAACGGATTTGGCGCTAAATCTGGATTTTGTTCCATGACGGTGCGCCGTGGCGCGTGCAATCCCCTGTAAAGAGCGCCTAGCTTGCGGCCGTTTCTTGGGCGGCGCGGGCCAAAAGGGGGATCATGACTTCAAAAGCAGCGAAGCGTTTGTCTTGAGTTTGCCCGCGTTTATAGCGAATGTATATCTGGGCGATGATCACGGTCAGGCGGAAGAGACCCAAGGCGTGGTAGAAATTGATGTTGGATACCGAACGGCCGCTTTTTTGTGCATAGCGCTGCACCAGTTCATCCCGGGTCATAAAGCCCATGTCACCCACAGGCATCATGGCCAAAGCCTGCATATAGGGTGGATCGCCAGGTTCTGTCCAGTAGCTGAGCAGCGCACCCAGGTCGGAGAGCGGATCGCCCAGCGTACACATATCCCAGTCGAAAACAGCGACCACCCGGCCTGGATCACCGGCGGCCAGCATGATATTGTCCAGTTTGAAGTCATTGTGCACCAAGGAGGAGCCCGGCGCAGTTGGTAGGTTTTCCTTGAGCCAGGCGTAGACAGCATCCATCTCCGGCAGATCATGTAATTTAGCCTTCTGCCAGCGCCGGTACCAGCCCTCAATTTGCCGTTCAACAAAACCAGCCGGCTTGCCCAGCCCCGACAGGCCCAGCGCTTCATAATCCACAGCGTGGAAAGCGGCCAGTGCATCCACCAGGGCTTCGCTCATACGCCGTTGCGCGCGCGGCAAACCATCAAATTGAGCTGGTATGGAGCGGCGCACGACGATGCCGTGCCGGCGCTCCATGATAAAAAAATCAGCGCCAATGATTTGCGGGTCTTCACAGTAAAGGAATGCTCGTGGTGCATAGGGGAATGCCCGGTAGAGTACAGAGAGGACCTTGTACTCTCGTGCCATATCGTGCGCCGTTTTGGCCACCGGTCCTAAGGGAGGGCGTCGCAGAACATATTCGTGTGTACTGTAATCCAGCAAGTAGGTCAGATTGGCTGCGCCGCCGCCAAACTGCCGCACAACGAGTTGATTTTCTGTGCCAGGCAGTTTCCCTTGCAAGTAGGAGGCCAGCGCTTCAACATCAAATCGCTCGTCTGGGCGGACGTCTATTGTGTCATCGATCATGATGGATACCTAGTAACGTGCAAAAATTCGGCGCGCTACTGATCGCTTATGCACTTCATCCGGCCCGTCATAAATACGCGCCGCGCGTTCGTGGCGGAACCAATAGGCCAGGGGAAGCTCGTCAGTCATGCCCATAGCCCCATGCACTTGTATGGCACGATCCAGTACCTGTTGCAGAACACCTGCCACGTGGAATTTTATCAGCGAGATTTCGTCCCGCGCCGCATAGGTGCCCAGGCGATCAATCTTCTGTGCCGCATCTAAGACCATCAAGCGCGCACCATTGATTTCAGCTCTGCTTTCGACAACCCAGTTCTGCACGGTCTGTTGCGAGGCCAGGGTGCGACCGGGGGCGACCTCTCGCAGCACCGCTTGGCGGCACATCAGGTCAAATGCGCGCTCGCAAATGCCAATCCAGCGCATGCAATGGTGAATGCGCCCTGGACCAAGCCGTTGTTGGGCGATGACGAATCCGGCTCCTTCCTCGCCTAGCAGATTGTCCACAGGCACGCGGCATTGCTCGTAACGGATTTCGGAATGGCTGGCGAACCCCTGGCCGCGTTCACCCATGACCGAGGTGTTTTCAACGATGCGGAATCCTGCTGTGTCTGTGGGCACGATGATCATACTGGCGCGCTGGTGTCGGGCAGCTTGTGGATTGGTGACGGCCATGACGATGGCGAAGGCCGCGCCGTCGGCGGCCGTCGTGAACCATTTGTGGCCCTCAATGACATACTCGTCTCTGTCGCGCACGGCCGTGCTGCTCATCCAGGTGGGGTTGGAGCCGGGATTTTCCGGTTCAGTCATGGAGAAACAGCTACGAGTCTGCCCGGCCAGTAAAGGTTTGAGGAAAAGATCTTGCTGTTCGGCCGTGCCGTATTCGATGAGAATCTCCATATTCCCGGCATCCGGGGCCTGGCAATTAAAGACATAATGGCCCAGGGGGGATTGGCCTAACACCTCGCTTACGAAGCCGTGCTCCAGTAGCGACAGACCCATACCCCCGTATGCGGACGGGATCTGGGGCAGCCACAAGCCTAAACCTTTGGCTTTCTGCCGCTTTTCTTCCAGCAGAGGCAAAAGCGTTTCAAAATCATGGTTAAGAAAGAAACGTTCCAGGGGGATGATCTCTTCGCGCACGAATTCACGCATCGTATTGAGAATCATTTTCAGTTCGGGGGAATTGTCAAAGGTCATATCTTGCTCTCCTGAAGATGGCGGACGAACAACAATCAACAAAAAAACCGGCTAACTTCCGGCGATGACAACCACGTATTCACCGCGTGGTTCTTCATTTTCGAATCCGGCCAACAATTCAGACAGACGGCCATGCTGCATCGATTCGTACATTTTTGTTAATTCGTTGGCGATGGCTGCGGGGCGGTCGCCATAAACTGCTATGGCGTCTGACAGGAATGCTTTGAGACGGTACGGGCTTTCATAGAAAACCAGCGTGTGTGATGAATCCCGGTCCAATTCGAGAAAGCGGCGTCGTTTGCCCTGCTTGCGTGGCGAAAAACCGCGGAAAGAGAACGAATGGGACGGCAGCCCTGAAAGTACCAGGGCCATGACCAAAGCCGACGGTCCAGGAATCATGGTGTAGGGCAAATCTCGTTCGATAGCCTGGCGCACCAAGGTATAACCGGGATCAGCGATTCCCGGCGTCCCCGCATTGCTGACCAGGGCCACGCTGTGCCCTTGCTCCAGCAGGCGCACGATCTTTGCTCCTGCCTGCTGCTCATTATGTTCGTGAAACGAAATTTGGGGTTTATGGATCTGGAAATGTTTAAGCAAGCGACCGGTTTTGCGCGTGTCCTCGCTGGCCACATAATCGACTTCACGCAGGGTTTCCAACGCCCGCAGGCTGATGTCTGAAAGATTTCCGATAGGTGTGGCGACCAAGTAGAGCATTTTTCAAGGCGTATGCCGGCTATTCTACCCACTCCATATCTGCTCCAAGCGTGCGCATCGTTTGCACAAAGTCGGGGAAGCTGTCGCGGGCGCAAGCTGCATCTTCTACCAATGTGGGGCTGTCGGCGGCCAGCCCGGCCACGGTCAGGGACATGGCCAGGCGATGATCGTCATGGCTGGCCAGTGACGCGCCATGAAGCCGAATGGGTCCACTGATTGCAAAGCCATCTGGCCGTTCCTGGATGGATACACCCATTTTTTTTAGTTCGCCAGCCAGGACAGTGATGCGGTCCACTTCCTTGACGCGTAGTTCGGCGGCCTCTCGCACGGAGCTTTCGCCGGCTGCCTGGGTGGCGGCAACCGCCCAAATAGGAAACTCGTCAATGCCCCTTACCACGGTCTCCCCAGCCACATCTGTGGCATGCAGTTCGTCAAAATGGACGGTCAAGTCGACGGCCGTTTCCCCGCCGGTGATACGCTCATCTTGCACAGTAATATTGGCTCCCATTGCCCGCAGCATCTCTAGTAGTCCTGTGCGCGTCTCGTTCGCGCCCACATTGCAAATGGTGATTTGCGAATGGGGGATCATGGCAGCAGCCACCAGCGGGAAAGCGGCTGAGGAAATATCACCCGGTACAGTCAAATTAAGCGGGCGCATTTGCCGGCCTTCTAAACCCGCCGGTTTGAGGATAATCCAACTGTTTTCCTCTTCCAGAGGCAGACCCATAGCGCTGAGCATACGTTCGGTGTGATCGCGAGCAGGCCCAGGTTGGTGAATGCGAGTTTCGCCAGGGGCATATAGCCCAGCCAGCAATATGGCGCTCTTGACCTGCGCACTGGCGACTTGCAAACGATGGCTGGTGCCAACCAGGCGAGATGGCTCGATATGAAGGGGTGCACGGCCGTCACTGGAGCGGATCCGGGCTCCCATTTGTGTTAAGGGATCGATAATGCGGCGCATCGGTCGTTTGCGCAACTGCGCGCTGCCATCGAGAACCACGGGAAAAGATTGTCCGGCCATCAAGCCGGCCAGCAGACGCAAGCCTGTTCCCGCGTTGCGGCAATCCAGCGGGGCGCTAGGCTGTTGAAAACTGTGTAAGCCACGTCCTTCAATCTTCAAATCCCAGGCCTGGGGTGAGTGCTGGTCGATCTCTATATGCGTACCAAGGGCGAGCACGGCTTCCAGGGTTGCCAATGTGTCTCCGGCGGGCAGCCAGTTACGAATCGTACTCGTCCCTTCGGCTATGGCGGCGAGCATAACACAGCGGTGGCTAATGGATTTGTCACCGGGCACGGTGATTGTGCCGCGTAGTGGCGTCTTCTGTGGTCTGACAAGCAGACTGTTGGAAGCCATGTCAGACAGCTTTACGGCGAGTCTGGGCCATGTGCGGCTTTGTGCTGCCGTAATTGCGCTGACGATGCACACGTTCCCTATCGTGATCGTGATCGTGTTGCTGCTGGATAGGGGTATCTGTACGGTCTGGATCGAGACGTGCGACCGGTGGACGGCCGACCTTTTCAGCCTGTTCCAGCGCGTGATGAATCAGCAACTGGTTGTTGCGGCGCAGAAATTCTACTTGCGTAGCGCCGGGATGCGCTGCTGAATCACTCTCCTGCGCAGTCTCCAGTTTTTCGGCCAGGCCGTCTATCTCGTCCGCCGATAGAAAGGCGGCGACGGTGCTGAATTCAAGCCGGTCGGAGACTGGCACCAGGCGGGCGAGTATAATTTCCCCTATCTCCACGTTGCCCCTTCCGCCAGCTTCAAATACGTCTATCGTCTCGCCATTCAAGAAATCCTTTAAATGAAGCACCTGCCCATCGTAGCCCTGCAACTCATAAGCAGCGGCTGGTGGAGCATCCATCCATCTTTCCAACAGCTTCTTTTCGACTGATTTGAGATCGTTTCTAACTTCGTTTTGATAGATCTCTAGGATTCGCGTTCCATCTCCCAGCCCATAATCAAAGACGAACCAATCAAGGAAACGCAATGCTTCGAATTCGCTCATTTCACCGGCATTGCTGGCATCGTAATAGTTATTCCAATAGTACGGCAACGCGCGGTCAAAGTCGGCCGCAAAGCGTTCTTCTCGTGCAAAGCCGGGCAGATCCAAGCGTAAGAAACGGGCAGCATCCACTTGGGCGCGCAATTCTCGCTCTACTGCCTGATCTTCCCGCAGGTGACATTGCTTATATTTTTTACCGCTTCCACAGTAACAGGGATCGTTTCGACCTGGTTTACTCATAGCTCTTATCCTGTAGTTATTTCATTATAGTAGCACAACCTTTCCAGGTTGTGGCTGCAAGCTGGAAAGATTGCGTTACGAAGGAGCATTTACATTCATTCTCAGCGAGCGCTAGCTCATGTTAACTCCTATGAAAATGTAGCACAACCTTTCCAGGTTGTGGCTGCAAGCTGGAAAGCTTGCGTTACGAAGGAGCACTTACATTCATTTTCAGCGAGCGCTAGCTCATGTTGACTCCTTCGAGTTGCTTCAAGACAGGTAGCAATTGGCTTAGACAGGTAATTATATGATCAGGGTGGATGTTGTTCAATTCCCGTTCCAGGTAGGGCGGGGCCATTAGCACACTGGTCAATCCAGCGTCATTGGCCCCAGCGATGTCATAATCAGGCCGGTCGCCGACGAAAACCGCCTCGTTGGGGTCGACATCCAACAGTTCTAGCGCCTTCTGATAAATAAATGGATGGGGTTTGATGAAACCGGTGTCTCCAGAAGTGATGCGCATATCGAAGTAATCGATGATCTCGTATGCTTGTAGTTCTACATCGCGCATCCACATGGGTAGCATCGAGTTGGTGACAAGCCCGATCTTGTAGTCCTGATGGCGCAGCGCTTTTAGCACG
>JAACFF010000317.1 GCA_009937635.1 Chloroflexota bacterium
GAGTTTTTCATCAAATTGGTGGCTACATCTTCAGGATATGAGCTGGCGCCTTTTAATATAATCATAGGCGCTTGCTTGCTGGCTGTTTCGGTTAGCCTGTGGTGGTTGTATTTTGACCATACAGATCACATTCAATTGGAGAAGGAACAGACGCGGCCTGCGGTATGGATTTATATGCATTACTTTTTGTTGTGCGCAATCACTGCTTACGGCGTAGTAGGCACAAAGGTGTTTGCGGCCCTGCCAGGTGAAGTATTGAGCCAGGAAAAGCGGATGCTGTTGGGCGTGGCTTTGGCGACAGCTTTGCTGGCTTTGGGAGTGATTGATTGGGCATCACCGGAGAAAGGCAACCCTTTTTCTCGCCGGTCGCATTTCACGATCCGCATGGTAGCAGCTGCTATTATGCTGCTATTGGCGTTTTTGGGCGGGCAAATGGGGGTTGGTTTGCTGATAAGTTTGGTTATGATGGTGATGGTGATTCAGGTGGGGATTGATATTGGGTTGCGGTTGCGGAATAAGGATGGAGGGCGAAAGGATCGTGGCGTAGTCACGTAAGGGCGCCAAGCGGCCACGCGAAGGGGCAAAGGCGCAAAGTTTTTTGTGGAACTTTTTGGGTCATGCAAAGACGCGGAGGGGCAAGGTTGTAAAGAATTGTTGGAGGTAATTGGGTATGAAAATAGCGGTAGGATCTGATGAGAAGACGCTTTTGACGGATAAAGTGGTGGCTGAATTAGGTGAGCGGGGGCATGAGTTGCTGCTGTTTGGCCCTCTCGTGGATGAAGAGATGTATTGGCCGGAGGTGGCACGGCAAGTTGCCGAGGCGGTGGTGCAGGGAACGGCCGAGGAAGGAATTCTTTTCTGTTGGACGGGAACAGGCGTGAGCCTGGCGGCTAATAAGGTGCCGGGAATTCGGGCTGCTTTATGTGACGACGCGGATACGGCTAGAGGGGCGCGGCTGTGGAATAACGCCAACGTGTTGTGTTTATCGCTTAGACGCACCTCGCAGGTGATGGCCCTGGAGATATTGGATCAATGGTTTGAAACCGCTTTTGAGCCCAATGAGGTGGATAATGCTTGCCTGGCCCAGGTTGAAGGTTTGGAAAGGCAGTATTTGAAGTGATGGCAACTGTCTTTGGGCGCATTTCGTGGCGGTTGAAGGTGGGAAGAGAAGGAATTTGTCGAATTTGATGAACTTTTGAATGGATAATTATGCTATCTTGACGCTACGACAGCTATAGTTATACTTAAAATCGTTGAGAGATTTCAGCTAGGATAAGAGTGGATCTTTGAATTCTATCGAGTCAAATGGCCCCGGGGCTTTGGAAAGCCGGGCTGAGAGAAGCCGGCAAGCGTGGAAGCAATTGGGTTTGTGGCTGCGGGGGATTACGCCAAGAGCCCTGGTCCGTTTTTTGTTCGCCAGCGGCATTGTTATTCTGCTTGTTTGGTTGGCTATTCAGGCGAAGACGGCCTTGATTCCTTTCATCGCCGGAGCGGTTCTGGCGTATGTGCTGCTACCGGTCGTCAACTGGTTGGATAAGTTTCTGCCCCGTTGGTTTGCCTCGATCTTTACGATGGTCAGTGCGCTGGCTTTCCTGGCCCTCTTTTTGTCCCAGCTCATCCCCTTGCTGATCAACCAGGTCGAATATGCAGCCACTATATTGCCTGATGAAGCGATTTTGGCCGATTATGCCGACCGGGCATCAGGTTATTTGGTCACGCTTCCCGAGCCGATGGAGTTGGCAGCCCGTAATGCGCTGAATAATGTGGTTACTGATCTGCAATTAGAAGTCGAGGCTTTTTTGGAAAACAGCTTTGACTTGCTTATCCGGACCTTGCTGGGGCTTTTTGAGGTTCTGGGTTTTATCATTGGATTGATCGTTTTGCCAACCTGGCTTCTAACTGTTCTTAACGAACAGAAGAATGCAACGGCCGCAATCAACCGGGCGATGCCGTATGCCGTCCAACCTGATTTCTGGGCGGTGGCACGAATCATCAACCGATCCTTCAATCGCTTCATGCGTGGGCAATTTGTCATTGCCGTCACGGTGGGGCTGCTCGTCTACGCCGGGTTGGTTGTCATGGAACAATTGGGATTGGTTGAACTACGTTACAAGCTGGCGGTGGCGATGTTCTCGGCACTCTTTGCCCTGGTGCCTGACCTGGGGGCGTTAATTGGATCATTGCCATGGATACTTCTGGGCTTCACGGTATCGACCGAATTGGGAATCGCATTGATAATCATGTACACGGTGGTTTGGTTGTTTATCGGGCAGTTTATTCAACCTCACGTGGAGAAGCGGGTGGTTGATGTGCATCCGGCATTGCTTGTCGTCTTGATCGTGCTCCTGAGCCAGTTGGGAATCGTGTGGATTTTCCTGGCGGCGCCTTTGATCGCAATTTTCCGAGATCTATTACGTTACACTTTCGGCCGGCTGGGAGATCCGCCGCAGCCGGCGGGTGTGATCCCGGGGGAAATGGTGCCGGATCAGGAGACAGCAGCGGCGAAGAGACCGGTGCGACGGCCGCCAGCAGCATACCGCCGTTCTCGACCTCAGAGGCGTTAAGATGTGGCGCGGTCCGGAGATGGGCCGCGACATTTCATAGATAGATTTGCGATGTCAATGGTTCAACAAGGATGATTTATGGCAGAAGAAGCAATTGATGAGGTAAGCATGGATGGTGACTATGGCCAATTGGTACAGGTTAGCGTACCGCTGGAAGACGCGGCGTTGGCCTTTAGCAGTCGTGACGAAACTGGCCGTATTCCGATCATCATCATTCCGGCCCGATTGAACCGCATTCGCAATGACGTTTTGGTGATTGGCGTCATCGGCGGGGCGGCGGGAATTGCAGCGGGATTGTTCCTGAGCAATGGCATCGTTATCACGCTATCGATTCTCATTGGGCTGATTTTAGTCCTGGTTGGGTTCTACCGCTCGCTGTATGTACGGATCCCGGAGGGAGCGAATGGCCTGCTGACGCGAGGTGGACGCTACTTGCGGACTATTGGCAGTGGTACTTATGTCTTGCCGCCCTGGATCTATGTCTCACACCTGGTCAGCCGCCGCGAGATACCCTTCAATGTGCCGGTTGTAGAAGCGCCTACCAACGATAATGTTCGTGTGGGGGTTGATATCCTGACCACTTTTCAGATAACGGATCCTTACCACTTTGTATACAATATTTCGGCCGCTGATTTTGACGAGGTTTTCCAGGCAGCGGCGCAAGATGGTCTGCGTTCAATGATCCGGGGCATGTCCTCGACGGATGTGATTGATCTACAACGAGAACAGATGGATTCGCTGCAGGACAGCCTTAGCAATGATGTGCAAGCATATGGGGTTAGGGTGACGAAGATCAATGTCACCTATGCGATGCCGCCGGATGATTTTATGCATTCTCTGGAAGGGCGGCAGCTGGCGATTACCCGCCGCGCTGAGCAGCTCGAAAAGCAAGTTTTGGCGCTGCAGCAGCAGAAAGATGGGATAGCGCTGGCCCAGGAAGAAGTCATAGCCGAGGTAGAACGGGAACGGGAGCGATTGCAAGTACTGATCCAAAAGGCGGAAACCAACCGCACGGTTTTGGAGTTGGAAGCGGAAGCGGAGGCTTTGCGACTTTCTAAGATGGAGGCGCGCTTGCAGGAGAACCCTACGGCGGCGCAATTTGAATTGGAAATGGCTCGATTGGCGGTCGCCCAGGCTCTGGCCGGCAACACGCGGGCTGTGCTACAGATTGGGTCGGCCGACGATATTGTGCGGTCGTTTGTGTTGCGGGATTTGATCGAGCAAATGCCTGATACGGATGCCGCAGGGCAGGTAACGAGCACATCGGCTGCCACAGAAGAGGAGGGGGTGACGCCGTAGCGCCCCGAATCTAGATCACATAAGCCAAAAAACTATTTAAACATAATCCTCAGAGGTCTTGATTCGTTTGCTCCAGTGACTCCTTCAACCAGACCTCTGAGGATTTGCTAGATTGTTGTTCTATGAATCTGAATCTTCTGCTTCAGCGTCCTTCTGCGGAGGAGGAGCATATCCTGGCGTGTTTTGGATGATCCACACTTCGTAGCCATCGGCGCCAAAATCGAGATACTGGTCATCCCAAAGGTCCTTCTCGTCCCACTTGTGAATAATATAGCCCAGACCGGCGGCTCCTTCCGCAAGCGGAACGGTAAAATAAATGCCAAAATCATCCGCTCCGGCAGGTGGTATTGGCTCTTCCCACATCACCTCACCATCGTAGCCGGACCATACATGTAAGCCCCAGCCATCGTAGTCACCATTGTGACGATGGTAATGTATGATTGCCTGGTCGACGGGCGCGCTCACGACGACAAGCTCTTCATCCTCGACTTCTTCATCAGCAGCAACGGCCTCGGTGGCAACGGCAACCGCGGCTGCTTCTTGGGCAGCACTGTTCTCATCGCTCAGAATCGCCTCGTCGGCCTCTTCAACATCAGCGCCAGCGGCGGCCGCTTGAAGCTCTTCTACTGTTTCGTCGGGTACAGCGTAGCTTTCGACATCACCATCCAACCTAGCCAGCTCCGCTTTTGTTGGATTGACTTCTTCATCATCGGCCATAACCGCCAGAGCGGCGCCGCCGTCCTTCAGGTGCTGCAGCAACCGTTCTTTGTCATCATCCTCCATGCCGATATGTTTATGAAACAGGGCTCCGGCTAGTGAACCGGTGGCAAGTCCCACAACTGCACCGCCGATTAGCGTGATTCCACCGGACAATATCCCGGCCGTGGCACCCAGGATGGTTCCCCACTTGGCGCCGGTACCAGAGGCACGCGCGCCGACCTTGCGGGTTTTCAGTTTTCCTTCTTCATCTTCGGTGATTATGCCGATGCCGCCTAGCTTGACGTCGTCCGTAGCTTTGTCCCAGCTTCGCAGACTATCAGCGGCTTTTTGCGCTTCATCGGCAGAAGGAAAGTAAGCAATGATCAGGTTTCGGTTTTTGTTGGCCATTTATCTACTCCTATTCGACCTAGATATAATGACCATATTCTATAAAGTAGCAGGATCGATGCCAGTCTCGCTCATGCTATTCTGATCACGGCCGTCGACCGTAATATTGATAGTAATTGACGCGGATACGGCCGTTGTATAGCTTTCTGACTCTGTCGGGGCGGGCGCGCTTGAAGTATTTTGGGAACATACTGTCGGCGGTCAATAAGTAGATGGACCAGCCTTTTTTCTTTCTAAATGTCTTGTTGATGGACAGGTAGATCTGGTTTAGTTCGCCATAATCGGTCATTCTCCGGCCGTAAGGCGGATTGGTGATGATGGAGCCGTACTGGCGGTCTATCCACAGATCTTTGACGTCTTTCCGGGCAAATTGGATCTCTTTTTCGACGCCGGCATTTCTGGCGTTGATCGCGCAGCCTTCGATGCTGGGCGCGTCGAGGTCGTAGCCCAGGATTTGTAGATGGGGATCAAAATCGATCAAATCGTGGGCAGCTAGTCTGGCATCGCGCCAGGCTTTGTCGCCTACGACTGGCCATTTTTCGGAGGCGAAACCCCTCTTAAGGCCAGGGGCGATTTTGCGGGCTATCATGGCTGCTTCGATTAGAATGGTGCCAGCGCCACACATGGGATCTATCAACAGGCCATCTTTTCTCCAGCGGCTGAGCAGCACGAGGCCGGCGGCCAGCGTTTCTTTCAAGGGCGCTTCTCCGGCTGCTTCGCGGTAACCCCGTTTGTGCAGTCCGTTGCCTGAGGTGTCGAGGGAGAGAACGGCCGTGTTCTTGAGGATGGATACCTGGATTGTGAATTCAGGACCTGTCTCCGCCAGCCATTGCAGGCCATATGCCGCTTTGAGGCGTTCAACGACTGCTTTTTTGACAATTGATTGGCATGAGCGGGCGCTTTTTAAGGTGGATTTCACGGCCCTGGCGTTTACGGTAAAGGAGCCTTCCTGCGTGATAAGGTTCTCCCAGGGCAGGGCCTTGGTTTCTTCGAACAACTGATCGAAGGTATGGGCTTTGAATGCTCCGAATTTTAGAAAGACGCGATCGGCGCAGCGTAACCAGAGATTGGTCGTAGGGATGTCCTCGAGTGTGGCCACAAATTCGATTTTACCGTCGGATACGGATATGTTTTTGAAGCCAAGGGCCCGGACCTCGTTTCTTACGATGGATTCAAGGCCGAATTTGGCCGTGGCGATTAGGGTGACTTTGTTCATATAAGGGAATATAGTACTTTGTTAGAACAAGGGCGAGCAAATGATGGAAGCCGGCGGGCGATGGTAAAAAGGGCTTAATTTTGAAGGAGTTGTGATAGGTGATCAAGTTGAGGTTTATTACGGTATTTTTCGTTTTTTTGGCGGGGATCTTCTTGGCCGGATGTGGGGCTTCGACCCAGAGTGGTTCAAGGGCGGAGCTTATCACATGCCATACGGCTTACCGGAGCGATGTAGGACGGCCGATAGAACGGGAAGATACGTTTGTTTTCAGGGATGTGGACGAGCAGCAGGAAATTTTATACGAGGAGCTGGCTTTGCATGGGCAGTATGGCTCTGGCGAGATGGATAACGAACGCGCGCTGCGTTTGTGGGTCACGATGAGTGGGGAGAGTGATCCGATCTTGGTGCAGTTGTACCAGCTGCCGCAAGATTCAGGCCCGCAAAATCAGTTTGTTGGCGGGCATGGATTCAGTGGATTGATTTATGTCACGCACCCGGTCAGTGGGGCGGAGATGCAGTTCTGGTGTGAGGCTTCGTGAGCGAAGAAGACTGTTAAGACCCAACTTTTTCTATACTTAGGTATGGTATCAAGGGCCACTCTTCCTGCGATAATGAATGTAGAAAATACATAGCAGCAACTGGATTCAGGGTTTGCGGGTCCACGAATAACCTGTCAGGCCTTTTATGCGAAGGCTGGACATATTGTTCGTGCGCCCCAGGGCTGGAAGGCGGTGAATGATGAATGTTTACGTTTTTGGATTCAATGATATGGGCCCGCTTGAACGGCCGCTGGCCGGTGGCAAGGGGGGAACCCTGGCTCTTTTGCAACAAAGCGGCTATCGAATCCCTGATGGTTTTGTGATCTTGCCGGCTGCTTTCGAGGGTGAACGGCTGCTTCCTGAGGCGTGGCGGGAGGCGCGCCGGCATCTTGCAAGACTGCGGAATGGAAACGGCC
>JAACFF010000318.1 GCA_009937635.1 Chloroflexota bacterium
CACCGAACTCGGGACACCTAAAGAACTGCGACCTGCCCTTGAACTATTTTGTACAAAGCACAAAGTGCGGAAACTAGATGTTGTCCAAATGGGGGACAGCTATTTTATTCAACGTCTGTACGTTGGGATTGAACCAGAAGAACAGACGAGTCGTGCCGAAAAGGATAAATATGGCACATTTGCTTATGCCATTAACGCCTACCATCGCAGTCGGGATAAAAAACCAA
Source organism: Chloroflexota bacterium (assembly GCA_009937635.1). GTDB lineage: Bacteria > Chloroflexota > Anaerolineae > Promineifilales > Promineifilaceae > JAACFF01. Next base: position 228 of record JAACFF010000318.1, read on the forward strand.
AAGAGTTCCAATACCATATTGTGATCGATGGCGAGACATATGACTTACCCGCTTCAAAACTGTACGTGGTCAACGCAGCAAAAGCAGGCACTGGTATTTCGGTTACTGGAAACTTCTCTAAACCTGACGATGGGTTAGTGGATGTATTCATCCTTGACAACAAAAGCCTAAAGAGCCTGGCAGCGGCAGCCGAACGGGTCATTCACCTCAATACAAAAACAGCTAACGCATATATTAAACGGGGTAAAGAAGTGTTCATTGATACGAATCCTGATCAACCGGTGAGGGCTGATGGAGAGTACACGGGTCGAACGCCTATTTCCTTGAAGGTTGTGGCCCACGCTCTCCCTGTTGTCGTGCCAATATACGGGAATGAATAAGGAGCATCGATATGAAAGCCCGCATACCGATCTTAATGAATATATACCGCGGCGGTGCGGCTATCGTCTTTGGTATCTAACTTTTTATTATCCCAGATAAGAGTAAAGGCTTCTTGTTCAATCTGATGGGTCTTTTCTGGTTAACGATTGGCTTAACCATTCTGCGCCGCAGCCAGGATGATGAGCGGTATCCTGGCAAATGGGTGGCCTGGATCGCGGGACTGGTAGCAGTTGTGACCGGACTATTAGTGGTAACGCGGCATTTCACGCGCCAATGGGTAGGAGAGGATTTTTTCTTCTTCCTGCTAGGAACGGTGATCCTGGCCACGGGACTGCTGCACATGTTTAGCCAGCAGCGTATAGGCGGATTCAAGCAGGATAGAGATACGCGGATCCATTTCTATTTAGGTGTTTTTGAAGTCTTACTCGGAGGACTCCTTCTCTTCTCCCCCAATGTGGATCAACCAATTGTCTACTGGGCGGCGACTGCTTGGGCTCTGGTCTATGGGTTGTACGCTTTCATCACGGCCGTGCGCAGCTACCGGGAAGGCAAGCAAGAAACGAGCAGATCGCCAACGGCTGAGACGGCCGATGACACGTAATTTGATGGAGATGGTGTCATAGAGTGTGGATTGCCAAAAGCAATAGAACGTTCTACCGGGAGATTAATAATGAATAGCCGACCAAGTGTAAACTCAGAGTTGATTCATTTCTTTTGGGAACTATGGTTTTTAGTGAAGCAACCCAGGTTTCGTTCGATATTAATATGGATGGTCATATTGGTAATCATAGGCACCACATTTTTTTGTTGGGTGGAAAATTGGAGCATCCTGGATTCTCTCTACTTTTCGATAGTTACACTTACTACCGTTGGTTATGGTGACTTCTCACCGACTACAACAGCGGGGAAACTGTTTGCGATTATTTATATGATCTTCGGCCTGAGCTTGATTGCTGCCTCTATCAGCGTCTTAGCCATGGAGCGGCAAGCCATGCATCTTCAAAAGAGTAATGGATCACGGAGCGAAGACGAGTCATTATAGTAAAGGCAGTAATGGTGAGCATTTGATATGCTTTCCTCCCAGGAATTTCTTTTCTCTTACTTATCCACTCCTGGTTCCTGGGAGGAAGGGGTCTTCTCTAAAATTCTACAAGCGTCAATTACTTTGCCAAGAGCAGAACTGTTTGCGTCGTATATACTCCAGTGTAGAATTCAAGCAATATCTCGATGACCAATAAATCGCTTAGTGAACATCTTCAAACAGGAGTGTTCCCTCACTAAAGTCTTGACATTGAGAGGACGGTATCATCATGAGCAACTCCTTAAGCCAAGCCCTGAGAGGGCTGAGAATTGGAAAAGAGCAGCGGGTTTTGACCGTTCAGGCAATTATTATTGGTGCGGTGGTCTGGGCAGCCGTCTTTGCCTTAAAAGAATTGGTGCACTGGCTTTTCCACGAAGTATTGCATTGGATTGAGCATGCCCCAACACCACTTGTGCTCTTTATTCCGCTCTTGATAGGGGCTCTGATTGTTGGCGCTATTGCTCAATTTCGTGCTTCAGTCATCATCTATCGAGATGATGAAGGGGAGGTTGAACCTTTAAACGCCATTGAGGGAGACGGTCTGGAGCGCACCATCGCTCTGTATTATTCGGCTGATCCATTTGTAAAGAAAGGGTTGGCCACGGACCAGACTGGGCTGGAAGCGCGCTGGCAAATGCCAACTTTTGCAATGGCAGCACGCAAGTTTGTAGCTTCGCTGGCCACATTGGGCAGCGGCGGCAGCGGTGGGTTGGAAGCCAGCTCTGCATTGATTGGTGAAAACCTGGCGGCCTGGTATTACAAGCTGCACACCAATATCTCGCGTCATAAACTGGGCGATGTGCCTGCAAGTATGTCCCGCTACTGGGAAGCGCCCAATCCCGCATTTCTGCAAACTGCCCAATTAGGTGGTGTGGCAGCGGCCGTAACGGTACTGCTGGGCGCACCCCTGGCCGCGGCCTTCTTTGCCTCAGAGGTCATGTACCGCAATCGACCCCTGCTGGAGAAGCTGTTTTATTCCCTGATTGCCGCCTTAACCGCTCGTTTTCTGTCAAGTCTTGTGGTCGGGGGCAGGCCTATGATGTTCGAGGTTGAGGAGTTCGTCTTTCCGACCTTTCGGGATTTGCGATACGGGTTTGCCTTGGTACTAATGGCCATTGTCATTGCTTTTGTGGGCCAGGTATACCGGCTATCAAGTATGAATTCTAACGCCTGGTTTCAGAAAATTGACAACCGCTTTGTGCGGCTGTTGGTGGGTTTTGGCATAACGGGTCTCGTGGCCTTGATTGTGTATTACCTGACCCATAGTCTAGGAATAACCGAGCACGGTTTGGAACTGGTCCTTGGCCCTGGCGAATCGATGGTGAACATGGCCTTTGCCGGCCAGGTAACTTTGAGCATGGCCCTGATTGGATTGGTAGCCAAAATGATAGCGACGCTGGCAACCATCAGTTCTGGTGGTTCGGCGGGACTGCTGGTACCCAGCTTGTTTTTTGGCACGATGGTCGCAGCAGCTTTTGCCCAATGGTTTGATTATGAGCCGATGTTGTTCATTGTTCCGGCGTTAGCAGGCAGCTTGATTGCTATTGTTAATACACCACTGACTGCCATCTTGTTTGCCGTAGAAGCGTTTGGGGCTATCTACATGATTCCGGTTCTGTTGATTCTTATTGTTACCGGTCTCTTGTCAAATCCCAAGACCATCTACCGTACCCAACAAGTTGCTTTGGATAGTATGGAGCTGCTGCCCGGCTACGACACACGACATATCTATCTGCCTGAAGCCTGGGCCGGGCAAACGTTAAACAGCTTGAATTTAGATGAACGGTTTGATGTGAATGTAATCGGCTTGCTAGACCGGTCGGAAGGGGATGAAGAACCAGAGGTGTTGTTCAGTTCGATGTTAGCAAGAACGCTTGAAGAGAACGACGTATTGGTGATTTATGGGCGGAATAAAAATCTGGATGCGCTAGAAACGGCCGTTGCTAATATGTAAGTGGCACAGTTTAAATGCTTTTTGTCGTCATGTAGAAATCCGTACTTGAACTGCCATTTGACTGTATGGTAGGATATCGCGGTATGAAGAATTTTCAGACAATTGATTTTGCTGGATATACTGGGGCAGAAACATCACCACAATAATTTTACACGTGAGTGGTCTATCCTCTTACTTTACACTATTGAATAGAGGGTCAGAACGGGGTAGAACAGGAAAAGATACCAATCAACCTGTCTACCCCTGTTTGCCTTCCACCTGGGGATTGAGGACTACGCTCGATACGCGCTGCGAGCGCTGCGACGGGACGGTTCCCCCCAGGTTTGCCAAGCGGCACCGTTAAGAGTGTGAAGCAACGTGATCGTGTAAAGCGATCGCCATTGCCCTAAGAGGAAAACGGCAGCTTGTACCCAGGCCAACGGGCTCCAGTCAGGACGCGAAGGAGATAAATATGGCGTACCCTGCAAATACCTCATCCTAACTGATCTAAGTGCTAAAAACATGATCTCCATCGTATCAGCCTGATTCAGGATGAACTTGTAGGCCATTAGTCTCAACCAAGTATTTGAATAGACCGGCGATTTAATGTTAAAACAGCGGTGCTGCAAATTAGCACCGCTGTTCAGATCCATGCGGAAACATTTGGATGCGTATCCATTAACCATCAATATTCGATTGACTGAGAAGTTTGTCAGTTCAGTAGCTGAGAAGATGGTACTTGAGCACAGTAGTAGTCGTTGATGATGCCGCCCAATACTTCGCGTTTTCTGACTTGCCCGGAGTAGGGGATAGGTTTCCTTGGAACTGGAGTTTGTTGATCTAGGCCCTGGTGTGGTCGCGATGTCTCGTAGTAGCTGATGTAACTATCCAGAACACGCTTCAAGTGTGTCTGGTTCATAATCAGCAGGTGATCGAGACATTCCTCACGGATTGTTCGCAACCAACGTTCAGCATAAGCATTCGCATCCGGTGCTCGAAGTGGCGTATGAATGACATGGAAGCCGGCTGACCTGAATACATTGTCAAAAGCGTTTGTAAACTTACTGTCTCGATCATGAATCAAGAACCGAAGATTGTCATCAGTTTCCTCTAGCTTCCAAACGAACTGCCTGGCTTGCTGGGTGACCCAGGCAGAATCAGGCTTGGCGGTGATACCGGTAAGGTGGACACGTCGCGAGCCCAGTTCAATGAAGAAGAAAACATAGAGCGTTTTCAACCAGATAGTTTCGACAGTGAAGAAATCACAGGCAATAATCTGCTCTTTGTAGTGCTTCATAAGATGTCGCCAACCAATTGAACCAAAGCGAACATGGGCAGGGACGATGCCGTTGCGGTTCAGAACGTTGCGAATGGTCGTCTGGGATAGCCTGATACCCAACTTAATAAGCTCTCCCTCAATCTTGCCGTATCCCCACCTTGGATTCTCCTCAGCCAGACGAACGATCAATGCTTCAAGATCGTGATCGATTCTGGGACGGCCGCCTTTGTTTTTGTGTTCTTGTGTCCATTTGCGCCGAACCAGTTCACGATGCCACTTGAGAACTGTTTCCGGTTGAAAGATACGAACAACATTTCTCAGTTGGCGAGTAGAACGATCGCCAAATTTCTTCAGCTTGTTGGTCAGGACAGCCAGTGTGACTTTTTCAGCATTCGAGACCTTAATGGGATGAGTACGTTTACGTTCCAAGATGTCGAGTTGGTGCCGAAGAATCAGAATCTCAATATCCTTTTCTCGGTCGGACAGATGGCCGAGACGCAACAGATCTAATAGAATCGAGAAAACAATAGCCACGATAGACCAAAACATGTGAACCAGACCTCAAACAGAAAAGTGAGGTGTGATTCTAACAAGGGGAGCAATTAGGGAAAGTTGGGCTCATATTCTAAGGGTAGATTTCGGGCTGGATGAAGTTTTTGCAGGGTACGGGCTAATTCCTTGACTTCGTACATAGGCAACGTATCATTCGGCGGCTAACTCTGAACAAGCTACTTGCGCTCATGGCTTATTCAAGGAAAATACTTTCCGGTGGCCGCTTGCTCAATATTTTACAGAAATGCCACCTATCTATCCGAAACTAGTGTGAAGAATGCTGAGAATAGTTTAAAAATGAATACTTACAGTCAATGCTTAAACTGCCAGTCGAAGCAAATTATCCCTGACCTTGCTTTGCAGGATGCCGGGGCCTATCCATCCGGCAGCCACAAGGTTTCTGTTGAAAAGGGTGCCACAGCGCGCTTGTTGGGCAAAAAAGGGGGCAGTAGCCTCCTACGTGCCTATGTCTGTGAAGACTGCGGTTTTACCGCCTTGTTTGCTGAGGAGCCCGATCAACTCGTGAGTCACTAACATATCAATATAGTATTTCTCTTCTTTCATTATCAGCCTATTCTCTGGCTGATATTGGTTGTGGACTCTGCAGGCTTGTCGGCTGCTTACGCCATCCCACCAAAACTTATTGGTTTCGCACAGGGTGTTCTGCTAATGTTATCAATTGGCAACGGGATCAACATGCCGTAAAGTAGCAATCGCATCTCATTTTTGTTGCAAGAATTATACAAGAGCTGTTAAATTTCTTGAAAATTGCCGTGCTCATGGACCTCCATGGAGTTCTGCCGGACTTAACAGCTTGAACGCCCTGGAACAATGATCGGTATAGTAGGATAAGTAATAATGAAGAAGACGATTTGTGCCGGATCTTATTTGCTAGTTCTTATTCCTTTTATGTTATTGCTCGCAGCATGTGGAGGCGATGAGCCGCCGCAAACGATAGTGCCATCCAACGAGCAGACCACCGAATCGGAAGAGGATACGGTAGAAACAGCAGAAGAATTAGAGCCCACTGTTTCTGAGGAGGATTCCACGGCTGAGCCGACCGCAGTGCCGGCAGAACCAACAGCGACGGTGGAACCGGAGAGCGAAGTGGAAGAATCGTTGGGTACTGATGATGGTAACTTGACGTCTGGTGACATTGATTTTGCCAGTCTGCAAGGACCATTTGGCTCCGGTTGGTTGTGGTCATCTTACACGAACGAAAGCGATTCACCTTCTGAGATCGACAATCCTAGTAAATATATTCTCATTTTTGGCGAAGATAATTCATTGGTTGCCGTTGGCGACTGTAATATTGCCAGCGGTACATACACGATAGAAGGTGACCAATTTGCTGCCGGACTGGAACCCGGCGAGTTGACGACTTGTGAGGAAGGATCGCGCAGCGAGCAGTTTCTGGAGCTTCTAGCGCAGGGCGGTTCCTTATCCATCAATAATGATGCATTAACAATCGAACTGCCGGAGAAAGCGGGAACACTAGGTTTCATCCCCAATGATCCGCAGGCAGCATTCCGGGTAGAGACCTGGGAAGAGGCAGCGGAGAAATTCCTAGAAAGCTGTGATGCGCCAGGTGCAGTGATACTGGTGGACGAACCCAGTGGGCGTTTTCTACAGGCGTATGGTTTGGC
>JAACFF010000319.1 GCA_009937635.1 Chloroflexota bacterium
ATGATCGTGTCGTCCGGTACGAAAACGAGATGTACACCTTCTGCCTCAAGTAAGGCCAGATCACGATCCAGGTCGCGAGGATAGCTGTCCAAATCTTCCTCGGGAGCAAACTGGGTCGGGTTGACGTAGATGCTGACAGCTATGCGCTGATTTTCAGCCACCGCTCGCCTGACCAGGGATAAGTGACCCTCGTGCAAGTAACCCATGGTAGGGATCAATCCCCAGCTTAGATTGTGATCGACATTTCGTGCAACGCGTGTCTCTTCTATTTGCGATGTGACTAGCATAGTCTGTAGTCCTGTAGTCTAGTAGTCTTTTAGTCGTGAAGCCAGATATCATAGGAGTGATTTTAGAGAGTCGAGTTTGCCGGCCAGGGGTGTTTCAGAGTCAGGAATGGGTAGTATGCTTGCCAGGCGGTACAACTCATTATTTATGGGAGTAGGAACCTCGTTGGATTGGCCAAATCTCACCACGGCACCGTTGATAAAATCGATTTCTGTTTGTGAACCGCGCAGAACGTCTTGCAGCATGGAGGAACGGTTTTCGGCCGTGGCTTGGGCTACTTCTAGGACACGCTTTGCAACGTCAGAATAAGGTAATTCGATGTCGAGCGCTCTGGCCACATCGGCCGTTTCTTCGGCGGCCGCGCACATCAGTTGGCGGGCCTGCGCGTTGCTGGCCAGGAAGCCGTTAGGTACGCGCAGCAGCGCCGTAAGGGCATTGATTCCGGCATTGATAGCCAGTTTGCCCCAAACAAGGCTCTTAAGGTTGTTGGCAAAAGAGGTTTCCATACCCGCTTGGTTCATCCACTGGCTTAGTTGGGCGACTGGCTTGGACGATCGTTGCGAGAAGGGCAGATAAGTGGGGCCACGCCCCGCAAAGCGGACCAAACCCGGTTCAATCATAGTCGCTCCGAGGGCGGTGACTCCTTGCGTTACGCGGGCGGATCCAAGAACATTGGCCAGGGCGTCGACATTGCTCAGACCATTTTGCAGGCTTATGGCTAATCCATCTTCAGCCAAGAACTGTTTGATCTCGCCCGCCGCCCGCTCTGTCTGGTAGCTTTTGACCAGTACAAGGGCAATGTCAGTGGCTTCTATGGATAGCGGTTTGTCCGTAGTGGGAAACGTGTGATGCGAACGGCTGCCGCCAAGGTTTATCATAGTCAAACCTTGGGAGCGAAGGATTGACATTTGCGCTGGCCAATGCCCCAGCATGACCAAATTCGTAAATGGTGCTAGATGGGCCGCGAATATTGAACCCAGAGCACCGCTGCCAACGATAACCAGGCGCATGTCACTCTGCCAACGAACCAAGGAATTCTACTTCTTCCTCAGCTTTCATACCGTAGGTATGTTCCTGTGCCGGAAATTGAGACGAACGCACATCACTGCCAAAGGCTACAAAGGCGTCGATGATGGTCTGGCGCAGAGCGGCGTATTCTTTGACGAATCGGGGCTGCAAGCGATCATACAAGCCCAGTACGTCGTGGAAGACCAATACCTGGCCGCTGCAGCCGGCTCCGGCGCCGATGCCTATGGTAGGGATGTGCAGGTGACTACTGATAACCTGGGCCACGGTGGCAGGAATCGCCTCCAGAACGATGCCAAAGCAGCCTGCGGATTCCAGGGCCAGCGCATCCTCGAGGAGCTTAGCGGCTGATACGGCCGTTCTGCCTTGTACGCGGTAACCGCCTAATTTAGATTGCGATTGCGGGGTGAGGCCGATATGCCCCAAAACGGGAATGCCTGCAGTCAAAATCGCTTCGATGGCCGGAACCACTTCCTGTCCACCTTCTAATTTGACACTGTCCATGCCGCCTTCTTTCAGGAAGCGCCCGGCGTTATGTACAGCTTCGCCGATTTCAGCCTGGTAAGACATGAAGGGCATATCGCCAACCAGGAAAGCGCGCTTGGCCCCTCTGGCAACGGCTTTGCAGTGGTGTAGCATTTCTTCCATTGTCACGGGCACCGTGCTGTCGTAACCCAGGACGACCATTCCCAGACTGTCTCCGACGAGGATCATGTCAATTTCGGCCGCATCGACCAGCGACGCGGAGGAGTAATCGTAGGCGGTTAACATGGTGATTGGTTCACTGTCGTCAGTCTTCTTTTGTAGATCGAGAATATTTACCTTTGTCTTGGCCATCAATACGCCGCCTCCTACGTTGAATCAGTGACTATTGGGGAAAACCCGATACAGCTAGCTGCTAATAGTAAGAATAGGATATATCAATTTTAGTACAATTACACTATTTTTAATGACCTGTGAGCGGAACGGCTGCAGGTGACAAAAGAAGCACCATTTTGAAGAGCACAATAAGAGAGCTTCCGCTTAATATGGGTGCAACCTTGATATTCGTAGTCTGATTCCAAAATAGTAAAACATCAATTTCTTCGGAAGGTGTCTGCGGAACCTGGACCGGAGCTGGAAACAACGCAGCTGTTGAAGGTGAACGAGAAGAGTGCTAAACCCCGGGCATGGAAGGTTAGTTCCAGTTCATGGGATCCGAACGTCTGATCGCGAACTATCTCATAAAGACGAGGACGGTCAACGCGTAGATAACTACGGCCGCTCGCATCATAAAGCACGTCTTTTCCGGCAAATGGACGGGGCAGACTCGTCCCATTCAGCTTAATTTGAACAAGGGGAGTCTTCTCAGAAGTACGCAGGCCCAACATTAATTCAAGCGGATCACCTGAAGGGCTTAAGACAGCATTTACACCAGCAGCGCTGTAGGGGAGCAAAACACGTCCGCCATCCTCACCGGCGAAGGCCAAACTTTCAGGCAAGGCGCGCCAAAAACCTTGTAAGAAAAACTGGCCCTCGCGGCGATATTCTTCATCGGGAAGCGCGTACATCATGATGCCACCAGTGACAAAACCCTCCGGATTGCCAAGGGCGCTGCCAAAAAGACCTCCACCTTGATAGCCAGCATGAAGTTCAGGCGTTGTGCGATAGCAGACGGCACCTGCCACATCTGTAGGCTGTAAAGGAGGCATAATCTCAGGCAAAGATATGTCAGGATCGCGCTGGCGTAAAAGCAGTTGGATGGCCTCTTCGGTTGCTGAGTAGCCTCCTTCTCCCTGGTATTTGAAGCGTATGTAACCCTGGCTATCAATAATGTATTTGGTTGGCCAGGCTCGATTCGCAAAGCGTGTCCATGTCTCTTGCTGGCTGTCAATCAAAATGGGATAACGAAGTTCAAGCTGTTCTGCGGCTTCGGCCACTTGTGCCTGGTGAGCGGCGAACTTGAACTCTGGCGTGTGAACGCCAATGATCACCAATCCGCGATCAGCGTAGCGCCGCTCCCATTCACGTATATAAGGCAAGGTACGCAAGCAGTTGATACAAGTGTAGTCCCAGAAATCAACTAGAATGACCTTGCCTCGAAGCTGTTCTTTGGTCAGGGCAGTTGGCGTGTTAAGCCAGGGGTCCTGACCCAGTTCCGGCATGCGGACAATAGGTGGATCGAGGAGATTGGCCATCTTTACCCGAGCTCCTGCTTGACTGCTGCGACCAATTTTGCCACGAGCTCATCAATTTGCTCTCGATTTATGATCAAAGGGGGACCAATCATGATAATGTCACCATTAACACCATCGGCGCACCCCTGCGAATAGTAGACCACCAGCCCTAAATCGAAGGCGCGTTCCCATAGCTTCCAGGCCAGATGGCGGCTGGCAGGAAATGGATCCGTTGTCGTGCGATTCTTTACAAATTCGAGGCCCCAAAACAAGCCGCGGCCCCTTATATCTCCTACGTGCGGATGTTTGCCAAAGGCCTTGTGCAAGCTGTGTCCCAGGTAAAGACCCATCTCCCGGGCATTGTGGATGAGATTTTCTTCTTGAATGATGCGCAACGTAGCCAAGCCGGCAGCGGCGCCAACCGCATGGTGGCTGAATGTTCCTCCATGATTAAAGTCTCCCAAGCTTTGCCGTACCAGTTCTACATCCATCCCTTTGGCCGCCACAAATCCAAGGGGGAAATAACCGCCAGCCACGCCTTTGGATGTGAGCAAGATATCAGGCTCTACATCCCAATGTTGTAATGCCCACCACTTACCAGTACGACCCATCCCGACAAGGACTTCATCGGCAATGAGCAGGACTCCGAATTTGTCGCAGATATGCCGCACGCGCCACCAGTAATCGTCAGGTGGTTCAGCTGCGCCGAGACTGGCGCCAGAGATGGGCTCGGCAATAAATGCAGCTACATTCTCCGGACCATAGGCCAGGATAGACTCCTCCAGACGATCGGCCAATTCATCGCCATCGGCCGGGAAGCGATATGGATATGGGTGGCGAATGTGCGGCATATTGCGCAGCATGCTCAAGTAGGGCGTACGCAAGCTGGGACGGCCACTGACGCTCAGAGCACCCAAGGTCATACCATGGTAGCTCAAGGAACGACTGATGATGATACTGCGGCCATGTTCACCGCGTGCCATCTGAATTTGTCGTGACAGCTTAATGGCTCCCTCAACAACCTCGGAGCCGCTGCTTAAGAAAAAGAAACGTGAACCCGGCAAAGGGACTACCTTGGCCAGTTCACTTGTGTATGTTTCCAACGCTTCGCTAGTGAACATGATGGCGTGGACGTAGGCTACTTCTTCAAGCTGGCGGGTCATGGCTTCGACGATTTCCGTACGGCCGTGGCCAACGTTGACGACCAATGGCCCACCAGATCCGTCCAGATATTGTTTGCCACTCTCATCGAACAAGTATATGCCCTTGCCGTATGAGATCTTGGGCCGCCCATGGCCCATTTTGCGGTAGAAAACGTGTCCGTAGGGGTGGGAGTAGCGCATGATCAGGTCAGCTCCTTTTCGTAGATTAACTCCTGCACATTTGGCGGCTTGCTCCGGACAAATCTGGTGTCCGGGGATGACTAACGATATAAGCCGTTCGGATCCAGGTGTTCGCGGATAATCCGCAGCTCGTCCGATGTAGGTGGTTTTATCTCGCGCAGATTGGGTGAGATGCGCAAGGGCCAGCCTACTTCTTGCTGGATCGATTCGGCCGTTTCGCCTCGCGCAACTTCAATGAGCGTCATTTGATGGTCTTGATTATCAAAATCAAACAGCGCGCGATCAGTGATCACCAATTGGGGACCCGCCCCGGGAAGATCCAGATCTCCGCGCGATCTCCCGTTTCCCAGGTGTCCCGGACTGGTTTGAAAGTTTAGCTGCTCTACAAAGGCTCTACGCTTGAGACGCATGATCATAAAAGTCTTCTTGGCGTTAATGGCGATTTCGCACGCACCCCCGGAGCCGGGTAACCGGACTTTGGGCTGGTCATAATTGCCAATAACTGTGGTGTTTAAGTTGCCATAACGATCGATTTGGGCGCCGCCGAGCAAGGCGGCATCGACCAACCCGCCCTGTAAATAGTACATGAAAAGATCGGACATACTGGTCACCGAAGTGGCGCCGCTGACGAGTGTAGGGTCGCCAATGGAGAGCGGAAGGCGGGCGGGTTGCGCGCCAAAGACTCCGCTTTCGTAGACCAGCTCTATTTCCGGTGAGTGGCTGCGGCGGGCAAGATTACAAGCGATGTTGGGAAGCCCGACACCAACAAAAACGACACGGCTTCCTTGAAGGGCGCGCGAGGCGTTGACGATCATCAATTCATTGTGTGTGTATTCCATATCGTTCTCCGGACAAATGCCGGCGACTAGCCCTTACCTGGCGATTGCGCCGCAAGTGCCGCTAATTGTGAGGGCAGCTTCTGCTCTGTCAAGCAGGACAAAAATAGCTCTCTCTTATCCTGGTCAGTGGCTGCTTGTTCAATCAGATTATACCCCTCGGTGTAGGTAAAGACGTAGGAACGGTAGAGGGGGTGGTACAGGAACTGGAGGCTTTTTTCCGCCCTATCGCGTGTAGCCAACCCGTATTCCTGCAAATATTCGATCGTCTGTTCCTGGGTCAATTGGCCCGAATGGTAAGACATGGCGGCATTGCCACTCACCCATCGCAACTGTAACAATGCCTGCTGCAATTGCTTGAGCTGTTCGGCTGATTCTTGTGGCTCAATTGCGCCTGCCGGGAGCAGAACATCAAGGGTCCAATCAATATGACCATCGTCAGGAAAGATGATCTCTACGGCCGTGGTGGCGATCCCCTCGGCGATAACGGCAGCAGGGGAGTGAAGCAATGCTGCTGCCGATTCACCATAGCCACGTTCAAGCCAAAACTTCTCTTCTTTCAGAACTCCTTCAGTATGGTGGCCAGGATACCCTTCATGAGCAAAGAGCGATGCCAGGGTTAAGGCAAATACGGGAATATCGGTATTAAATTCGACGAGTGAACGACTTTGGCCTTTGAACCAGTTATAGGCACTCCAGGGCTTATCTTTGACCAGTGCCACCTCCACAGCTTCCCCTGGTGGCAGGTCTACCAAAGCCGCTGTTCGTCGCTGCGTTTCTTCACGAGCAAGTTCCAATAGAAGGAACAACTTGTCCTGGGGAACGGAATATCGATTCCGCCATTTTTCCAAACGATTGCTTAGGCGACCTGACCCAGGAAGAAGCGTGTCTAAATCTTTATGCGCCCGCAAGAAGAGCGCTTCATCTACTCGTTGGGGCATGATGTCATAGATGCGCTGTACTTCTTCCATGTAGGGGATATCTTCTCCGCCGATCATCGTAATGGTGGTTTGCACGGCGCGAAGCAAAGCCGACAGGTAAATCTGACGTTCCGCGTGTGCGGCGGGAACACTGCTTTGCAACTGTGTGACGTCCTCCAATAACAGTGCCGGTGATTTCTGGGGTTTATCGTTTACCTGTCGCCCTAGATCTTCAGGACCTAAATAGGCGTCGATGTAGCCGTCGATATGTTTATTGATTTCCAAGACCAAATGCAAATATGCGCGGTCGAATTCATTGAGCTCGATCATACTATTAATTTCCAATCTGATGCTTACCCATAAATCAAACGAGAATCTGCAGTCTACTGATTAGTGATAGGTTATGCTCCCATCTGTCTCGGCCGTCGTGTCAACAATCGGCGGAGATTTTATATTCGGAGTTTGTGACCTTTGCGTGGCCAGAATGAGC
>JAACFF010000320.1 GCA_009937635.1 Chloroflexota bacterium
CTGTTCATTGTGCCGCTTGATGATGAACGGCGTTGGTATCGTTATCACCACCTGTTTGCCGATCTTCTGCGGTATCGCTTGCAGCGAGAGCAGGCCAGCACAATCCCCGAACTTCATCGTCGCGCCAGTAAATGGCATGAAGAACACGGGTATATCGACAGCGCGATTCGCCATGCCTTAGCAGCAGACGATCTTGACCAGGCAGCACGACTGGTTGCTGAACACAGCTACACGGCAAACGAGCGGGGTGAGGTGAGCACGGTGCGGCGCTGGTTCGAGTTGCTACCAGATGAAAGAGTCCGTTCAGACCCCTCATTATCTGTCGACTGTGCTTGGAATCTATTCCTAAGCGGTCAGATTGGCGCTGTTGAGGAACGCCTGAACGATGCAGAATCTTTGCTTACCAGGCAAACGACACCCATCAACAGTGAACAGGTCGCCGAACTGTTTGGCCAGATAAACACACTACGTGCGATTCTCTATGGTATTCAGGGAAGACCGATGCGCAGCACTGAAGTAGCTCAGCAAGTGCTTAATAGCTTGCCAGAGGATCGTCGTTCCGAGCGAGGAATTCTCCTCTTAACACTCGCCGTTAACTTTAGAGATGTCGGAGACATAGCGCAAGCAAGCCAGTCATACGCCGATGCTGTCACAATGCTCCTTGCAGCCGAAAATATAATGGCCGCTATTATGGCCGTTGAACAACTGGTTCGTCTATTGGTGATGCAAGGGAAGCTTGTACAAGCAGTAGAAGTATGCCAGGAGATGCTCGGTGCGTCTGCTGAGTTCAGTGCACCGGAACACCTGCGGGTACTTAGTTCAGATATGGCGCGAGCGAATATGAGCCATGTACTCTATGAGCGCAATGAGTTAGCAGACGCTGAAGTGTACGTGCGTCAGGGAATCAAGCAAGCCAAACGAGGGGGCTTCTTACAATCGCTGGTAGTTGGACAAATCCTACTGGCACGTATCCTGCAAGCACGGGGCGATGTGGAGGGTGCCAACAAGAGGCTGCAAGCTGCGATTAACAGCACGCAAATGGACCTCCAGCAAATCTTTCAGGTAGAACTTACTGCCTGCCAGGTACATTTGTGGCTGGCACAAGACGAGCTTGATACGGCGTCTCGGTGGGCGAAGGAAAGCAATTTGAGTGCCAAGATCGAATTCAACCTTCAAAATGAGTATGAACATATCTCGCTGGCGCGGGTGCTAGTTGCGCAAGGACGAGCCTCATCAGATGGGGTTACGTTGACCAGAGCACTTGGATTGATCGATCGACTCGCCCTGTCAGCAGAATCAGCCGGACGTATCGGGCATCTGATTGATCTCCTCAACCTTCAGGCATTGGCCTTGGATGCACTTGGAGATCACGATCAGGCGCTGTCTTCCCTGGATCGAGCACTTGGGTTGGCTGAACCGGAGGGATCTGTTCGGGTCTTTCTAAACAACGGCGCTCCAATCATACGCTTGCTCAAGGAAGCAGCCAGGCGCGACATTGCTGCTGATTATGCTATCAAATTGCTGAACCGAATCGATACGGATCCACAGCCTGACGGACCCAACCTTTCACCCCCGTCCCTACTCGTAGATCCGCTTTCTGACCGTGAATTGGAAGTCCTGCACCTAATGGCACAAGACCTGACCTACAAAGAAATGGCAAACCAAATTATGGTTAGCCTCAATACAGTACGCACGCACGTAAAGAACATCTACAGTAAGCTCATGGTTCACAAGCGATCCGAGGCTGTCGCCAAAGCCAAGGAACTAAACCTCTTATAAAATAACCCCCATCACATAATTTCCCCTCAACAATCACATCTTTTTCTGCTCAGGATCACATTCAAATGTGGTTACTTTCCGATCCGCGGCGGTTATTCTGTGAACATTGATTTGAAAAAAGGTTGACAGTAATGACAGATGCAGGACACAAGTTTAAATCAGATTGCCCGGTAATCTACCAGATTACAGTGCAAGGGTACCTGGACAAGAGCCGAGCCGATTGGTTCGACGGCATGGACATTGAGCCTCAAGTCGATGCAGACGGAAGGAGTGTCACCAAACTGACAGGCAAGGTGGTTGATCAAGCCGCTCTGCACGGGTTACTGCGAAAACTGTACGATCTAGGTCTGTCACTGCTGTCGATTAAACGCAACGAGCTTGATTAGCCGGATGCGGCAGATATTAAGCAATTGTGTGACAAAACATTCAATATGTAAAGGAGACGAAATGAACACGAAAGAAACTAAATATCTAAAAGCTAAAGAGAGAGTTGAGGCATTAAGAGGTTTTTACATTCACCTTACTGTGTACGTAATCGTAAACCTGGGCTTGTTTTTTATCAACATGATTACGTCCCCGGAAACGCTTTGGTTTATTTGGCCGCTCATGGGATGGGGCATTGCTATTGCTCTGCATGCGGTACGAGTTTTTGTTGGAAGTCCTGGCTCGAGCTGGGAGGAAAAGAAGATCGCCGAACTGATGCAAGAAGAATGAATCCCTATCAACACCCTAATCTGTGTTGCGTATTTCGATGAACCCAACGGAATACGCAACACGTAATACGTACTGATCTGAAACCCTGTAAATTTTTTGGAGATAGAAAATGTCACATACACAAATACCCGATCAGATGACGACTGTGGTTCTAGATTCATATTCCGGCCCCGAAGCACTCCGGGTCGAACAGCGTCCGGTTCCCAAGCCGGGAAAGGATGAGGTTCTGGTTAAAGTCGCCGCCTCACCGATCAATCCCTCGGATTTAGCCTTCCTGGGTGGAAATTACGGTTTCGATAACCCACCTCCTGTCGTTCCCGGCGGAGAAGGTTCGGGAACAGTTGTTGCCGTTGGCCCTGGAGCGATGGGCCGCTATTTTCTCGGAAAGCGGGTTGCCTGTCTGAGTAATGGGCAAAAAGATGGCATTTGGGCTGAATATGTGGTGGCCTCAACAAAGGGCGGTGTCTTTCCACTTAATAAATCGGTCAGCTTGGAACAAGGGGCTATGTCAGTTATCAACCCGCTAACGGCCAGCGCTTTCCTGGAAATCACAAAAGAGGGTGGTCACAAAGCCATCGTCCTCACCGCCGCAGCCAGCGCACTCGGGCAAATGGTCAACCGCTTGGGGCGAAGTGAGGGGATTCAGGTCATTAACGTTGTTCGCCGAGATGAACAGGTGCAACTACTCAAAGCGCAAGGTGCAACTGTCGTCTTGAATAGCGATGATGTGGATTTTGACAGACAGCTCCATGATGCCTGCCATGAGTATGACGCCCACCTTGCATTTGATGCGGTTGCCGGACCGATGACGGGGCAGCTGCTCAAAGCACTGCCGGAAAACAGCACCGTAACGGTTTATAGCTGTCTTTCCCACAAAGCGCCACAAACCAATGTCGACCAGATCGTATTTCAAGGCAAGACCATAACCGGTTTCTGGCTGGGGCCATGGCTCTATTCTAATAAGAATTTGCTGCAAATCCTGATGCTTTGGCGGCGCTCCCAAAAACTGATCGGCACCGATCTCAAGAGCGAAATCCGGGCACGGTATCCCTTCCAGGAATCAAGGAAAGCTGTCCAGGAATACACCAATCAAATGACGGGTGGAAAGATTTTGCTCAAACCGACAACCTAATTCCCGAGCACTCATCCATTGTCAATGTACTTTAAGGAGCAGGTAAAGATGTATGAAGTCACAATCGATCCCGAACGATGTAAAAAAGATGGCCTCTGCGCCATGATCTGCCCAGACGCCGTTATTCAACAAGACGAGAAGGTCACCATTCCCAAAATATCTAATGAACACATGGAGCGTTGCATTGCTTGCGGCCAATGCATGGCCATCTGCCCTCAAGCTGCGATTAGCCACTCTGAATTCCCAGCGACCACCATCCAGGCGATTCCGTTTGAGCAGATGCCCACATCAGAACAGGTGCTGGCGCTGCTCAAGACCCGGCGCTCCATCCGGACATTTCGAGACAAGCCCCTGACGAAAGAGACCATCGAGACAATCATCGACGGGGCACGCTTTGCGCCCAGCGGGCACAACTCGCAAAGCACGGAGTTTCTCGTTGTTCGGGATAGAGCTTTGCTGAATAAGGTTTCCGCGATGGTCATCGAGTATCTAAAGTTTGAAATCAAACGTTTTGCTAACCCAATATTCAGAACAGTCGCGCTGGTTGCTGACCGGGAATTGGCCGAGAGTGGCCTGCGCGAAATCCCCGGATTCAAACGGATGATTCAGATGTTTGAATCCGGCGACGACCCCATACTCAATGGTGCACCGGTGTTACTTGCTTTTCATGCTCGCCGAACGGTTGGGTTCGGGGATGTAAATGCACAATTGGCGCTGCAGAATGCATCCTTAGTTGCTCACGCATTAGGGATCGGGCACTTTTACACCGGATGGGTACTCTCTCCGTGTCGTGCCCCAATGGCGCGGAAATGGAACCGGTGCATTCCAAGCCTACTTGGCATCCCACCTGATAACAATCTGTATGGGGCTTTGGCGCTTGGGTACCCAATCCCAAAGTTCAAAAATATGATCGAGAGAAAACCCCCACAAATCAGTTGGGTATAACACCAATGACACGTTCCCTAACAGCAGTAATTTCGTCTATCTATGCCTTGTTTAAATGAAGAGGAGAATTTAAATGAACATTTCAATAGTCTATGACAGCAGTACAGGCACCACCGCCAAGGCGGCGGAGACAATGGGCAATATGCTGGAAATACATGGTCACCAGTGCCGGGTCCAATCATTAGCACAGGCTGAACCGGCCAATGTGTCAGAAGCTGACCTCATTTGCGTCGGAAGTTGGGTCAAGGGTTTATTCATCATTCGACAACACCCCACAGAAGGGACGATGCGCTTCATAGAGCAGCTGGGAAATCTAGAAGGTAAACAAACGGTTGTATTTTGCACCTACAAGTTGGCGGTGGGATCAACGTTGCGCCAAATGGCGCAGGCGCTGGAAGGAAAAGGGGCGAAAGTAGTCGGTCAGTTCAAGTATCGCGGCCCCGAACCAAACAACAAGTTTGCATCTTTTGCTGCATCCTTGTCCTGAGAAAGCCTGTCCTTAGGGGTCATCCAGAAAACTTCAGGGGCCTACTCACTTGTCAACGGGATCATTCCCGTCGATACATATCATACGAGGAGAAAGATAATGCGAAAGCCCAAAAGAATACTACTCGCAATAACCACAATCTTGATAGCCACAGCCATATTTACTTTCTTTATCTGGCAGCCTTCAATGATTCGGAGGGTCCCTTACCCAGCGCCTGAGCCAGCATATCACGGTTGGGAAGAGATTCTCTCAAACCCTCAGCCGATCACCATCCGCACCTATTCTACCGGCGTAATGCAAACAACCTTATCCGCCATTATGAATCTGGAGTACGAAGAGGCTCAAGATATCGAGGATGCAAGTATTGAGATACCGGTCAACGTGAGTATCATCCAACATCAGGAGTTTGGCGCGTATCTGATTGATGCGGGTCTAGATAAAGCCTATGTTCACAACCGGCATGGCACGATCAGAGGTCTTATGGTCGAGAGCTATCTGGGGAAAGGTAGCCAGGAACCCAACACGCATATTGCTGCGATTCTGAATCAGGAAAGCATTCAACTAGAAGGCGTTTTCCTCACCCACTTGCATCAGGATCATACGGCCGGGATCGTCGATTTGCCTAAGGACATTCCTTATTTCGCGGGGAAGAATGAACGATATGTCAATTTCAGGTTCTTCATGCAAAGTGATCATTTGGCGGGTATCGATGAACTGCAGGAAATTGATTTTGCCAAGGGCATTGATTTGCTGCCTCTGGGGAAGAGCGTTGATGTTTTTGGGGATGGTTCGTTCTGGGCGATCTCGTCAAGTGGGCACAGCGCCGGGCATGTGATATTCCTGATCAACGGCATCGATGAACAGGTTCTTTTCACTGGTGATGCCTGTAACGATCATTACCAATTTGAGACTGGGATCGGTCCAGGTTACTATTCCAGCGACCTCGAGGGTGGCCAGGAGGTATTGGATCGCATTATTCTATTCAAAGAACGCTACCCAGAAGTCAAACTGGTCTACGGACATGATCTAAGAACCTACTAACACGCCAAGGGCGCAAAACCTTCATCCAGATGACAGTGAAGTGAGTTTCTAGAGAGTTTGCGCTTGAAGTAGGTTTTAACGCCAACCTTATCAGGTAGAAATCGATACTTGATATGATGGTTGATGAAGTGATAGGCTATTGGTGTATGACGAAAGTTGCGGCAAATAATCTTGGTGAGCAAATCGGGGTAAAAACATCACCACCCTAGTTTTACACGTGAGTGCCCCATCCCTCGCTCCCGTCTAAGCCTATAGTACTAGACACTAAGACACAAAGACTCCTGAATACCAGGGGTCTTTTTCTTTTTCCCAGTTTTTGCCCAAATCCTATAGTTCAGCAACGGGAGCGAAACTATCGCTCCCGCGATAAACTTTTATCCGATGTATGATCCCATTTCCAAATACAAGGAAAAAAGGAAGATTTTTCTGGTGAAAATCTATTCCCTATGTTAGTTGCATCATCCAGGATAGAAACTGAGCAACTGTGGACTTCGGCGAAGTGCTACTGGCCAAATCTGCTATACTACTCAACATCATGATTGACATCATATGACACGCTCCGACTGGATAGTGATCAGCTGTCGCGATCGATAAGATTTATCATTCTTCGAATAGATTTTCAGCCTTATCACGTATGGGCACCAATTGCGTCTTAAGAGGACTAAATGATATTGCCCGAACATGTTTAACTAGATGAAGTCGAAAGGGTATGCATTGAGCTTAAAATTCGCGACTAAACCCAGCTTGATGAAGGCGCTGTCAATATTGAGGAAGCTGAAAGGATTCAGTTAGAGATAGGGCTGAGGTCTCTGAAATTTCGAGTGTTGAAATTCAAATAGGCCAGGGCGCGCCCGGCGACTAAGGAAATGACGTGAAATCAGTAACTTTATAAGGAAGGTTAATTGATGACTGAAATGAATAATATTTCGCCAAAGTGGACCCGAAGAGT
>JAACFF010000321.1 GCA_009937635.1 Chloroflexota bacterium
ACCCTTTCTCGTGCCTATAGTTTATCGCAACCTGGTTAACAACAAGTTAATGATAAGTTGCCATTTTGCTACGGTTTTCTCTTTTGCTACAAAAAAGCCAACATCAAAACCAATTATTTGCCATTATTCCTAGCTTCGCTCAGAGCATCTCTGCCAACAGGCCGGTGCGCTCATTAAATTGATCAATCAGAGTGTCCATCTCATCCACATGCCCATGGATGTTGGTCCAGTAATTGGCATCATACCATTGCGCCTGAATCTCTTCGTAAGTCTTTCCTTGTTGTTCAACCCAAGTATAGTATTTTAAGTTGTGTACACGCTTGCGATCATTGTAAGTTAGCTCCTGCAAATGATCCGTTGTCACTCCCGCCATATACTGCCCATACGCAGCTGCTGCATCGAGCGTGGTGAAAGGGCCTTCTTCCTCACGCAGCTCAAGGATCCGGCTTTGGTACATTTCCATTGAGTCCGTAGCCACCGTTAAGACAATATCATTTTCATCCAACTCATAATACTTAGCCAGCTTGATACTTGATAACAAATTGGCGATGCTGGAAATGCCCAACTCTGGCAATTTTTCAATGAAATCGAGCGGAACACCCTTCTGCTCCAAATAATCTTGGCCCGCTTCCTCATTAAATAGACGTAGCAACCCCATTGACGCCGCATCGTCAATCGCCATGACCATATCCGTATTTCTGACGTTGTGGATCCAGGGTACGTGTTTGTCCCCAATCCCCTCAATTCGATGCGAACCAAAGCCATTATTGAGCAGTGTCGGACATTGTAGCGCTTCACTGGCAGCTATCTTGCTGGTAGGGAACTGATCCTTCAGATAATCACCGCAAGCGATCGTGCCGGCGGAACCTGTTGTTAGCGCCACACCCCGGTAAGAATCATTAGGGCCCATGACCTGATTCAATACCTCCATCATCGCTCGACCAGTGATTTCATAGTGCCAGAGGTAGTTGCCAAATTCCTCAAACTGGTTGAAGATGACTAGATCTTCACCCGAAGCGCGCAGTTCCCAACATTTGTCGAAGATCTCTTTGACATTGCTTTCGGAACCAGGCGTTTTTATGGTTTCGCCGGCAACAGTGGCCAGCCAGTCAAAACGTTCTTTACTCATACCTTCCGGTAAAATAGCTATTGATTCACAACCTAGTAGGTGTGAATCATACGCTCCTCCACGGCAATAATTGCCAGTCGATGGCCACACAGCTTTCTGGCTGGTCGGATCGAATTGCCCCGTCACCAATCGCGGAACCAGGCAACCAAATGCTGCTCCAACTTTATGAGCGCCAGTTGGAAACCATTTTCCGACAAGCGTATAAATGCGCGCATTTATACCCGTTAGCTCTCGGGGAATCTCCAAAAAGTCAACGCCGCCAAAACCACCGCCGCTAGGCACTTGATCATTATGCCAGGTGATACGAAATAGATTTAGTGGATTCAGATCCCAAAGACCTACATCAGCCAATTTTCGCTTGATTACATCCGGAATCAGCTGAGGGTCGTATTGTTGCTTAAAAGTGGGAATGATAATGTTGCTCTCTCGTGCTTTTTGTACCGCGCGTTCAAGTACGGCTTCATCGTGAATGGTCAGATCTATCATGTTAATTCCTCTAATGCCTGGGATGAGTTATCCTGCCTCACCCGCTTTCAATTACTCTATTATGGTCCTCATAACTCTCTTAAGATCGTTTAGGTCGGGAGATACACGATATGGTTTGGTGCCAGCCATTTCAACAGATTTCATCGCACTGGCGATGTCCTTTAGCCCATTGCCTGTATTAAGCACCACAACCTTTTCATCAGAACTTATCAAGTTCTCTTGTACAGCCTTGACCAAACCAGCATAAGCTGCAGCTCCAGCTGGTTCGCCAAACACGGCCGACAAGCGTGCCAAAGCCGGGATTGCAGCCAGGATTTCGTCATCGGTTACGCTTATATATGCACCATCCGTTTCTTTAACCGCGGCCATGGCCTTTAAGCGATCCCGTGGCAAACCGGCGCTAATGCTATCGGCTACAGTTGCAGCATCGACCGGCGGTTTGGTTAGTACGTCTTCATCGTTGACCCAAGCCTGGTACATGTAACTACTGCCCACGGCTTGAATGCCCATCAGCTTAGGCATCTTATCTATCCAGCCTAGGGCCAAAAGATCCTTCAACCCCTTATGCAAACCGCCGATGATGCAGCCATCTCCGACGCTGACGAAAATGCGATCTGGGGTCTTCCAGTTAAGCTGTTCACAGATTTCGAAACTGGCAGTTTTCTTACCCTCAGTCATATATGGGTTGTAAGCAGTGTTGCGGTTGTACCAACCATATTCGGCCGCCGCTTCCAGGCACAGTTCGAAGGCGTCATCGTATGTACCTTGGACCAACATCACAGTGGAATTAAAAACGAGGAGCTGGGCAATCTTAGCTGGCGGTGCACTTTCAGGCACAAATATCACATTGGGTTGCTCAACGCTGGCACACAAGCCGCTCAAGGCCGCTGCTGCATTGCCGGTACTGGCTGTAGTAATGATACCAGCGCCTTTTTCACGCGCCTTCACGACAGCAATAGCACTGGCTCGATCTTTAAAAGAAGCTGTGGGATTTCGGCCATCATCCTTAACCCAAACATGTTTCAATCCAAGGTACGCCGCCATGCGAGGGGCATCGTACATCGGGGTCCAGCCCACGGCCAGCGATGGGACTGCAGCGTCTGCTTCAACAGGAAGAAGCGGTTTGTAGCGCCAGATGTTTAATTCCCGATTTTCACGTAAGGACTCGCGACTGATACACTTGCCTATCAGATCATAGTCATAACACACATCGAGAATACCTTCATTACCATATTCAGGATCGACATATTCGACCTCATTCACCGCAAATTCGCGCCCGCTAATGAGGCTTCGTAAACTAATTACATGGTCCATTATTAGTTCTTTTCCAAACCTTCAAAAAACCGGGATCTACCCAGCCCTTTAGCAGATATAAGCACCGAAATCCAGTTTATTTCCGCCTAACTTACACCGTGAAGTGCGTGCCAGTCTTGCCGTTCAACGCACGTTCCAGATTTGCCGGATCGGTAATAATTGCCTTCTTACCACCCCTTTCCAGGAAATTTATGACCGCCTCGATCTTCGGCGCCATGCTCCCTTTCGCGAAATGGATGCCTTCAGCCAAGTATTTTTTCGCTTCATCAAGGCGCATGTGATCAACCCATTGCTCTTCCGGTTTGCCAAAATTAAGCGCAACCTTCTCAACGGCCGTACTGACAATAAACAGTTCCGCATTAAGTTGGTTCGCCAGCAACGCCGAAGCAAAGTCCTTATCAATAACTGCTGGCACACCTCGCAAATTGCCTTTTTCATCGGCGACGACGGGAATGCCCCCTCCGCCCACCGTCACCACCACAACGCCGGCGTCAATCAACGTTTTTACCGCCATCTCTTCCACAATACGCTCAGGTAGAGGAGATGCTACTACTCGTCTCCAGCCGCGACCTGCATCTTCCACAACATCCCACCCATCAGATTCGCGGCGATTTAAAGCTTGTGTTTCATCCATGAAAGATCCGATAGGCTTGGTCGGGTTTTGAAAAGCGGGATCGTCCGCATTAACTTGCACTTGTGTTACCACTGTGGCCACCGGTTTCTCAATACCCATGCCCCTCAAGTCATTCTGTAAGTTCTGTTGTAATGCATAGCCTATGGCTCCTTGCGTATCAGCGCCACAAACATCTAGCGGAACCTCGTGTAATTCATGCGCAGACAATTCCGAGCGACGCAAGATAAAACCCACTTGGGGACCATTGCCATGCGCAATAGCTACTTCCCAGCCGGACTTAATCATCTTGGCAATGTGATCCGTTGTTTCATCTACAGCCATATATTGATCTTGAACGGTCTGATGTTGCTTATCTTTGATCAATGAATTACCGCCAATAGCGATTACCGCAACTTTTTGAGTCATCTAGACCCTCCTCAGATTAACGACCTGATGCCAACGTTCATCTCACAGTTTGCATCAGGATCGGTATATTACATCGTCAACGCCATCACTGCTTTTTGCGCATGTAGCCGATTCTCAGCTTCGTCAAACACCACGGAATGAGGTCCATCCAACACGGCGCTGGTGACTTCAATGTCGCGGTCTGCCGGCAAGGGGTGCATGTAAATAACATCATCCTTACCCAGGGCTATTTTGGCATCGTCAGCGATCCAATCTTTATATTGATCTTGAATACGTTTGCCTTCATCCGCATCATGCGTTGTCATAAGCGGGCCCCACGACTTTGCGTAAATGACATCTGCATCCTGACACGCTTCTTCCATATCGTGCACGACATCAAAACCTGTGTGGTGCTTTTTCGCCAGATCGCGAGCCTGGTCCATGATATCTGGCATTAACTGAAATTCTGGTGGGTGAGCTAAGACAACATCCATGCCAAAACGAGGCATCTGCAAGATCAAGGATTGCGGAACAGACATAGGCTTTAGATAAGACGAGGCATATGCCCAAGATACAACCATCTT
This sequence comes from Chloroflexota bacterium, assembly GCA_009937635.1. GTDB lineage: Bacteria > Chloroflexota > Anaerolineae > Promineifilales > Promineifilaceae > JAACFF01. The sequence goes on from JAACFF010000321.1 coordinate 4,532, forward strand.
CTTGCGACGTAAATTCCGCCCCTTCTTCTCCATAATCGTCATCAGATCTGCCAAACATTGGTGCGGGTGGTAAATTTCACACTGCATATTCAGAACGGGCACACGTGACGCCTCCGCCACATTATTGAGATAACGATTTCCTATACCCCAGTCGACATGACGAATAGCAATACCGTCGAAATAACGGCCAAAAATCTCGCCCAATTCCTTCTCCGTATCACCATGAGATACCTGTGTAGTGCGGCTTTCAATAAATGCCGCGTGCCCGCCCAATTGGGCCATACCAGCCTCGAAAGACCCCCGGGTCCGTGTGCTTGAGAAGAAAAACAGCATCGCCAGCACCTTGTCCCGCAGTGAAGCATGCGAAATACCCATCGCTCGCTTCATTTTTAGGTCCCAGGCCACGTCCAATACAGTTTTCACTTCTTCCTTGCTGAAATCGAGATCGCTAATAAAATCGCGTCCCTTAAGTCCAGTTTGCATCTTTTTTCTCCTTTTCAAGTATTCAAGTAGCGCACTAGCCAACTACACAACTACTTGACCCTATAACTATCCGACTAACTTACTCCATCTTGCCAAGTACCAGAGCCAGCAACGCCATTCGCATCACAACACCGTTAAACGCCTCCTGCCAATATCGGGACCAGCGAGTGATATCAACATCTGCAGGGATTTCGTCCATGCGCGGAAGCGAGTGCAGTAAAATAGCATCAGACTTAGCTTTGTTCACCAACAGGTCACGGGTGATTCGGTAATTGGAGGGAGTCAGGCTAACCTCGCCAGTACGCTCATCTCGCGACTTGGTATAGTCAGGCTGAACAACTGGTTCAACCAGGATCACATCGGCATCGGCAATGGCTTCTTCTACATGTTCCGCTTCTGCATAGTCCAGGCTATATACATCTATTTCCGCCTTGAATTCATCCGTAAGTGACATGTCCGGTGGAGATACAAACGTGATTGGGCAATCAAATTGAGTAAGGCCGTGAGCCAGGGAATGCATAGTACGCATGCGCATGTCGCCAACTGCAAGCCACCGCAATCCATCAATACGACCTTTTTCGCGTAAGACCGTATAAAGGTCTGTCAAGATCTGAGTTGGATGCTCGCCCCAGCCGTCTCCCCCGTTGATGATCGGAATCGAAGCCCACTTCGCTGCCTCGTGCGGTGCGCCTTGCTGGAAATGACGCATGACGATTACATCGCCATAGAATTCCAACATTTTTACCGTGTCCTTAATAGTCTCCTGGTAGAAATCACCGGCACGGGTCATCTTCGCATCGGCAAAACCCGTAACTTGGCCTCCCAGGCGAATCATACCTGCTTCATGGGCCAGGCGCGTTCGCGTAGACGGCTGGTAAAAGGCTGTCACTAGCGTCTTCTCTCGCAGCATGTCGCTGTTTCGACGGTTGCGAGCAATCGGCTCAAGTTTTTCTGCAGTTTCAAAGACACGGAAGAATTCGTTCCGCTCAAAATCCTTAAGTGATAATATGTCTCGTCCAGCAAAGCTTCTCATGTTTTTCTCCTTATGTGAAAAAGATTCTGGGGTGGTGTATCGCCACTATGTTAACAATCGCGCCATTGGCGCTTAAATAAAAACTTCTGCTAAACGCCCCACCTAATAAGACGGAATCGCAGCAGATCATCACGAAAAAAGGAACGAGCCCACAGGACAGGCTCATTTTCATCATTGTAGCCCGTTTCCTCAAAAGAAATCAGAGGCTTTCTCTGGGAGATTCCGAGGATTTTGGCCAAACGTTTATCAGCTGATACCGGCACGATCTCGGACAGATAATAGTTCAATCTTTGCCGGCATAACGTTTCCAAGAACTGAAAGACCGGTAAACGAAAATCGTCTTTAGTAAACGATCCTGCGCAAAGCCTCGTTGGAATCTGATTTTCAGTGAAAATGACCGGTTCATCATCCTCCACGAATATCTTCTGGATCACCGTGACTGAATCGTCTGCGGCCAGGTTCAAAGATTTCCTTACCAACTCGTTTGGTTGCTTCTCATGAACATCAAGTAACACGGTAGACGGTGTATACCCGTGAGCCTGCAGGATAGCTTCGTACGACCAAATCTCATCCAATCTGGATTTAATCTGAAGTCCAGGCTCGTTAACAAACGTACCCGATCCCTGCCGGCGGAAAACACTTCCCTCTATCTCCAGGCGGCTCAACGCGTCGCGAATCGTCGTCCTACTCACACCAAGCTCATTGGCCAGATCAGACTCGGACGGAATCCGTCCACCCTCATACTGGTTATTCACTATTTGCTCTTTAATGTGGGCCTTGGCCTGATCGGTGAGTGATGGACTTCTCTTAATCATGTTCAATTAAAATCGGTTAACGTCTGGTCGTATGGTTGTAGGACGAATTTTATCATCAACGCATTGCCTTTGTCAATAGTACCTTAACAATCAAATCCTTGTACACAAAGCAAGAAGTTTAGACAACATCAAATGCCAGAGAAGGAATAATGACCATCTCACGCAATTTG
>JAACFF010000322.1 GCA_009937635.1 Chloroflexota bacterium
AGACAGCCCCCTGGCTATAGATGCCACGGCTATCTACCGCCTACACCCGGAAGCGTACGATGAAGAGGTAGCGGAATTTCTAACCACAGACCGCCACGGCGATCCCTTTGGCTTTGACATGATGAGCTATACGCGTTCAACCAGGCAATCGAAAGAGCTGAATTTCCTGCGCGAACCGGCGGTCATCATCAGCGCCAGCGGCATGGCTGAAGCGGGCCGTATTTTGCACCATCTGAAAAACAATATTGAAGACGCGCGCAACACAATATTGATCGTCGGTTGGCAAGCGCCATATACATTGGGACGCCGCATCGTTGAAAAGCAGCCAGAGGTGAAAATCTTGGGTGAGGAGTATAAGCTGCGGGCGCGCGTGGAAGTGATAAACGGCCTCAGCGCTCATGCCGACCGCTCGGAACTGCTGGAGTGGGCGGGGAAATTGCGCCAACCCCCATCCCACACCTTCATCGTTCATGGCGAAAAGGATGCCTCCTTCGCCCTGGCGGATGGATTACGTCGTCAACATGGTTTTGGGAATGTAGCCGTCCCCGAAATGCACCAACCCTTCGAGATATAACCCTAACAACAGAACCGCACGATATTCCCGGAAACTTCGCCTTGTTTTTCAAAGGACCAAAAGCAACTCGGTTTCCGTGAAAATGCCGGCGACCCTGCTTAAATCACGCCCAGTTCCTGGCCAACCTCATAAAATGTCTTCAGCGCTAATTTGATATCTTCTTCACTGTGAGCGGCGGAGTTCATGACGCGAATGCGCGCCTTGCCACGGGGCACAGTTGGAAAGCCGATGGCCATCGCAAAAACGCCCTGCTCAAAAAGGTGACGGCTGAACTGTTGCGCCAGGGGCGCTTCGCCCAGCATCACGGGCACGATTGGCGTCTGGCTGAAGCCTGTGTCAAAGCCCATATCCTGCATCCCAGCGCGGAAGATAGCGGCATTGGCCCACAGCCGGTCGATTAATTCCGTAGATTCTTGTAAGATATTGACCGCTTCCAGGCACGCAGCCGTATCAGGCACGGTCATGGCGCTGGAAAAGAGGAACGGCCGTCCCCGCTGCCGCAACCATTCGACGATCACCGCCTTGCCCGCCACAAGCCCTCCCATCACGCCAAAGGCCTTGCTAAGCGTTCCGATTTCGACGTCGACACGGCCGTGCAGACCGAAATGGTCCACAATGCCGCGCCCGCCATGGCCAAGAACGCCTTCACCGTGGGCGTCATCCACCATCGTCATGATATCGTAACGCTCTGCCACCTCCACCAGTTTATCCAGGGGCGCGATATCTCCATCCATACTAAAGACGCCATCGCTGATAATCACACGCCGGCCAAATTCCGCCGTGGCTTCAATTTGACTGACCAGATCATCCACGTCGTTATGTTTGTAGCGTACAACCTTTGCCCTGCTGAGGCGGCAGCCATCTATGATGCTGGCATGATTGAGCTCGTCGGAGAAGATGACATCCCCTCGCCCAACGATGGCTGGTATCGTGCCCAGGTTGGCCGCGAATCCGCTCTGGAAGCTGATGCACGCCTCCGCCCGTTTGAACTCGGCCAGGCGCTGTTCCAGGGCGATGTGCAGGGACATCGTACCAGCTATTGTGCGCACTGCGCCAGGACCGACACCAAATGTATCAATAGCCTTTTTCGTAGCCTCACGAATGCGCGGATGGTTGGCCAATCCCAGATAGTTATTGGCGCAGAAATTAAGCAGAGAACGGCCGTCAATCTTCACCCAGGCGTCCATGGGGGACTCAATTGTGCGGATCGTATTGTACAGTCCCGCGCTCTTCAGATTATCAAGTTCATCCTGAATCCAGCTTAGCTTATCATTACCCATTGAAATCTCCCTAGATACATTTTTAAAGGTGTGCTTCACTTCGGCTGAAAGTAGAGGAGTGAGTATCCTCAACTGCTACCGGGTGGTATCTGAGGATTTCTACTTCTCTGCCAATCCCAATCGCTATCAAGCTTCTTCAATTACGAAAGCGACAGCGATTGCGATACGATTAATCGTTGGATGCCTACGCTGACTCGATTGGAACACATCTAGTGTTAAAAAGTAACTACTCAACCTTATTTTCTCGCAAACTTCGTTACGTCTTATGCCTGAGTTTGCATTCCAGTTAGCTGGAAAATGACGTTACATGCCTACATTTTCGTTGGAAAATCAAAGAAACGAACCTTCAAGTCAAAATTCTGCGCAAGATGCCGTCCGAGCGCCTGCACGCCAACAGTTTCGGTCGCATAATGCCCGGCAAAAATGACATTCAAGCCATAGTCAGCAGCAGCCCAATAATTGGCATGGGATGTTTCACCTGTGAGCAAAGTGTCCGCTCCCATAGCCTCGGCTTCGGCCACACGGTCCGCACCGAATCCTGAGACAATGGCCAGTCTATGTACCCTTGGCGGTCCATGCTGCAAGGCTCGAACCTGGCTGTGCAGTACGGCCTCTACATTAGCGACCAGCTTTTCGACCGTTGTATCCAGGCTGCCGATCACGCCGATCTTGGTGCCCATTACATCACACCACCAATCCTGCACATCCGCACCGAGCATGCCCGCTAACACGACGTTATTGCCTACTTCAGGGTGTGCATCCAGGGCCAGGTGAGCTGCATAAAGATGAATATTATTTTTCAGTAGCAAGCGCACGCGTTGGCCAAGAGGGCCGGATAGTCGTTCTACGCTGCGCCACAATATGCCATGATGCACCAACAGCATGTCGGCCGGCCACGACGCAGCCGCCTCGATGGTCATCGGGGCGCTGTCAACAGCCAGGGCAATGCGTTGGACATTATTATTGCTCGCTTCAACTTGAAGACCTTGCGGACCGTAATCCTTTATTGAGTCGATCTGAAGATAATTATCCAGGTAGGTTAGCAGTTCTTGTGAGTCCATAGGGTTGCCAGAAAAATTGTCGTTAAAGGGAATTGACGCTGCTCTCCTGTCTCAGGTATACTCCTGTCGTCATGGGCAAGAATGGCTTACTGAATGAGCCCGTGCTCATTCTCAACGTTAACTTTGAACCACTACACGTTTGCAACACCAAACGTGCTTTAGCGCTAGTGTTCTCCGGCAAGGCGGAAACGATTCTCAACGGCCGTGGCGTGATTCGCAGCGTCGCGGCTGAGTTTGAGATCCCCTCAGTAATCCGGCTCAGCCATATGATCAAGCGTCCGCGTCCGCGCGTTTCCTTGTCCAAACGAGAGGTTCTACGCCGCGACGATTTTACATGCCAATACTGCGGCCGTCAGGTGCGTCATCTGACCCTGGACCATATCATTCCCCGGCACCGCGGCGGCCCACACACCTGGCACAATCTCGTTGCAGCCTGTATGCCCTGCAACCGGCGCAAGGGTGGCAAGAGTCCTAAGGAGGCCAACATGTACCTCCAGCGCCAACCCTTCGAGCCCAAGGCCACGGCCGTTTACCGCTTCGGTAGCCATATTGGTCAGAATGAAGAGTGGGCCCAATTCATCGAAGGCTGGTAGACGCCGAACTTAAGCCACTGCGCAGTTTTCCTCAGCCAACAACACTATACGGTCCATTCCCTTGTCAATCAGATCGGCAAGCTCTTTGGCCATTCGTTCGTACGCTGTCAAGGGCTCCCCAATAGGATCGTGCACGCTGTACGCTTGGCCTACCATAGCAGTCAGCAAATACACCTTGTAAGCATATTTCGAAAATTCGGTTCTTAGCGCCTCCGCATGGCCTGATTCCATACACAGGACCAGATCTGCCTGCTCCAAATGCGATTCTTCAACCATACGGGACTGGTGGTCGCTGATGTCCAGGCCCTGTTGGGCCATGACCAATACGCTGTTTTCTGCGGCACCTCCTCTAATTTGTGCCCAAGTGCCGGCCGAGCTTACGGTCCAGTCGTCAAGGCCGCGCTTCTGTAAACGATCGCGTATCAATGCTTCGGCAACCGGGGATCGACAAATATTGGCGGTGCAAATAATCAGGATATGGGCCATAGATGTATACAATCTCTTTTTAATCAAATTCAGGCTGAAGCAAACCGTAGTTTTCGTCTCGGCGCCGGTACAAAACGTTAATGCCATCGTCAGCAGTATTGAAAAAGACAAAGAAATCATGACCTAGCAATTCCATCTGGTCAATGGCTTCCTCCGCCGACATGGGGTGCAGTGCAAAGCGCTTGGTGCGCACGATCGAAGGAATACCTCCGAGGTCTTCTTCTTCCTCCAAAGGCAGTGGTTCGCCTAAATTAAACGCTTCTACCGCAGCATTACCGCGTTGCTTCCGTTTACGTTTGCCCCGGTACCGTTCAATCTGACGGTACAGCTTATCAATAACTGCATCAACAGCCGCGAAAATGTCGCTATTGCGCTCTTCTGCCCGTAGTATGGTCCCACGATCGTCCCGAATGGTAATTTGCGCCACCTGACGCTCGACGGCGCTGCGCGTGTTTTCCGTTGATAGGTCAACCTGTACGGAATATAGGTTTGGCATGTACCGGTCAAGCCGTGCAGTTTTCTTCTCCACGTAGTTTCGTAGTCTTGTTGTAATTTCCAGGTTATGGCCGTGGATTGAGAGTTCCATTCGCTTGTCTCCTTATCGAATTATTGAAGGTCACGTTATTATCCCACTACTAAACGGTGCGTGCCAGACAATAGGCTGATACGCCGCGCGCCCCGGAGGCGATCAGCGCCTCAGCCGCAGCTGACATCGTGGCACCAGTCGTGTAAACATCATCTATTAACAATATCTGTTTGCCCTTTACTTGATGGGCAACGGCCGTAAATGCTCCTCGCACATTTAGCAGGCGCCGTGCTGGGCTCAGATCGACTTGAGGAACCGTATGTCGTGTGCGCATCAGCGCTTGTTCATTGAAGGAAATCTCCACTTGATCGCTAACGCCAATTGCCAGCAGAGAAGATTGATTGAAGCCTCGCCGCCTTTTCCGCCGCTGGTGCAGGGGGATGGGAACGATTTCGTCAGGAGTGGGCTCCCAATCCGGCCATGCAGCCACCATCATCTCCGCCAGCGGTTCTGCCAAAGCGAACAATCCCTCATATTTCATTTTATGAAGTACCCCGGCGAGTGGCTCACGGTAATACAGCGAGGCGCGGACTTGTTGCAAAGGAAAGTCTTGCTTCCAGCAGGAACGGCAAACATTTGCCTTGTGGAGCAGTGAACGACCACAACGATGGCAGATCGGCTCTTTTACCCAGGGCATCTTCTCCAGACAGTCGTCACAAATAAGAGGTCCGAATCTATTACACGCGCCGCAGACCGGCGGAAAGAGCAAATCTATAGCTTTGTTCGCCCACTTTCGGGCTTCCGGTAGTCTGGCTTGAAGTGTCACAGCAGATCGGCTACGATATCTTCCATGAGGTGCAATTTTTCACGTCGCTTGAGAAGGATATTCTCTTCAACCAGCAGCACATCTAACTTTTCTTGCAGCAACGTGCGTGCCTCTATCTTGTCCATCTGATCGAGTTGATCCCCTATCTCGGCTGTAAGGCGGAGAAGGACAAGCCTTTTGAGTTCGTCATAAGCATCGCGCGCGTCCGGCACGGGGGAAGCGCGCCGCACCCGCAATTCTTCCAATGTTTCTTGTTCTGTTGGTTGGTCTGAATCCTGCTCTGTGGTTTGTTTTTTAGAATTCACGGTGTTAGTAATGAGAAACCCGGGAAAAACCAGGATTCTTAGATCAAGAATTCGGATCCACTAAGTAAAGTATTATGGTTGAGCCACACAAAACACATCAAAGTACTGGCAAAGGCGCTCACTGATTTCCGGTCCAAGTAAGGTGATGATGGCGATAACCACAACAGCTACTAGGATCAGGACAAGCGCATACTCAAGCAATCCCTGTCCTTCTTCGTCAAAAAACGACATCTTATGGTTTTCTCCTTCGTAAATCAACCTTTCCAGCTTGATCGCAACCTGGAAAGGTTGCTTTACAATTATGGTGGTGCGCTACGGAGTCTGTCGTCTCCTCTCTAAAAAAGGAACTGTCCGGACCGCTTACAACAGGGTTAATTTGCACTTTCCAGAGGAAACCAGCCATGTTTAAGTGCGTATAGAACTGCCTGCGTTCTATCACTTACACCCAATTTGTGTAAGACTGCTGTCACGTGGTTTTTGACCGTCTGATAGCTGATACCTAGTCGTCGCGCGATCTCTTTGTTTGGAGTTCCTTGACAAATCAATTCGAGAATCTCCATCTCACGAGGCGACAGAGATGCATGTGGATCGGACCCGTTCTCTAACGGTTGTTTCCCAAAAAGATCCCTGCGCCGTTGCAGCCAATTACTCACTTCTTCCTCAGACATGATCTGATCATTGAGCACATAATTGCCCATGGAAACATTGTGAACCGTACGAATCATAGAATCTGGCGGCAAATCCTTCGAGCAAAAAGCAGCAGCGCCAGCTCGCAATGAATGGTAAATATATTCCGGTTCATCGTAGGCGGTGATTATGACTACTTTGGGGCGTTGCGACTCGGCCGTTAAGGCACGCGTAATCTGCAAACCGCTAGTCGAGGGAAGATTAATATCCATCAAAATGACGTCCGGCTCAGTTTCCCGCGCCAATTCCAAGGCAGCTTCCCCGTCCGCTGCTTCACCAACCACCTCGATCTGGGAATCAGTCTCGAAAACATCACGAAGCCCCTGGCGGAATACAGGGTGGTCGTCGACGATCAGGAGCTTGAGTACAGTCATATGTCCCTGCTAAATAGATCTTCAGTCGTTGTCAATATACCTCTTGGCGGAAGCTGGATTCACTGCTTACTCTTTGCCAGCTAAAGATGGCGTACAATTTGGGTCTTTGATATAGCATGCAGCCTAGATCCATCAATAGCAGTATACCAAAAAAACCACGGCCCTGGCAAAGTGACCCCGCTGATCATAAACCGATTTTCCTTGCCACGAACCTTTGTAACAAAGGGCGATATCTCAGAAACCCGATTTTTATGATTTTTCTTCTCGCCTACCACGGAGCTGGCGGAAAACCAGGCGGAATACCGTATATTG
>JAACFF010000323.1 GCA_009937635.1 Chloroflexota bacterium
AGCGTGGTTGGAGGTTGTTAGCTGATTGATTGTATCTCGAAGCGAATTTCTCCGGCGGGAGTTTCTGCGCTGACGATATCTCCCGTGCGGGCTCCTAGCAGGGCTCTACCGATAGGGGATTCGTTGGAGATACGGCCGTTGCCTGGATCCGCTTCGTGAGCGCCTACGATATTGTACTTTTCTACTTCGTCGAAACCTTCTTCGCTCACCGTAACTGTACTGCCAACACGCACCACATCGGATGGCCCACTGTCTTCGATAAGTTGGGCGCGGCGCAGCAAATCCTCCAGGTCACGGATGCGACCTTCCACAAAACCTTGTTCGTCTTTGGCGTCGTGATAGTCTGCGTTTTCTTTGAGGTCGCCCTGGCGGATAGCGGCTTCAAGCTTTAAGGAGATCTCCTCACGTCTAACGGTGGTTAGGTATTCAAGTTCGTCTTCAATTTGTTGCAGACCTTCTGCGGTCAAATAGACAATATCGTAACCTTGGGTCATAGGTATTCTCCACAGTCTGGGCGCACAGGCTTTTCTGTCGTTAGCGACAAGGGACCATCTTGTCAGATCGCGCCAAACAATTGGGGTTCAAAATATTTTCAGGGGGTTTGCTCGTCAGTCGTAGGCTGTTTGGAAATCTGGAAGATCCATATCTTGCGAATCACAGGGTGATAACTTAGGAAAGGATCTAACAGCCAGTATTCATCCTCGAATAAATAGCCCCGCGCTTTGCGAGGCTATTATTTGACTACTCAATTTTATTTCCACCCTCTGGATGCGCTCCAGTATAACGCATCGTTATTTCTGTGTCGAACGCTTTTAAGCTTCGGAACCGGCCATCAACAGACCGACGCGCTCACGGGTGGCCTCTTCAATAGGCATTGTGGCAACGATCTTGCCATGGAACATGACGGCGACACGATCGGCGAGGCCTAATACCTCGTCGAGTTCGGCGGATACTACGAGTACAGCAGCCCCTTCGTCGCGTTGGGAGACGATCTGGTTATGGATGAATTCAATGGAGCCAACGTCGATTCCGCGTGTAGGCTGGGCCGCAATCAGGAGCTTGGTAGGACGTGAGAATTCACGCGCCACAATGACCTTTTGCTTATTACCGCCTGAAAGATTCCTAGCCGGCGTCATCACGCTAGGGGTGCGGACATCGTACTTTTCAACTAATTCGGTGCCATGTTCAATAATCGCATCCTGGTTCATTACGACGCCTTTGGCATAGGGCTGCAAATAGTAGTTGTTCAAGACCATGTTGTCAGCCAACGAGTAGGCCATCACCAGGCCATGTTTTTCACGATCTTCAGGAATATGTGCGACACCCAACTCGGTTATCTTACGGGGTGAGAAGTGTGTGCTTTCTTGCCCGTCGATCCAGACATTGCCTTCTTCCACTTTACGCAAACCGGTCAAGGCTTCAACCAGTTCGCGCTGCCCATTGCCTTGCACGCCGGCAACACCGACGATTTCGCCCTTGCGCACTTCCAGATCAAGGCCTTGTACGGCCATCTGGTCGCGATCATCTTTGGCGTGTAAGTTTTCGACACGCAAGACGACATCACTAGGTTGCGCTTCTTCTTTGTTGACTATGAGGACAACTTCACGGCCAACCATCATTTCGGCCAGGCTGGCTTCGGTAGATTCTTCAGGCTCGGCGGTGCCAACAAGACGGCCGCGGCGCAGCACGCCAATAAAATCGGCTATGGCCAGCACCTCCTTGAGCTTATGGGTGATGAAAATGATGGAGACTCCCTGTTCAGTCAGATCATGCATGATACGAAAAAGATCATTGGCTTCCTGGGGAGTAAGGACGGCCGTCGGTTCGTCGAGGATAAGGATGTCCGCTTCACGGTAGAGGGCCTTAATTATTTCTACACGCTGCTGCGTACCGACCGGGAGATCTTCTATAACGGCTGATGGATCTACTTCCAGACCATAACGGCTCGAAAGTTCGGCAACTTTCGCTTCTGCTTCTTTTCTAGACAGTATGCCAGCGCCGCGAGTGATTTCGGAACCGAGCATAACGTTCTCGGCCACTGTCATTACGGGCACCAGTTGGAAGTGCTGGTGGACCATGCCAACGCCGCGAGCAATGGCGTCGCTGGGATCTTTCAACTCGACCTTCTCACCCTTGATCCAGATTTCGCCCTCATCTGGATGGTAGAGGCCGTAGAGCATATTCATCAAGGTGCTTTTTCCCGCACCGTTTTCACCCAGCAGAGCCAGAATCTCCGATTTATAAACTACCAGATCTACTTTGTCGTTGGCCAGGACACCGGGAAAGCGCTTGGTGATGGCCTTGGCTTCCATAACTATGGGTTGATCTCTTTTACTCATCGATTTTGTTCCTTCTTTACTCTGGATCGTATGGTTGGCCAACTGCTGCCGGCGGCCGCGCCCGACCGCCAAATCCAGCCAGTACGACAATGGTCAACACATAGGGGATCATGCCAAAGACCTGATGGGGGATATCCAATACACCTGCAAACTGAAACTGCGTGGCAACGGCCGTTAAGAATCCGAAAAGCAATGCCGCGCCCCAAGCTCCCAACGGCGTCCAGCGGCCGAAGATCATCACGGCCAAGGCCACGAATCCGCGACCATTGGTCATAGCCCGTTCAAAGGATCCGACCGCTTCCAATGTGAGGTAAGCGCCGGCCAGTCCAGCAAATGCGCCGGCCAGAGTGACATTTATGTAACGGGTGCGATGGACATTGATGCCCACAGTATCGGCGGCACTGGGATGCTCGCCGACGGATCGCGTTCGTAAACCCCATACGGTGCGAAATAGCCCGAACTGAACTACAAAGATGAGAATGATCGTCAGGTAAGTGATAGGCGGGTTGTTGAAGAGCACCGGCCCAATCAAGGGAATATCAGCCAATGGTCCTATTGGAATGGCCTGCAGCTTACCCCTGGTGGTTAATCCGACGACATAAAAATAACTGGTAAACCCAAGGGCGAGGGTGTTGATAATCGTGCCGCCAATGATCTGATCCATTTTCAAAGCAACTGACATCCAGGCCAGGAAGAGCCCGATCAGTGCGCCAGTGGTTACGCCAATCACTGCGGCCAGAAAAAGGGTCAAACCGAAAGGTAGAAACTGTCCTAGATAAACATTGGCCATAAAAGCGAGGAAGGCGGCCATTAGCATCTGGCCTTCTATGCCGATGTTGATCACGCCCGACCGCTCGCCGATGAGCCCGCACAACGCGCCAAGTATCAATGGCGTTGATTGGCGCAGCGTGGAGGCGTAGACGGCCGTTGCCGCCAGAGGGTTGTAAAAATAATAAATCAGGCCAGCCGCTACCAGTACCACGCCGAGGATGATCCAACCTGTCCTGGCGCTGATGCCGGAGCCTTGTTTTTCTACTGTTGCGGTGCTTGTTGTCATGAGTGTCCTCCTTAACCGCCCCATCCAGAACTGAGCTGAACTTTTTCTTCGTCAACAGCGCGCGTGCCCAAAATCTTGCGGATTATGACATCAGCTGAGACGAAGAATAGAATCAAGCCCTGGATGATATCGATGATCTCGAAACGTACACCGGCATTAAACTGCATCTGACTGGCGCCAGCATCCATGGCGCCAATAAGCAATGCTGCGGGGATGACTCCGAGCGGATTTGTTTTGGCCAACAGGGCAATTGTGATGCCGTCGAAACCAAGGCCGACATTAAAGCCAGGTTGGTACCTTCCTACGACACCAAGGGTTTCCACGGCGCCACCCATACCAGCTAGGAATCCGCTGAAGGCCATGACCATGACGATCACCGTCGTGACTTTGACGCCTGCATAGAGGGCAGCGTTAGGATTGAGACCTGTGGTGCGAATGGCATAGCCATAGGTGGTGCGGTATAGAAGATACCAGGTCAGTATGGCCATCAGGACTGCCAGGAGAAACCCAAAGGGATAAGGGCCCCAACTGGGAATCTTCGCGCTTTCTAAGACCGCCGGCGTACGGGCGACGATCCCTTCGTCTTTCCAGGGGCCGTTAGCCAGATAGTCGGTGATGTTGATGGCAATAAAATTGAGCATGATGGTGGTGATGACCTCGTGGGCACCGGTGTATGCCTTAAGCGCACCCGCGATGCCGGCCCATAAAGCGCCGGCGAGGCTGCCAGCCAGCAAGGCTAACGGCATATGGATGATGAAGGGTAACCCATCAACGGCAAAGCCTATGTAGGCCGCCACAATGGCACCAACTAATAATTGACCCTGGCCACCGATGTTGAAGAGCCCCGCCTTAAAGGCGAAAGCTACGGCCAAACCGCTAAATATAAGCGGCGTGGACTTCTCCAAAGTACGTCCAATCGCCTCAGGGCTGCCCAAGGCACCGTTGAAAAGGGCCGCGTAAGCAGCCAACGGGTTTGCCCCTGAAATCCAGAGGAGGATTGCACCAATCAGCAATGCCAGGATGACTGACAGAACGGGTACACTGGCAGCACGCCAAATGCGCTGCAAGATTTGAGATGTCCTACTTGAAGCATTTTCGGTATTATTTTCTGCTGTCATTTTCTTGTCCGGTTACTGGCTAATTGGCAAAGTCGCCAAACTTACTAAAGAAATCCCGCGGACAATTCTGCGAGGATATTAGGTCCTGCAAATAAGATGCAGGATGGGTGAGATAACTGTATTTGAAAAGTGCGGCGTTTCTTTCGTACGCCGCACTTTCTAACTTTCGTTTACCGATTTATCCGCCAGGATTGTAACCGGTCTCAATGGATCCATCTTGCAGCCCAGCCTCAACCTCGGCGAGCTGGTCCTTGATCTCCTGTGCAACAGCATCCTCGTGATCGTGGAAGGGAGCCAATTGGGCCCCGCCAAAGAAGTTGCCAGCAGGGAGCTCGTCGTCGTTGGCCATCTTGACGAGATCGACCACACCGGGAGTGATCAATTTCATGGCGCTGGAGACGAGGCATGGATGGGCCTCAGGAATAGTTTCCCATTGGTCACTGTCGACGCCAATGCACCACGCGCCTTCCGTTCCGGCCACTTCAATCAGACCGCCATTGCCAGTATTACCGCCAGCGGCGAAGAGCACATCAGCGCCTTGATCCAGCGCCTGTTTGGCGGTACTAGCGCCCCATTCGGGATCGGTGAAGGCTACGTCAAGGCCACCGGGATGATAGGTAGATATGATGTTGATGTCGGGATTAACGTAACGTGCGCCCGATTCATATCCTTCCTTGAAAGCCACAACCGGGGGAACCAGGTCGGTGCCAAGGACGGCTGCTACGGTATCGCTTTCAGTTAGCAAGGCAGCCAACACGCCAGCCAGGAATCCTGAATGATCTTCATGAAAGATGAGGCCGGCCAGGTTATCCTTCGGTTCAACCTGGAACTGATCCACGCCGATGAACTTGATGTCCGGATGCCTATCAGCGGCTTCGGCTGTGGCTTCGCCCATAGCGAAACCAACGGTGACAATGATGTCGTAGCCATCGTTGGCAAAAAGGTCAATATTGGCGGCATAATCCTTGGCGTCTTGAGTTTCGACATATTCGACCTGTGCGCCAAGATCAGAAGCCGCCTGCTGGGCACCTTCCCAGGCAGACTGGTTAAAGGATTTATCATCCACCTGGCCAACATCGGTGACCAGACCAACACATAAGACATCTGGGTCGCTGCAATCACCTCCGCCTTCTGCAGGGGCACCGCCTTCTGCTGCCGGTTCTTCACCACCGCCGCATGCTACCAGCAATAGGCCAAGAAGCAATAAGACAATTACAAGTAAACTAAAATGTTTCTTTTGCATTTTCTCTCTCCTTAAAAGCTAGACTCAGGCAATCACTACTAATAATAAGGGGTCGTGTTTGTGCATTATCTTGTGAAACATCGCACGACCTCTCACAAAACATTGAGGCTGATTATACTTGGTTTCCTTGCTAGTACAAGGAGTCATCGGTTGTCTTCTTTGCGTACAAGTAAGGAAGGCGCCCTGAGGACTGTTGGTTTCTTTTCCCCAATCTCTGCGTGCTCTTCTATGAACTCGTCGATCTTCTGCCAAACCTTTTTGTGGATGGGTTCGACGGGGCGCATGAGTTCATGACCTACCTGCGGAAAGAACTTCATTTCTTTGTCGGCCGTGGGTAATTTTTGGAATAATTTTTCGGTATTACCAGGGTTGACGGCGGGATCGTGCCCGCCTTGAAAAATGATCACCGGCTGGTGGATCTTGGACCATAGTTTACGGCCAAGAGCGCCCATTTTGCGCATTTCGTCAGTGCCATCGACAGGAATCCGGGTGGCTTCAACCAGCCAATCTTGTAAATCCGGATCGTCGACGTCGATGGTGGGGTCGAAATCGGTAACACGGCCGACGAAAATATCGCGATCGATCGCTGCATGTTTGAGAGGGTATATCCAGGGCATAAAGTAACGGCCGATGGCGGCCACATTGATGCGCCAGTCAGGCACATTAAACAGAGGAGCCAAGAGCACAAGCCCGCAGATATCTGGATGCTTGTTGGCCAGATAAGCTGATAGCGGGGCGCCCATGGAGTGGCCGATGAGGAAAATCTGATTGCAATGTTGGCTGAGGAATTCGTAAGCTTCATCGACTTCTGCGAGCCACTCTTGATGTGTATGGCCATGTATCTTGTATGGGAGATTGCCATGTCCTGGAAGCAAAGGACAATGAATGGTTACTCCTGTTGTAGCGATGTGCTGAGCCATGGAACGTGAACTCACGGGGCTGCCCATAAAGCCATGCAGCATCAGACAGCCGATACGTTCCCAGCCTCCCCTCGGCTCGCCAAAAAATGTATAGGCTTGTCGATTTTCTGGAACTTCATAGTCTGGTTGAAAAGGCATTTTTTCCTTCTACTTTTGAATTTTATAGCAGAGTATAGTGAGTGCCGGGTAAGTTGCAAGTGGATGATCGCCGTAGCGCAAGCTAGAAAGCTTGCGGACACAACCTGGAAAGGTTGTGATACGTTTGGGAGGGTACAACCTGGAAAGGTTGTGATACGTTTGGGAGGGTACAACCTGGAAAGGTTGTGATACG
>JAACFF010000324.1 GCA_009937635.1 Chloroflexota bacterium
ACAGATCGATTACGTCGCCATCTATCAAGTTGGCGAGTCGGAAGCCTCACAACTACTGCCGCCAGACAACTTTTATAACAGCGTGAATAATTTCTTCATGGATGACCTAACACCTGAAACAGGTTCAACAGCATTGATAGATAGCCTGGTCAGCATGCTAGAGCAAGTGGAAGATCTGAAACCCGACCCTATTATGGCATCCTCCATTGTGGTCATGTCGGACGGTACGGATGTAGTCAGCACGCAGTTTGAACCGGCTGACATCTACACCCGTACCCTCGGCCTTAACCTGCCAATTCATACCATCTGGGTAGATAGTACGGACTTGACGTTTGCTGGTCAGCAACAGGGGCAAGCATTCTTGCAAGAGATAGCGGATAATTCCTATGGGGTGGCTACCACGCTGGACGATAGCGAGGGTTTGGCCGAGATCTGGAGCCATATCGCCAGTTTTCGGGAACATGCGCGGGTGGGTTATGTCTTAGACGAATTGACCGGCGGTTCATTTGACATCGAATTGAGGCTGACTAATGATCCCTCGGCCAGTGACTCAATGATTGTTGAAATGCCGGATAATCAACCTCAGGTAACTTTAGACTTACCGGAAGGTGTCGATTCGTTATCCTTACCCAGTTTGGAAGAACCCATTTCACTACGCCTGAGTGCTACTGTTTCCTGGTTAGATGGACTTGAACGGGAGATTACGGAAGCGTATTTGTCAGTAAACGGCAGGGAAGTGGCTGAAGTGCCAGTGGAGGATATCAGCGACTTCACCGCTGAACTAACTAACCTGCAGTTTGGGCAAAACGCCCTTGAAATCGTTGTGACGGATGAGCAAGGTCTCAATGCAACAAATCCACCGACGATGATTACAGTCACCGAAGGGGAACAAGACATTCCTCGGGAATTGCGGCCCGGCCTTGAGTTAGGCAATATTGTGCTGGACATCTTCTTGATTCTTGTTGTCTTGGCTGTCATAGGGGTCATCATATACCTGATCGTACGTTGGGGTAGGATGCCCACCCTATTCCCCAAGGGACGTTCTAAACGAAGCCAAGACGGGGTAACTTATGCGACCAGTGAAACGCCAGCAGAGGCCAAGGCGGCAATGGAGGATTACGGCCGTCCAGTAATACAAGCCTATCTGGAAGTCATCGAGTCTATTACAGAGATGCCACAGTACATTGAATTGAGCGGGCAGGTTGTACGACTCGGCCGTACGCCAACACAGAGTGACATTGCCTTCCGCGAGGACTTGACAGTCTCCCGGCAACATGCCAACCTGATGCTGGAAGGAAATCACTACCGCATTTTTGATGAGGGTAGTACAAGCGGCACCTGGGTCAACGGGCGCCAAGTTCCCGACTATGGCGTTGAACTCATGGATGGCGATGAAATCCACTTGGGTGCCGTTCATCTACTTTTCCGCCAGATATAATCCAAGGAGACCACACAGGCCGCAGGGTACCGCCGTGAACGTATAGCAACCTTTCCAGGTTGCGATCAAGCTGGAAAGCTTGATTTGCGAAGGAGTTTTGCTTGTGCAAGAGAGAATATTAACGCTCCATCCTGAGGGCAAACAGGGCGTTAACATTAGCAAAGAGAAGTACGATCGCATCCGGCAAGCTATTCTCTCCGTCCTTGATGAACAAGGGGAAGTCTTTTTTAAGGTATTACCCGCTGAAGTTGAGAAGAAATTAGCAGGGAGCTTTGATGGTTCTATCTCTTGGTACGTGACCAGTGTAAAACTAGACTTGGAGGCCAGGGGAGTTATTCAGCGCGTTCCCAAAAGCAGCCCACAGCGCTTACGTTTGGCTTCATAGCGCGCCAGCTCACGTGGAAAAACTAACAGCGATACAAGATGCAGCCGTTAATGCGGCGGGAAGCAGTTTTTTACTAGGCCCCGTTGGATCGGGCAAGAGTACAGCGCTGCAAGAGCGTTTGCTCCGGCTACTGGAAAGGGGGGAGCCTGCATACACGATCCTAGTGCTTGTCGCCGAACCGGAGCAGCGACAAGCGTATGAAACGGCCGTTATCGAGTCCGGCTTGGGACCGTACGCGGATCTTAAGCTAACGACTTATAGCCAGATGGCCTTGGAAATGGTGTCTCTCTTCTGGCCATTGATTGCCCGCCGGTCAGGTTTTGCACATCCGCATCAACCGCCCACGATCCTCACTTACGATTTGGCACAATTGCTTATGTGGCAGGTTGTAACCCCCTTATTAGAAGGGGGAGCATTCGCCGATCTGCGTTTACGTCCGCAACAGATCATCAGTCAGGTGCTTGATACGCTGAACCGGGCAGCGCTAAATAGCCTTAATCTGGACGAGGCTACTGACCGTCAAAGAATTTCGTGGACCGGGGAGAAAAAGCGACTTTTGCACCTACAGGATGCGGCGTTGGCCGCCAACGAATTCCGCCAAACCTGCCTCCGGAATAGCCTATTAGATCTTTCTTTAACCATTGAGGTGTTTGACTCGCAGTTGGTTCTTGATCCTGAGTTCCACCGTTATTTCACAGAACGCTACCGCCATTTGATTGTAGACAATGTGGAAGAACAAACACCTGCAGGGCAAAACTTTATTGGCAGCCTGATGGATCTGACGGAGACAACAGCGCTTGCTTATGATGCGGGGGGAGGGTATAAGCGCTTTATGGCTGCGGACCCTGTGGGCGCAAGGCAATTCCGCTTGCAGAGCCAGTTGTTTTTCCAGTTCGAGGAAAGTTTTCTGTCACCGAAAAAGATGACACATTTGGCTAACATGGTCGAAAATTTTTTGTTGCATACGTCTGGGCCGGCAGATGGCGCAGAAGATATGATCATGGGTGTGGTAGGCGGCCGGTACCGGCGTGAAATGATCAGTGATCTTGTGGCGCAGCTCGCTAAGCTCATTGACAATGGCATTGCGGCAAATGAAATAGCCATTATTACCCCTTACTTGGACGGAGCCTTACGCTATTCACTCACACAAGCGCTAGGGGACGCAAAGCTGCCCTATCGCTTACTAAGACGCCGGAGCAGTCCACGTGAGGAGCCCCGTATCCGAGCCTGGCTCACCTGGCTGGCTCTGGCCAATCCAGAGTGGCAAATTGTACCACCCGCGTACGACGTGTCCGAGGCTTTGACATTGAGCATTCATGGGCTCGATCCGGCCAGGGCTGAACTGATTGCCCGCTATCTTTACAGGCAAGATGAAGCATCTCTCCTGCCAATTAGCCAGCTCCCGGAAAAGGTGTTTGAGCGGGTTGGTGCAGAGATGTTAGCCAGAGTTGAAGAGCTGCGATTGTGGCTCAGGGAAACGGAGCGTGATACACCCATTGACGTCTTTTTGCATAACCTTTTTACCCAATTGCTCTCACAACGCCGGTTTCATCCGGAGCCAGACGTGAGCGGAGCGGCCGTCTGCGATTGGCTTATCAAGACGGCAACAGGGCTGGACCAGGCAGCAACGGCAATGGGTTTGAAAACGCCGGCGGAGATTGGTATCACTTTTATCGAGGGTATTCTGCAGGGCTTGGTCTCGGCCAAGCCACCTGACCTGGGAGAACCCCCCGATCCTGATGGCATCACAATCGGGACAATTTACAGCTATCTTTTAGCGGGGCGGCCGGTACGTGTACAGGTGTGGCTGGAAACGGCGGCTACTGGATGGTGGGATATTCCGCGACAGCCTTTAAGTAATGCCTTTGTCCTTGCCCAAAGCTACGATGCGCAAGAGCCCTGGACCATGACGGAAGACTTTGCCATACGCAACGAGCTTCTGAGCCGGATCATTCGTGGGCTTAGCGGCCGTTGTAGCGATGGTATTATTTTGGCCAACAGCGACCTTGACCGGCGTGGCATTCGTCAGGATGGACCACTCTGGCGAGCATTACAGCCGGTGATTAAATAAGGATCTAACAGGATACGGGGACAAAAAAGCCCGGAGAGAGCTCTCTCCGGGCATCGGGTTAATAAGGAAAAAGAGCGAATTATGCAGCTGGTTTTTCCTCTTCCTCTTTGATCAGCTCTCGTTTCAAAACTTTGCCTACCGAGGTCTTGGGCAGTTCATCGCGAAATTCTATCATCCGTGGGTACTTGTACTTGGCCAGCTGCGTTTTACTCCAGGCAATCATCTCTTCTTCGGTGGTTGGATCGCCTTCTTTTTTCACAACCCAGGCCTTAACTGTTTCACCACGTTTGGGATCGGACACACCAGCAACGGCCGCTTCAACTACAGCCGGATGGGTCATTAACACTTCCTCGACCTCGCGCGGGTAAATATTGTACCCTCCGGCAATGATCAGATCCTTTTTACGATCCTCAATGTAGAAATAGCCGTCCTCATCCATGCGCGCAATATCGCCCGTATAGAGCCATCCATCGCGCAAGGCATTCTCCGTCTCCTCCGGCATGTTCCAATATCCCTGCATGATATTAGGTCCCTTGAGGAGCAATTCGCCGATGCCTCCTAAAGGCAAATCCTTGTCCCCTTCGACTGCATCCACAATACGGCATTCCAAGTTGGGAATTGGCAATCCAATGGACCCGGTTCGATTATCGCCCAGGAGCGGGTTGGCATGGGATACCACGTGAGATTCCGTTAAACCGTAACCTTCTACGAGTTTGCCTCCTGTGATCTCTTCAAAACGATTCTTGGTCTCGGCCATCAGCGGTGCGGATCCGGATAAACAGGCACGAATGGAAGTTAAATCATACTTACCGGCCAGTATGTCCGGGTGATTGTTAATGGCTACGTAAAGTGTGGGCACGCCTGGGAAAAAGGTTGCCTGATATTTCTCAATGCTGCTCATAACATCTGCCAGGTTGCGCGGATCAGGAATCACCACCATTTTTGCGGCGATGGAGACCGGTAGAATCATGGAGGTGACCATACCATAGGAATGGAAGAATGGAATTGCGGCGATGAAGACTTCTTTGCCGTATTGTAGATCGGGTATCCA
The DNA here is from genome assembly GCA_009937635.1 of Chloroflexota bacterium. Taxonomy (GTDB): domain Bacteria; phylum Chloroflexota; class Anaerolineae; order Promineifilales; family Promineifilaceae; genus JAACFF01. The sequence continues at coordinate 4,946 of JAACFF010000324.1, forward strand.
TTCTTGTAATTGTCGAGCATTGGCGGCCAAGTTGCGATGCAAGGCAATAGCTCCCTTGGCTACCCCTGTCGTCCCACCGGTATATTGCAGGAGGGCCATGTCCTCATTCGTTACCGTTACCTCAGGCTTCGCCGCATTTTTGCCCATACTAAAGAAATCCTTAAACCATGTGTCGCCAGGTTCAAGCGAAATACGATCCCCTGATTTCTTTTCCATGAATAGGCCATAAAGGATTCGCTTTGAGGTTGGTAAATACGTTTTGATGTGGGTGGCAATGATGCGCTTGACATTAGTCTGACCTTGTCGCTGCACATTCTTGAGCGGTTGGTAATAGCGACTCATCACAAAAACGGTTTCCGCGCCACAATCTTGTAGTTGATGTTGGAGTTCACGCTCTGAATAGAGAGGATTGGTGGCAATCACGATGCCACCCGCTCGCAGAACACCAAAGTAAATCATGACAAACTGGGGTGTGTTAGGCATGTAGATAACAGCGCGGTCCCCTTTCTTAAAGCCGCTGGCAACCAGTCCCGCAGCCACAGCATCAGCCGCATCGTTTAGTTCACGATAGTTGATTTTTTGTCCTTGAAAAACAATGGCCACGTTGTTGGGGCTTTTGCGGGCGGATTCCTCAAGGAGCCAGGGTAATGGATGATCGGGTACTGCAATTGTTTGGGCAACGCCATCGTCATAATGTTTGAGCCATGGTTTGTCTGCATATGTTAGGTTCATCTGAATTCGCCTCCTTACCAGCATCACTTAGGAGAACAGACCGTTCACCCAAAATGGAACCTATGTAAAAACTTAAACCGGCTGCCAGCTCATTATTTCCCTCCCCCATAAAGATGTCGCCTGGGGATCAAAAACAAAGCTCTTGCTTCCAGCTCACTGCACTAATAATAACCTAAATATTATTGTGGTGAAAAGCAATTGGGCTAAGTGCCGGGGGGCTATCCCAGGTATTGGCCGGCAAAGATGCTTGCGCTCCACAAACGATTTTGTGGATGAATTGATCGGGTCGATTCGTGAGACACCTCTATCCCGGATATACTTTAATATGTCTGGAGTTTAGCAAATCAAAAACGTGGGGGCAGAGGGAGAGTAGAGATGGATGCTCAACAAATGATTATTGCATTTCAAGGTGAACATGGCGCTTACTCTGAGCAGGCAGTGCGACAACAGTTCGGGCCAGAGCCGGCTACGCTGCCCTGTCGCAGTTTTTTGGAGATATTCATGGCTTTGCAAGAGGGACGCGCCACTCATGGTATGTTACCTGTTGAAAATTCTCTGGCGGGCACGGTCATTCCAGCTTACGACTTGCTGGTCGATCACGATCACCATGTGCAAGCTGAAGTTATTATGCGCGTGGAACATTGTTTGCTGGCCAGTCCAGGCACCGATCTGCAAGAGATCAAACGCGTCAAGTCTCATTACCAGGCGCTTGGTCAATGTGAACAGACGCTGCGCCGGATGGGCATTGAGCCTATCACCCATTACGACACAGCCGGGGCAGCACGCGATCTGGCGGCTAACCCGGAAGCCAATACGGCCGTGATCGCCAGCGAACTTGCTGCTAAGACCTACAATCTGGATATTTTGGTGCGCAATCTGGAGGATTTAGACTTCAACTATACGCGCTTTTTTGTATTGGGACATACGCCGCCTGAACGGCATGATCCGAGTAAGACCTCGATCATTTTCACCACACGTCACGTGCCAGGCGCGCTGCATGAGATACTGTCCGAACTTGCCAGTCGGAACATTAATTTAACGAAGATCGAATCGCGACCACGTCGCAACCGGCCATGGCACTATCTCTTTTACCTGGATTTCGCAGGGCATGAAGACGATCCTCTGGTGCAGGAAGCGCTGTTAGGTATCTTGAAGCGATCCTCTTTCTTGAAGGTTTTAGGCTCTTATCCGGCATTTCAAGCCCACGACTGATAAGTCGTTTTGTTTGTTTTAGAGGGTTCTGTTGCAAAAGTGTAATACGAAGTCGCTTGAATAGCTATTGAGGCCATTAATCTGATCGTAACCAACCGAGACTTCGTTGCACGT
>JAACFF010000325.1 GCA_009937635.1 Chloroflexota bacterium
GTTTTCTACGTGCCATTAGTTTTAATGCTCCCAAGGCCAGCGGTATTAGTATGGCTAAAAGCATAAATGGACCCACTTTAGATAGCAGGGATTTATTCCCATTTTGCGATTGAACATACTCCAGACCGGCAGGGCGTTCCAGTGGTTTTACTGGACCTGCATTTTCCTTAGCCGGCACAAAACTCATGGCTCGTTCTGACATGGCGGCAATGGTTAGACTTGGATTGACACCCAGGTTAGCAGGTATCACGGACGCATCGGCCACGTAAATACCAGGATAGTTAAAAACCTGATGATGAACATCTATCACTCCGGATGTGGCATCGGCACCAATATCGCACCCACCGAGGATATGAGCAGTATTGGGTGTGTCCAGTATATCATTGATACCAACCCAAGGAACGCCACCCACCTTATCGGCAAAACGGCCGACCACATCACGCCCCGCTTCAATCACTGCGGGAATGGGCAGCGTCTTATCACGTTCACTGACCAATCCCTTACGGAATACGGTCCAGATGCTGCGGCCACGCTTCAAGCTTATGCGATTCTCCAATGTTTGCATTATCAATAGGACCGTGTTGCGTTTGGCCCATTTCGGCAGCACTCTTACATGAAGGAAGTCCATTGGCTGCTTGATAGCACGGTCGAGGATTTCGCCTAACCGCCTCCAGGGAGTCCCGTCAAATTCGATCAGGGGCAGCGTGAGTGTGCGCATAAAGGAAGATCCTGGTGGATAACGCACGGGTTCAACGCTGGTGACGTCATCAACCCAGAAATGGGAACTGATGGCCACGCCCTGTGAATAGTCTACATTCTCGTCACGAGCTGTGACACCCAGGAGCGCCTCGCTGTTGCTACGTACTCGCTTGCCCAAACGTTGAGATAAAAAGGGTAAGGATCGATGCTCGTCACGACACTTGAGCAGTAGATTCAAGGTACCAAGTACCCCGGCAGAAATAACAACATTGCGGGCGCGCACTGTTGCTTTTCGTTTGAAGACCCAATCGGTGATACGCTCATACTCAATTTCGTAACGAGCCGCACCCGGACGAGGACCATATAGCGGGCGGATGTCCAGCACATTGGACTCAGGCCACACCTCGGTCCCTAATCGCTCGGCGAGATATAGATAATTTCTGTCTAGGGTATTTTTGGCATTGTGCCGGCAGCCAACCATACAGCCACCACAATGAACACATCCGGCACGGTCCGGGCCCTGGCCATCAAAGAATGGATCAGGCACCATCACTCCTGGCTCACCAAAAAATATGCCAACTGGTGTTGGCTTATACGTATCCTCTGTGCCCAGTTCTTTGGCTATTTCATGAAGATGGCGGTCAGCCGGCCAAAAACTGGGATTTTCGGCCGTACCTAGCATACGATTAGCCAGCTCATAGTATGGGGACAGCTCAGCCTCCCAGTCAGCGAGATCGTTCCACTCTTCCCCTTCAAAGAAGGCTTTGGGTGGTCTAATGTGCGTTGAGGCATAGACCAGGCTACCTCCACCCACCCCGCTACCGTTTAATATCCAGAGGTCATCAAAAAAATTCAGGCCTTGAAACCCAAAACAGCGTGCACCTGGCAACCAAAGGTATTTAAAGATGTTCCAATTTGTTCTGGGAAAATCTTGAGCATTGAATCGCTTGCCACGCTCCAGAACCAATACACGATACCCCTTTTCGGCTAATCGCAGAGCGGATACACTGCCGCCAAATCCGGAACCTATAATGGCAAAGTCGAATACTTCTTCATTGCCATAGGAATGATTCTTGTCCATATTTATATACCTATTAATGGTATAGACCAGCGGTCGTTCGCGTCTAGCTATAACACAGTGCGTCAATAGCCAATATAACACAGTGCGTCATATTCGACAATAGCCTCAAAAGAAACCCAATTTTAAAGTGAATTAGCGCGAGGTTAATCGCCCAGAACGTGTCAATAAAATACCAAAAAACCGGGTTTCTGGTTTTGACGGCACTTGCCCTTCGTGCTATCGTTTAGTCAGGGAGGGCTGGTTCTAGCCCACAGCGGCTGAAGGCTCGTTGCCGACAGCCATTTCCCACGGAGGATCAATGACACGAATCATCGCCATCGCCATGCAAAAAGGAGGTGTGGGCAAGACTACCACAGCTATCAATCTCTCGGCCGCGCTGACGAACTTTGGCCAGAGCGTATTGGCGGTCGATTTAGACGCCCAGGGGAATTTGACCCAACATGCTGGTTTTGATCCTGAGCAATTGTCTCCAACCATCTATGATTCTCTTAAAGCAGAGGTCGATGGATTTGAGAGTGACGCGGCCCATGCTATCTATGAAACGGCCGAGGGCTTCCACTTGCTGCCTTCACAACCGGAATTAAGCCTGGTGGAAGTGTCGCTAATCAATACGCTCAGTCGCGAAAGGGTATTGAGCAACATTTTGGATGGTGTGTCTTGCAATTACGATTTTGTGCTCATTGACTGCAGTCCCTCACTAGGGCTTCTGGTGATCAATGCCTTGACTGCGGCGGACAGTGTTCTCATTCCAGTGCAAACGGACTACCTGGCTGCGCGCGGCGCATTTATGATTCTATCGAGCATTGAGACAGTTCGGCGTAAAAAGCTTAACCCCACTCTACAAGTCGAAGGGATTTTACTGACCATGGCTGACACACGCACCTTGCTGGCTCAAGATATCCAAAGAGCTGTCAATGCCCAGTATGGAGATGGCATCCACATTTTCGAGCCCGTCATCCGGCGATCGGTGCGATTTGGCGAGAGCGCCGCGGCTGGTCAGAGCATTTTAGCCTATGATCCCAATTCACCAGGAACCAAGGCATACTTACAAATAGCAAGATCAATAATGGAGGGCGGCAATTATGGCTAAGAAGCGGCCCAAGATCAGCCTGACACAAGCTGTAAAACCGCGCGGTGGAGATATCGAGCAGTTGTTCAGCGCGGATGACGATGTCGAGCAAGCGTCCGGCTTGCAGCTTCTAGCACTGCGTGTGGAGGCGATTCAGCCCGATCCGGACCAACCACGCAACACCTTTCCCCAGGATAGCTTGCGGGAGTTGAGCGAGAGCATCCGGCAAGATGGGGTAATCCAACCGATCGAGGTAACGGAAATACGGCCGAATGTCTATGTCATTGTGCACGGTGAACGACGCTGGCGGGCAGCCAGGATGGCTGGATTGGCAACGGTTCCGGCCGTCGTTCGCCGCCGTGATTACAATCAATTGACCCGCTTTGTGCGCCAGTTGGTGGAGAATATCCAGCGCGAGGATCTTAATGACGTCGATCGTGCGGCGGGCATGATTCGCCTGCGCGATATGTTGCAGGAAGAATTGAATCGCGCCCGGGAAGAAGATGTCCCCAGCGATAAACCGTGGGCAAAAAAGATCACGTGGGCCAAGGTGGGTGAACGGCTAGGTTATTCGAGGCAACGAATTCACCAACTGATCAAGCTGCTAGATTTACCGGATGAGATCAAGGAAGCGGTGCAAGACGGCAAGTTGACCGAGCGGGACACGCGCGTATACCAGGGTTTACGGCCGTCGCAGCAACGCGCCTTGCACCGCGCGCTTATGGCGGGCGACTTGTCGTCCGCCGAGATGCGCCAGGTTTCCAGGCTACTCAAAGATGCACCCAACCTAACCGTCCACCAGGCAATACGCCTCCTGAAAGAGCCCGAAACAAGGATCGAACCGGTATTCGATCCGCCTACTGCCCAAGATATAAGCGATGAATCTGAAGGTGAAGGCGATCTGGCCTGGCTGTCTACAGACACCAATTTTGCCAGCTCGGGCCATCCTGGCGGAATTCAGCGGCTTGTTTGGGCGCGTGGCCACCTACATCGTGTACAACCACAAGGACTCAGCCGCACAGAGCGCCAGGAGATCGTCCGCCTGCTGCAGCTTATCCAGCAAGATGTCAATTCGCTATTAGCCGCCTTAGGCAAAGACTAACAACAGCTCCTGTTAGCGTGACACCGTAAAAGCATTACAGCTTGAAATAACGATGACAGTGGTCATAGCAGCCACAGACATTGATCAAATCCAACAAGTTCAGGCGAGGGAAACGGCCATCATAAACAGATGATTGAATAACGCATAACACCATGACAGATAAGAAACTGGAATCACTGGAACAGAAACAAGTCAAATTTTACGAAGATGAACTAACGGCGATCTTGGCCCACGACAACCACGTCTATGTATCTATTCGCCACATGTGCGAAGCCTTGGGCATTGACACCCAGGGCCAGACCAGGCGCATAAAGCGTAACGAGATTCTAGAAGCCGGTTATACCTGGGTAGACATTTTGTCTACTCAGGCCCACTCGCAACGCCGGCGAAGTCAAGTACTGCGCGTCGACCTGGTACCGCTCTTCCTGACCGGCATCAGCACCAAGTCGGTCAGCGAAGAGGCCCGGCCGAAGCTGAAGCGCTTCCAGCAAGAAGCGGCAAAGGTATTGTGGGAAGCCTTCCAGGAAGGGAGACTAACGGCCGATCCCACTTTCGACGATCTCTTGGCCCAGGACACGCCCGAGGCCCGCGCTGTGCGTATGGCCGAGGCCGTGCTGCAGCTAGCCCGCAACCAACTTATGATGAGGTCGGAGATTGAAGACCACGGCCGTCGCCTTGAAGCAATTGAAGCCCAGCTCGGGGACCCGGGTCGCAAGGTAACACCTTCTCAAGCCACGAATATCAGCCAGACGGTCAAAGCGGTGGCTATGGCTCTGAGCAAGGCAAGCGGTCGTAACGAGTATGGAGGTGTATACGGGGAGCTATACCGCCGCTACGAAGTACCCAGTTATCGTGAACTTCCAGCCAGTACATATGAGGATGTGATGGCCTGGCTTAACGAGTGGTTGCAGTTGATAACTACTGATCAGCCGTTCTAAGCCGAGAACTGCCAGGGAAAGCATATCCCCAATGTGGCGCGCGTTTCGCCGCGCTTGCAACCGAGAGAACGCAAGTACGTATAGCTTACGAAAGAAATCCATTTAGATCCTGCCTGTAGGCACAAAAATAACGACGAGGAAACATTAAATGAGCGAAGAAAGCATTAACTTTGAAGAAGAATTCACTCACACAGAAAACGGCCAAAAGAAGAAACGATGGGAAGAGCATTTTACAGTTAGCAGCGACGAGCTGGTAGGTAAGGTGCAGGAGCTGATCAAAGAAGCGGCTGTGCGCAAGATTACGATCAAGGATGAGGATGGCAAGACTTTGCTAACTATCCCCATGTATGCGGGAATCGCCTCGCTGCTGGTATTCGGTCCGTGGAACGCGCTGGCTTTAATCGCGGCGTGGGTTGCCAAATTCTCGATCGTCATCGAGCGGGAAGCACCGGTAAGCGAAGCTGAAGAAGAAGTCGCCGACGAAGTTGGCCCTGAAAAAGAGCCAGAAGAAGCGCCAGAAGAATAGTCTTACAGGGAAGTGTCAACCGGGGTTGACACTTCTAGAGCAATTCCTGATTGAGAAACCAGGCTCCTTTTCGCCGGTCGCTACTTATGGCAGCCCGGTCGTAATAGAGTTCGAATGAACGGCCGTCCGCGACACGAACGCGGAAATAGAAACGGCCGACACCCCAAGATCCCCTCTCGCGCGCCCGGCGCAAATGTTCCGGGCGCATATTCATTCCCATACGGCCGTTGCGCTGGTAGTCGCGCCATTCAGACAGCAGTTCCACTATCTCCAACGTCTGGCTATCCCAGATAAACCGATCCGGGCAGGTAGGTTTTTTCTCTAGAAAGGGCGGCTTGTCCCATTCTACGGAGATAGACTCGCCAATAAAACGTGCTTCCATGTTTCTAGATATTGTATCATACCGGGCCGGGTTTTTGGGGCGAGACGGGAGAAACAGCAGGATGATGGGAAATTGGTTCTACAGTGATACTATGCCCATCCGTTCCGTCCGCGCAGGGTTGGTCCGTTAGAACAAGCGAAGCTGGCGCGTGGGGCGCTTGCCATCGAGGAGAACGAAGGGTCCCATGGGTGCCGTACGCACGCCCAATTTGCGCAGGTCACGCATTTCACGCAGCGTACCCTGGCGACGGGCTTGGATGATGGTTGTAGCACTTTGAGGACCGATGCCGGGCACCCGCAGCAGCTCCTCCCGTGGTGCATAGTTCACTTCCAGCGGCTCGTACTGCAAGTTCAGTTGCGCCCAAGCTAATTTGGGATCAGTTTCTCTTGGCAGATTTCCGTCAGGGGTGAAGGGAAGCTCTTCCAACCCGAAGCCATAATCGCGGAAGAGAAAGGAGGCCTGATATAAGCGATGCTGGCGCAGTGGATCCTCAGCAGGGCGGTTCTCTAAGGGAGTGTCAGGAACCGGGTTAAAGGCAGAATAGTAAGTGCGTTGCAAGCGCATTTTGCGGAACAAGAATTCGGATGTAGACAGCAATTCCAGGTCGGTTTCGTCACCTCCACCCACGACAAACTGGGTTGTCGATGAAGGCCACCGTCCGTTCCAGCCCTGCTGTGGCGGCAAGGCAATGCGAATCTCTTCAATCCAGCGTAACGGCCGCAGCAATTCCAATTCGAATTTTTTCAAAGGCGCCAGTTTATGCAGACGGGATCCGTTTGGAGCTTCCAAATTCACCGATAAACGATTGGCCAAACCCATCGCATGCTCTACCTGATCCTTTTGGGAACCGGGCATGATCTTTAAGTGTACGTAACCGCGGAAATGGTATTTCTGGCGCAAGATTTCGGCCGTAGCATTGATCTTGTCCTGGGTTTTGACGCCTCCACCAATGATGCCTGAGCTGAGAAAAAGACCTTCAACGAGGCCGGCGCGGTGCATATCTGTAAAGGTTTTGGCCATTTCGTCAGGAGAGAATGTGGTGCGGCGAAAATTTCGACCTGCACGAAATGGGCAATAGTTGCAGTTCCGCTCACAAGCCGACGTGAGCAGCGTCTTCAACAATGGTATCGTTTTCCCCCCGGGCATCGCCGCATGAAATATTCCCAGATCTTCGTCTTTGTTCTTGCGCCGATCAGGCTT
>JAACFF010000326.1 GCA_009937635.1 Chloroflexota bacterium
AATGAAAAGCACTAAGCGGTCTGTAGTAGAGCAAGGAGAACACATATGAAACGATTTGCAGTGTTGCAACTCTCTGGTTGCTCTGGTTGTGAAATAGCGCTTCTTAACGCCGAGGAGTGGATCGACCAGTACGACCTGGCCTATATGAATCTGGTTATGTCCGCCCACGACGTGCCGGAGGTGGAGGTGCTGTTAGTGACCGGCGGCGTACGCACTGAAGAGGATCTCTATCGTCTACGACGGGCTGTCCGCAAGGCCAGCGAAGTGATCGCCGTTGGAACCTGCGCCATTTCCGGCGGCGTGGCCAATCTGGGTAACCGCTCTGACGTGCGGGCGGAATTCTTCAGCCATGAGGAACGGCTTCAGCTGCCGGATTTACTGCCCATGTGCCGGCCGATAGATGTGGAAGTAAAAGTCGACCGCTATCTGCCGGGCTGCCCACCAACGCCAGAGCTCTTTATGGCTGTACTTCACAAGTCGGCTGACATGAAGATCGCCAGAACAGTCTGCCAGGAGTGCGGCCTCAAGAAAGATAGGGACATGCTTCCGGAACATCTATTAGGGTTTCAAAAGGGAGAAGTTCTTTCAAATGTCTGCCTGATTAATCAGGGTTTTCTGTGCATTGGCGCTTCGACTCGCGGCGGGTGCCGGGCTCTGTGCACTCTGGCCGGCTATCCATGCGTAGGCTGCCGTGGTCCGTCAAACGCCTTCATCGAAAAAGGTTCGGAAAAGTGGCTCAATGCTATCCGCCGCATTTTCTCACGCATGACAGAGATTCCGGAAGAAGAGATCGAGGGGGCGCTGCGGTCGCCGCAGTTGGCACTCTTCCTTTTCCAATTCGCTGACTATGCTGGCACAGGACAGAAGCCCAGACACAAGGAGCAGGTGGTGTGATATGACGACTTTAACCTTTCCCCTTAGCCGCATCGAAGGCCATGCCCGGGTGGTCATTGAGACGCGGGAAGGTGAGGTGACCATGGCCCACTTCCAGGCGATGGAGTTGCGTGGTTTTGAACACCTGGTGCAGGGAACCCCAGCCGAGCAGATGCCGGTCATTGTGCCCCGCATTTGTGGCGTTTGCTCCACAGCCCACCATGTGGCAGCGGTTAAAGCCTTGGAGGATGCCTACAACGTAACGCCTCCACCTTTGGCGCTCAAAATCCGGGAATTGCTGCTGCTGGGCCAGCTCATCCAGAACCAGGCCACCTCGGTGTTTGTTTTTACTATGCCGGATCGCTTGGGTCTCACCAGTATATTTGAGCATGCCAAGGATGGGCACTCTGAGAAAGTTCGGGCCGGGATCGCTGGTCGAGCGCTCAAGGTGCGTATGACTGGCACAGACCTCATATCTTTAGCAGGGGGGCAGTTTATCCACCCCGTCAAAGCGGTTGTCGGTGGCGTGACCGGCGGCATTGATTCCGAGGCAGCGGACGTGATGCGCGCCCAACTGGAAGAGGCGCTGCCTGTGGCTTGCGAACTATTCGATAGTTATTGGGAATCGTCGCTAGCGATGCGGGATCGGATCGGCACCTGGGGCGACGATAGGCCAGCCCATTATATTGCTGCTGTAGATGATTTCCGGCCAAATTATGACGGGAACCAGATTCGTGTAGTAGGCCCAGACGGGATGGTATGTGAACGTTTTCCGGCTCGTGACTTTCAAAGTTACCTGACGCTGGAGGATACGGATTATAGTTACGCGGATTGTACCAGTTACCAAGGGGAGGTGATGCGGGCTAACAGCCTGGCCCGGGTCAATATGGCCGAGCAGATGGGCACCCCCCGCGCCGATCAATACCTGGTCCATTTTCGTGAATCCTTCGGCCGTCCGGCCCACGCCATCTTGCTCTTCGACCTGGCCCGAGGTATCGAGCTGGTATATGGGTTAGAACGGGCAATCGAGATCCTGGCTGAACCGCTGGACTACCAGGACACCGACGTGCCCTACACACCGCGCGACGGAGATGGCTATGGTCTGGTAGAGGCGCCGCGAGGCCCTTTGATCCACCATTATTCTATTGAAAAGGGGCTCATCACCAAGGCAGAATTTGTTATCCCCACGATGCACAATGTTTTAGCCATCGAGCAGGCCTTACGGGTTGCCGCCGAGCGCTATATCAACGCCGATCGGGTGGATATGGAATTGGAACGCGCTGTAGGGCGGGTTGTACGCGCCTTCGACCCTTGCATCGCCTGCGCAACTCATTAGGAGGGGGATACTCCTCCTTTAGCGATGATAAAAACAGGTATCGAATAATTGGGATTGATTATCAAAGGAAACCATGGAGGTAAAAAAATGACTATTAATGTAGATGCCTATCGAAGATTACAGGAGCACCTAGACAAAATGCCGGTAGGTTTTCCGGCGACTCAATCGGGCGTCGAGATCAATATCCTGAAGACCATTTTCACGGAAGAGGAGGCAAAAGTCGCCACTTATCTTGACTACAAGCACAAAGCAGTTGATGAAATATACAGGCTAGCTGAGGGTGAGGTCGAATCCGTAGAAGCATTGACCCAAATTCTCGACGGTATTGTCGCTAAAGGTGGCATTTCGCGAATCACAAGAGATGACCAAATCCAGTACGCGGTTCTTCCTCTGGTCCTCTGGGGAATGTACGAGCAGCAGCTCAAACGGCTCTCCCCCGATTTCCTGCTAAATTTTGGCCAGTATTTCCAAACTGAATTCGCGGCTGAAATGGCTACCTCAAAGGTCCCCAAAATGAGAGTGATTCCTATTGAGGAGAGCATAAAAGTCGAACATCATGTTGCTACCTATGACGAGCTACAACATCTTATCGAACAAGCAGGCGATCGCATTGCCATGCAAGAATGTATTTGCCGCAAGGTGAGGGACCTGCAAGGCGAGCATTGCCAGATTACTGATAGAAGGGAAGTGTGTATGTCCCTGGGTGATCTGGCGGACCTTTATATCAACGAAGGGTGGGGACGGCAAGTCAAACAGGAGGAAGCCTTGGCCCTGGCCGCAAAGAGCGTTGATGAAGGATTGGTTTTAATGCCCGCCAACCAGCAGGAAGCGGAATTTATTTGCGCTTGCTGTACGGATTGTTGCGGGATGCTAAGCGCGCTCAAATACCACCCCAGACCTGTGGATATTGTAGCCAGCAATTTTTTCGCCAAGGTAGACCCAGAACTATGTACAGGACTGGGAACTTGTGTCGATCGCTGCCCGATGGAGGCCGTGAAAATGGAGGGTGGATTGGCTTCCGTTAATATGGCCAGATGTATTGGCTGTGGTCTTTGCGTCCCAACTTGTGCTGAGGAAGCGATAATCTTGGAGAAGAAGGAACAGGAGATGATCCCGCCGCAGACGGAGGAAGATTTTCTTGAACTTATTATGGCAGACAAAATGGCCGTACAGAGTAGCTGAAAACTACTGGTGGGACATATCGGTCGCTTTCATTTATCTTCAAAACAAAGCGCAGGTGCATTGGCACAGGGGCTCATTATGGAGGATTCTCATGAGTGAACGGGTTCTTGTCACAGGAATTACTGGTTTTACCGCGAAACATATAGCCCTGAATTTGTTGGGGAAAGGCTATCACGTGCGCGGAACGCTGCGCACGCCAAAGCGCGCAAATCAAATTCGTCAAACACTACAAACCAACGGCGCTGACATCTCGGGATTAAGCTTCACTGAGGCAAATCTAGACGCAGACGCAGGCTGGACCGAAGCAGCAAGTGGCTGCGCCTTTGTTCTTCATGTCGCTTCGCCGTTCCCCTTAGAACAGCCACGTGACCGCGAGGCTCTCGTGCCACAAGCGCGACAGGGTGCCCTAAGGGTACTGGATGCGGCTCGCGCGGCCGAAGTAAAGCGCATCGTATTTACCTCTTCTATGTCGGCATTGATGTATCGCGCTAACCAACCGCCAGAAATAATGGTCACCGAAGATGATTGGACAGATCCGGAGTGGGATCGCTGTACCCCCTATATCGTATCCAAGACCCGGGCTGAGAGGGCGGTCTGGGAATGGGCCAAGGAAACAGACTGGGAGCAGCGACTTGCGGTTGTTAATCCCGGCTTTATCCTGGGGCCAACGCTAGATGGCCGGACAAACACGTCGCTTAATGTTATCAAACTTATTATGACGGGGGCTTATCCAGCGGTTCCACCAGTAGAGTATGCGATAGTCGACGTGCGCGATCTTGCCGAGCTTCATGTCAGGGCGATGACAGTACCAGAAGCAGGCGGGCGCCGGCTCGTTGGCACCGCGAACTCGCTGTCAATGACTGAAATGGGGCGTGTGCTTTGTAAGGCTTTTCCAGGCTATTGCGAGACAATACCCAGTCGTACTCTGCCCGGTTTGCTAGTTCGATTTCTTGCCAATTTCAACCCTACCATGAAGACCGTCGTCCCGGACATCGGTCTCGTAGCGCTTGGCGATAACGCCTATGTCACGGAGATAACGGGCGTAGAATTTAGACCTGCTGAAGATGCGGTATGCGCTGCCGGCCAGTCTCTTATCGATCATTCCGTCGTCTGAACCTAGAATGCGTCCTGGGAAGGGTAAATATGTGGTTAACGATTCCAGGCCATAACCACAGTAGTCAAATGAGTCCAGGTTTAGTTAAATGGATGAATATGAATACAACTTGGTCGTGACGAACCCTTTGCGCGAACCGGTCATTCGAGCCGCTATCCAGGCGCTGCAATTGCCTTTAGGAAGTCGGGGACTTGATGCCGGATGTGGCGTTGGTTTCCAAGCACTTCTGTTGGCAGAGACTGTTGGTGAGGCTGGGCATGTTACAGGCCTGGACCTGGCTCCGGAAACACTGGTTCATGCAGAAAGAGTTGCGGCTGAAGCCGGTCTGGTGGATCGGATTTCCTTCAAAGAGGGGAATATAAACGATCTCCCGTTCGAAAACGATACCTTTGATTGGGCGTGGAGTATGGATTGTGTGGGGTATCTCCCCCTGGATCCGGCGCCCATGCTGCAAGAATTGGCGCGGGTGGTCAGACCAGGCGGCCGTGTAGCAATCCTGGCCTGGTCTTCTGAACAATTGCTTCCCGGATACCCCATCTTAGAGGCCCGGCTTAAGGCAACGTCAATGGGGATTGCCCCTTTCGTCAAAGGGAAGAAACCAGAGCACCATTTTTTACGCGCATTGGGCTCTTTCCGAGCTGCCGGTTACAAGGAGCTGACCAGCCAGACCTTCGCCGGAGACGCTTATGCTCCTTTAAGCGATGACATTCGTAATGGTTTGGAAGCAATCCTGCAAATGCGTTGGCCAGGGGCTGAGGTAGAGCTATCTGAAGCGGATTGGATTGAGTACCAACGGCTATGCCAGCCGGATTCGGAATATTATGTACTAGATCGGCCAGATTACTACGCCTTTTATACCTATACAATGTTCAGCGGTCTGGCTGCGGAATAAACTTTAATGGTGGATGCTCGATGGGCTTTAAGCAGCAAGAGAGAAGACCATGAGTGAACAGATTCCAGAATCTCATCGAGATTTACTGGCAGGTCCAGTGAATGTGGTGTTGACCACGGTGATGCCTGATGGCCAACCGCAAACTACGCCGATATGGTGCAATCTGGAAGGGGATATGGTGTTGATCAGTACCATGAAGCAATTCCGCAAGGCAAAGAATATGCGAGGAAATCCTATGGTCACATTGCTGGCTTACAGGCTAAAAGAACCTTTGCGTAATATTGAAGTTCGTGGCCGGGTTGTGGAAATGAGTGAAGAGGGAGCGGAAGACCATCTCAATGAGCTGAATATGTTGTATGGTGCCGGCCCCAATTTCTTTGGAGATTCTGTCGATGCGGAGCTAAGGCACAAATTTACGCCGGTTAAAGTCAAAATTCAACCGGTTAGAGTACGCGTGGAGGGGTAATCATGTCGTCCGCAATTCCTGAAACCCATCTAGGTCTGCTCCTACTGCCGGCCGAAGGCGTGCTGACCACCCTAATGCCCGATGGCCAACCCCAAATGAGCATCGTCTGGGCCGACTTCGACGGCCAGCATGTCTTGATCAATACCACTTTGCATCGTCAGAAAGGCAAGAATATGCAGGCCAACCCCAAAGTGAATGTGCTAGTGATTGACCCGAAAAACGGCGCCCGATTCGTGGAAGTGCGTGGCGAAGTGGTGGAAATTACCCAAAAAGGTGCAATCGCCCACGCCGACAAACAAACCCAGGCCTATTCCAGCTACCTCAAGCAGCGTTTTTACGGCGATATCTACCCGGTGGAACAACAAGACAAAGAGACCCGGGTGATCGTGAAGATTTCCCCTAAGAGGATCACGACTGATGCGATTTTCAGTTGATAAAAGTTTCTTAGTTATATGATTATCCAGCGCTTCCAGGATGTCCTGTTTCTGTCTAGCGATCATGCGTTTCATAAATAGCTCGAAGTTTCGATCGGCAGTCGACTCTTCCACTGAACCAGTTCCTCACGAGCTGCCTCATAGCCGATCTCACTAATAGCATCATATTCTGCAAAATCGAGCATCCCATATTCCTTGACATCCGGTTGGATTAATAAATCGACCATGCTCTTATTGGTCTTAATCTGGTAGGCGCTGTTAATTTCCAAGGCGCGCATGAGATGGGGCACGAGCTTCGGCGCTTGTATAGGCTCGATAAATGGGTTGATCTTGTTCCACAATATCCGCCAGCCGGATAGGCTTGAGCCGAAATGGTATGCTTCCTCTTTTTCTCGCGACAGGCTGACATTGACCCCGATGATTGTCTGCCCTGCAAAACGTTCACGCAAAATATCTACAGGAAAGTTATTCATAGCCCCACCATCGGCTAATACATCTCCTTCATGCAGAATTGGCAAGAATATCCCTGGAATCGCGATACTGGCCCGAACACTTTTCCAGAGCAAGCCTTCTTGATGAATCACGGGCTCTGCCCGCGACAGGTTGCTTGACACACAGAAATACGGCAGCCAAAG
>JAACFF010000327.1 GCA_009937635.1 Chloroflexota bacterium
TGAGGCTGGGAAGCGTCATTCTGATCACAGCTTGTGTGCAAGAAGACGGCACGATTGTTATTGTCTCCATCATCGTCATTTACGCGCCGCCACCGCCACCACCTCCTGGTGCAGATGACGACAATGATGATAACAGCAATGATAATGACGAGAACGATGATGACGGCAATGATCAAGGCGGCGGCAGTGTTACCATCTGTCATAAACCGGGCACGCCGGCAGAGAAAACCAAAACGTTGCCCCAATCCGCCCTGAGTGGACACCTGGGCCACGGCGATACGATGGGCCCCTGTCCCTAACCATCCATCTCGCTGCATTTACTTGGCAATGATATGGGCTGCATCTTGCGCCACCGCTTTGAGCCAGAAACGGGCGCAGTGGCTCAGCTATCTTGAAAGAATTGGACCACCATTTTATTTGCAGCGGCTGGCCAACTATGAGCCCCATCGTATAAATGCCAGGTGACTGTTGCGCCAGGTAATGTCAACTTAATGGGCGAATGGCCCAGGCTTGTGAGAAAATAGCTGAATGAGTAAAGAAACCTCGTCTGCTACCTACAAGGGCTTTCGTTTTCCTGTTGAGATTATAACCACTGTTTTTGGCTCTATTCCCGATTTTCCCTCAGTTTTCGGGATGTCGAATTGATATTGGCTGAGCGAGGCATCACAGTCAGCCATGAAACGATTCGGCAATGGTATCGGTCGTTTGGTAAAGAATATGCTCAGAAATTGCGCCAAAAAAGAGGACAGCCTGGCGATAAATGGCATATCGATGAAGTCTTCATCAAAATCAATGGCAAGACACATTATCTCTGGCGTGCTGTCGATCAAAACGGCATAGTACTGGATATTATAGTGACTCAACGCCGCGATAAAGCGGCCGCTAAACGTTTCTTTCTCACGTTGCTAAAGGGACTTAATATGAACCACGAGTTATCATCACGGATAAACTTCGCAGTTATGGCGCTGCCTTGCGTGAAGTCTTGCCTCACGTCGAGCACCGGCAGCACAAGGGCTTAAACAATCGGGCTGAGAATTCACATCGGCCAACGCGAAGACGGGAAAAGGTGATGCAGAAGTTCAAATCAATGGATCATGCTCAACAATTCTTATCCCCCTTTGGCCTTATTTATGAACATTTCAAACCAAGAAGACACCTCATGAGTGCAGCGGATTATCGCCAGCTTATGTCAGTTCGCTTGCAAGATTGGCGAGAAATGACAGTTAGCATCGGCCGCTAAAAAACTGGCCGAATTAGCAAATTGAGGCGAAACTTGCTTGAGTTCGGCTTCTTTCAAATTAAGTTGACAATACCTGGGCACGGTCGGGAGACAGATTCATATGATTGAGCACCAATTAAGGAACCAATGTTTAGCTGTGCAAATGAAGCTTTATGGATAGAAAAGACAAAGATGCTCTAAGCCGGGATATTCATTTACTCGGCGACATACTCGGCCGTGTGATTCGACGTCAGGCGGGAATCGAGGTTTATGAACTGGAGGAACGCATCCGGGCTTTAACGAAAACAAGGCGGATTGACGACGATCCAGCCATTGACAAACGATTGGCTACCATTGTGGATGGGCTGGACAATAATGAAGCCGAACTGGTCGCCCGGGCGTTTACAGCTTATTTCGAACTGATTAACCTTGCCGAAGAACAGCATCGCGTTCGTGTATTGCGCGCGCGAGAAGCTGAAGCGCATCCGGAGCCATTGGCGGAATCGATAATGGGCGCGGTGGCCGGCCTCAGCCAAATGGGAGTCAACAACTATGAGTTAGCCCGGCTCCTGGATCGTTTGCATATAGAGCTTGTTTTCACAGCGCATCCCACGCAGGCAAAACGGCGCACGATGTTGTCCAAACTACGTCGAATCGCCCAGGCTTTAAATGATCTTGATGTGCACGATATCTTGCCCACTGAACGAGAGCGGATCATTTCTCAAATCACGGCCGAGGTAACCATCTCCTGGCTCACCAATCGTAGTAGAACTGTAAAACCGTCGGTGACTGACGAGGTTAGAACGGGATTGTATTATTTCGATGTAACCCTCTGGGAAATAATACCCCAAATCCATGAAGCGTTGGCTTCGGCCCTACGCCGTTATTATTCTGAGTTGAAAGCACCAGAACGATTTGTATCCTTCGGTTCGTGGATCGGGGGTGATCGTGATGGTAATCCAAATGTGACGGCCGATATTACAGTGGAAACGTTACGATTGCATCGCGGCCTGGCGGTTGAGAAATTTCGCACACAGGCTCAGTTATTAAATCGTTCGTTGAGTGTCTCCGATGAGTTGGTAGAGATGGATCCAAGGCTGATTTCATCCTTAAACAGCGGCATGATAAGAACAGATCATGTTGATTACTTGCGAGATAGATACCCGCAGGAGCCGTACCGATTGTGGGCAGCTACGTTAGGGGCGGCGCTCGCCGAAGCATCGGCGGGAGATATGGTTTCTCGCTTAAAAGGAGTGGCCAGTCCGCCATTGGAAATACGCAGTAAGGAGGATTTAACAACGCCTCTTGAGCGCATGGATGAAACATTGCGAGTATTGGGTTTAGCAGATGTTGCTAACGCCGATCTGGCGCGCATAAGAACGCAAGCCGCTGTGTTTGGCTTACATGCCGCGCGCCTGGATATCCGGCAGTATAGTGACTATCACACCAAGGTGCTCGACGAAATGTTGGCCAAGTTAGGTCTTGTCGAGGGATTCGCAAAGTTAGCGGGCAAGGAGCGCGAGAAGGTGTTAACAAAGCTGTTAGCTGCGCCTGTCCCGGATTTGGACCCATTGGAAGATTTATCAGAAGAGACTCGCGAAACAATTGCCTTGTTCCGGGTTCTCAAAAGGGGTGTTGATTTTTACGGCGCTGAATTTCTCGGTCCTTATATAGTCAGCATGTCGCGAGGGCCGGAAGACATCCTCGCTCCGATGCTGCTTGCCTATTGGTTCGAGTTATGTTTGCGCATGGATGATGAACATGAGCAGTTGACTTTTGTGCCGCTATTTGAAACGCGCGCCGACCTGAAGAACGCGCCAGAGGTTATGCGCAAATTGTTTAGCCATCCGCAATACGCCTTACATCTGGAACGGCTGCGGCGGAAGCAAACGATCATGATTGGCTATTCCGATAGCAATAAGGATGCCGGCTATCTGGCAGCCAATTGGGAGCTTTATCAGGCGCAGGAATCCCTGGCTGCTAGCTGCCGCGACGCCGATGTGGAGCTGACCTTATTTCACGGCCGTGGCGGCACGATTGCCAGAGGTGGCGGTCCGGCCAATCGGGCCATTCTTTCCCAACCGCCAGGTTCTGTAGAGGGCTGCATACGTGTGACTGAGCAAGGGGAAGTTATCGACGAACGTTACGCGCACCCGGCCATTGCCCGACGTCATTTAGAACAAGTTGTCCATTCCGTGCTGATGGCAAGTATTCCTGAACGTTATCATGCCCAGAGAAGACCGCGGCGGGAGTGGCGTGAGACGATGGATGAACTGGCCGCCATTTCGTATTGGGCCTATCGCCAACTTATCTATGAAACACCGGCGCTTCTAACTTATTGGAGCCAGGCCACGCCGATGAATGAGATCAACCAGATGCGAATCGGTTCCAGGCCGGCGCGGCGCTCGGCCCAGGCGACATTTGATAGTCTGCGGGCTATCCCGTGGGGTTTTAGCTGGATGCAATCCCGCCACGTCCTACCAGGATGGTATGGCGTAGGCCAGGCGCTCTCCACTTTCGGGAATACCCCAGAAAAGCGAACCCTTTTGCAGGTGATGTACCGGGATTGGTCGTTTTTCCAGGTTGTGATCGACAATGCCCAATTATCCCTGGCCAAGGCGGACATGGGAATCGGCCGCTTATATGCCGGCCTAGTTGATGATGAGAAGGTTCGCAACGAGATATTCGGCACCATTGAGCAGGCATTCGAGCTCGCTTGCCAATGGGTCATGATAATTACCGGACAGCGACAGCTCCTGGAAAATGACCCTGTTTTGAAGCGCTCTGTGCGCCAGCGAAACCCTTATGTCGATCCCCTTAACTTCATACAGGTCAGCTTGCTGCGCCGGCTGCGCGCCATGCCGAATCCTGATACTCCTGAGGGGCAGGAGTTGTTACAGGCGATTTTCCTTACAATCAATGGCATTGCTTCCGGGTTGAAGAACACCGGATAGATGCTGTTTTCAGAATAAGCAAGATAAGGGGTTCTGTTGCAAATAATAATGGCAGATTTCAAGCAGTATACGTCGTCAGAATTGACAGGGCATTTTCAAACCCCGTTGCCATTATTTATGGGACACCGGTTAATGGACGATCTACTAGAGGTAGTCAGTACCGAAACTAACGAGTTCTGGGACTCCCGCAAAGGGCGTTTTCTGTGCTATTAATTACCTATCTCGATAATAATGCTACAGCTAAACAGTCGCAAAGAAATGGGCCCATGTTGTGCTTATGGGGTGATCAGCTTCCTGTTGCAGATGACTGCGACGGTGGTTAGGATGAGTTTCCCATACATAGATCCCAAGCTACTGATAGTTGTCAGGCTATGTTCCTTTTCATCTGAATTGGCCGGCAAGTGATTCAAGTGGATTGGAAGTTGAGCTGCGGTGGAGAAACGTGGGGTGAGCATCCTATCTGTAGACGGCCGTTGTGTTATCATTTGTAAATAGCGGTCAGCACTCAGGTATCAGCTGTCAGCTGAAATTTTGACATTTGGTGGTGCGTTACAGTGCGTTTGCATCTGCTGTATCAGATGATTACCGTTGTTAAGGTGCAGGGCATAGGAATTAAGCATGAATGATTGGTTTGAGCGGGCGTATGATGGTTTGACGGTGCTGGTTACGGGGCATACGGGGTTTAAGGGATCGTGGCTGACGGCCTGGTTAGTGGAGTTGGGGGCTGATGTGGTTGGGTATAGTTTGGAAGAACCGCCAACAAGCCCTAGTAACTTTGAGCTAACGGGGCTGGGCAGCCAGATTGAAGATATACGGGGGGATATTCGGGATTATACGGCCGTACAGCAGGTGGTTGCCGACTATAAGCCCGCGTTGATTTTCCACCTGGCGGCGCAGCCGATTGTTTTGCACTCGATTGTAGAACCGAAGTTGACGATGGATACGAATGCCGGGGGCACGGTTAATGTGCTGGAGGCGATGCGTATGACAGACTCCGTGAGGGCTTTGGTGAGTATTACGACGGATAAGGTTTATGAAAACCGGGAATGGTTATGGGGCTACCGGGAGACGGACCGGCTGGGTGGGCATGATCCTTATGGGGCGAGTAAGGGGATGGCGGAGCTGGCTATCGCTTCTTACCGGGAGTCGTTTTTCCCGTCGCATCGATACGACGAACATGGTGTAGCGGTGGCTTCGGTACGCGCGGGTAATGTAATTGGGGGCGGTGATTTCGCCGATTTTCGGTTGGTGCCGGATTGTATGCGGGCTTTGATGGCTGGTGAGCCCATTGGTATTCGCAATCCGTTGAGTGTACGGCCGTGGCAGCATGTGCTTGAGCCGCTCAGTGGTTATCTGTGGCTGGGGGCGAAGCTGCTGCATGAAGGACCGGATTTTGTGGGGGCGTGGAATTTTGGCCCGCTGGAACAGCGCGGGATCCCGGCTAAGCTGCTGGCGGAAAAGCTGGTGGCGTTATGGGGGGGAGGGTCCTGGGAACATACGGAGCCGGGTTATGCCAAGATCGAGACGGGGCAATTGCGATTGAGTTGGGAGAAGGCGGCGGCGAAACTTGGATGGCAGCCGGTTTATGGTTGGGAGGAAGCGTTGGGGGAGATTGTGGATTGGTATAAGGCTTTGAAGAGGGGTGAGGATATGTATGCGGTGGCACGGCGGCATGTTGGGGATTATGTGAGGCGGGCTGGGGAGAAGGGGTTGGCTTGGAGCGGGGAGTAATTCTTAATGGTGAAAGGGTGAATACTGAATTTCTAATGGGGGTGGTTGGTGGGTGAGTAGTGCAATGCACTGGAGTTAAGTGCAACTCACAGGAGGCGCACTAGCGTTTGCCGTTGGCAAGCCGGTGGGCTTGGGGGGAGTGGCGCAGTTTTTGCATGGCCCAGATGCCGACGATGGGGCCGAGGGCGAGGAAGGCGAAGGCGTAGCGCCAGCCGACAAGGGCTACTAACGGGGGGATGAGGCGAATAGTGAAAAGGGTCAGCAGGAAGCCGAGGCTGGTCTGGAGAGTCAGGGTGGTGCCCACGTATTTTTGCTCGCTTAGTTCGCTGACGGCGGCTGAGAACTGGGCGGAATCGGCGACGACGGCGAAGCCCCAGATGAGGGCCACGGCGACGAGCAGAAATGGGTTGGCGCCAAAGAGGAAGCCGATGCCTACGGCGCAACTGCCGCTGATAACAAGGGAGGTGTTGGTAATGGCGGTACGGCCGTAACGATCGGCCAGACGGCCCGCTACCAGGCTGCCCACGCCGCCAATGGCGATGACGGCAAAGGAGGCGACGCTGGCCCAGGCAGGATCCACGCCCACGAGTTGAAAGCTGGCCAGGAGGAACAAGGGAATCCAGGCCCACATGGCATAGAGCTCCCACATATGGCCCAGATAACCGGTATTGGCCAGCATGACTTCACGCTGGCGCAGAATGCGCCCTATTTGGCGCCAGTTGAAGGGCGGCGATTGGGTGGCGTAGGGCCCTTCGGAAATGAAGAAGGCGCCAATGAGGCCGGCGAGGATGGCGGATAGGGCGGCAAGGAACATGACCAGTCGCCAATCCTGGACGCCGCCAAAAGCATTGATCAGGTGGGGTGAGGCGGAGCCCACGGTTAGCGCTCCCACCAGTAAACCAATGGCCAGGCCGCGATCTCGACGGGTCCAGGTGGCCATAATCTTCATGCCCACGGGATATACGCCGGCCAAAAACAGCCCGGTTAGGAAGCGCAGGAAAAGGGCGGGCCCGACGGATGT
>JAACFF010000328.1 GCA_009937635.1 Chloroflexota bacterium
GAAAAACGGGCAGGTTGATCATAGAGGCAAAAGGGGCTAAAATTTACAGACAGGCTATTGCACTAACCCCCGGGACTCTTCCAGACACCATTTTAATTTTACCTAGCGACCCACTACCATCAGTAACTCCAATACCTCAACCAACGGCACAAACTGATGAACTTGAGGCAACAAGAATCGCAACAGACATGGTTTCTGCTTCCACCTCAACAACCACACCAGCCTTGGATGTTAACGAACCTGCTACTCTGCCCCCAGATCCAGACACACCAACAACTGTACCGGTCGGCACATCTACTCCAACGGCTGTACCGGCACGTACATCCACTCCTACACCAACCCATGATTGCTCAGAAGAAGTGAGCAACATTTACGAACGAGCAGCGGAAAACGCAAATAATCAAAATTATGACGAGGCCATTATCGGTTATATGGAGGTTATCAGTAGAGAACCTGTTTCAACATGTGCTGTTGAGTCACACTATAACCTGGGGGGTATATATGCTTTTAGGCTTAAAGAACTATCGAAAGAAGATTATCCCGAGGCCTTGAGTCATTACTATACATTATTATCTGATTATGAACCCGCTTTAATTCAAGAAACGGAAGGTGTACGCGCCTTCAAAATTTATTACAACATTGCAGTAGTTTCTCGTAAGCTAGGTGAGTGCAATCCAGAAGCTAGAGAATACTTTGGAAAGGTCTTAGAGGAAAAAATAAACGAGAGCTTTGACAGTGGCTTGGAAGCACAGTTAAGTAAAAACCAAGACGGCGCTAATGCCAATCTGGAACAGATTATAGCTAAATGTGGAACGGTGCCACCGACTGCTACACCATGAGGTTCTGCTGCAAATAATGATAGCAGATTTCAAGCAGGCAGGGGCAAACGAAACAGCCGTTTTAGACTTACGCGACCAAGCCAAACAATCCGGCAATGAACTGATTCTGTGCTTGGACATTCTCCTTTTCTATCTCCCGAATTTACCCCCTCCTGATCATATGTATCGCTTCATATCCACGTATTGTCCGCCAAGCCGTTGGGTACGAAAAGAACCCTAAACCCGGCTTGATCTTGCGCTTCATGAAGCGATGATCTTGCTCGATGATGTTGTTCATATATCGACTCGGCCTTCGCTTGCATTTCTCAGGTAGTAGTTTGTCCTGCTTCAAGTCGCGGGTAGAACCGATGTAACAACCGTTCTTGTCGACATTGATTACGCGAGGGGCAGTGATAGGCGGTCAGCCCTGGACTTTACGGAAGAAACGCTTAGCCGCTCGAGTACTGCGGGTCTGATTCAGGAGAAAATTGAGTGTCTGGCCGGTTGAATCGACAGCTCGACCTCGAGTTTTTTTGCAACAGAATCCGCTAGAGAGCCACGCTGTCAGATTTTGGCGCTTCTGCAACAAACCGCGACGGTAGCGCCGGAGTTCTTGCTTGTTCATTTGTTTTTCTCCTGGCTGGCACTTTACCCTGTCCGCCTGTTGTGATCAAAATCACGGCCAAAATAATGATGATAGCAGCGACGATCGTCATGGCGGTGATGGCTTCGCTTAAGATCAGCCAGCCCAGGAAGACGGCGAAAACGGGATTGACATAGGTGTATGTAGCCACCTTTGTCGCCGGAACATGTTTCAGCAGCCAGACATAGGCAGTGAAGGCCAAAATAGAACCAAAAATGGTGAGGTAAGCCATTGCCACCAGCGAACGCGTCGAGAACTCGGCGACATTTAGCCGTGCCGCTTCGCCGGTGACCAACCCGGCCACCATTAATAGCGCGCCTCCGGCCAGCATCTCCATGGCCGTGGTCATGAAGGTGTTTTCCGGTAGATCGGCCTGCCGGGAGTAGAGCGAGCCCAGGCTCCATAATATGGGAGCCAGCAATAGTATCAACAGGGCGGTTAAGCTGAAACTTGCCGTACCCAAGATTTGACCCGGCCCGATGAGCAGGCCGATTCCCAAAAGGCCCAGTGTCAGACCAATCGTTACCCGTTTTCCCGGCCGTTTTCCTTTGAAGATCAGCCAGTCAAACAGGGCGATCCAGAGGGGTACCGTAGCCACAACCAGTGCGGCCGTGCTCGACGGCACCTGCTGTTCCGACCAGGTTACCAGCCCATTTCCTCCGACCAACAAGAGGGCGCCAATAAAAACGGCCGAACGCCAGTGGAAACGTTTGGGCACAGGCACGCCGCGGACGCGCAGAATAATGAAGATAAGCATTCCGGAGAACAGGAAGCGTACGCCGGCCATGAAGAAGGGAGGAATGGTCTCAACAGCAACGCGAATGCCGAAATAGGTCGTACCCCAAATGATGTAGATCGCGGCAAAGGCGAGAATGATTGTGATAACATGTGTCCTGGTTGTTTGCATAGAGTTGCCAGACATACAAAGAATCCTGTAGATTACACTATAACTATTTCGGCAGGGGAGTTCACCCCGGATCTTGCTATGTATTGGGTTACAAAGCGTGCTGTTTCAATGCCTGTAGCAAGAAGCTCATGCGGAACAAGACACGGCCTTATTTTGCGGCTCGTAGCCTGCTATCTTGTAGCCGAGGCGGGTGCAGGATGGCTCGGCTTTCAATGCTGAGGCGTCAATGGCGATGACATTGGCCTCAATATATTCCTGCCCGCTAGCGCTGGCTACGGAAATGCGATGATTGCCATCCTCCACGAAATAGGTGTCGCCAACGTTATACAAAAGGGGAGGGGGTAGGTTGAAGCCCTGGCGACGCGCGCGAGCAACACTTTGCCAACGGCCGTCGTGTTCTTGACGGAGCGGAAGGAATGCCAGGTCGAAATCGCGATAACGGCCGCTGCTGCCAACAATCCTTTCTATGGGGACCTGTTGCAGGCCAAGACTACGGAATTCTTGATTGAGTAGATTGTTCAAGACACGCTCCGCTGGCAACAAATCATTACACTTTCGCCCCAGCAAAGAGCGGATTTTGCGCCAGAACGCTCTTCTCCGGGCATGCTCGTAATCTCTGTCTGCCAAGGCGTCAGCGATGTTTTCGATTTTATCGTACATGGATTTTCTCCCGATAGATTGGATTATTCTTTTGTAATGGGTGTTGCTTCGGAAATTGTAACCTGCTATAATGATTATAATGGTTACAGTATAGCACAGAATTTATAACTTGTCAACGTGTTTATGGGGGTTATAAGTGCTGGCATTGAGTGAATTGAACGATGCATACACATACATTTGATCTTGACGCTGGGGCGCTTTGTCTTGATTTTGCCAACACCGTGGAATGGCATGACAGTGACCATCCCGACGACAAACTACATCATTATGAGGACTTGTTAGCCTGGGCGGAAGCAGCGGCTATTTTACTCCCAGACCGCGGCGGCCATTTACGTCAGATGGCGCAGAAGGAACCGCAAATGGCGGGGGTAGCCTTTGATCGCGCCATCCGGCTGCGGGAGGCGATTTATCGCCTTTTCGTTGACGTTTCAGAGCAAAAGGAGTTCCACGCCGAAGATCTTGCCATTTTGAATGAGGCCTTGAGCGAATCGTTGTCGCATTTGCAGGTCTTCCCCTCGTCCACAGGGTTTGATTGGGGTTGGGCGGAAAACTTGGCGAGCTTTGACCAGGTTCTGTGGCCTGTCGCCCGCTCGGCAGGGGATCTGCTTGTCTCCGATAAACTGGCGCGCGTTCGCCAATGCGCCGATGATCGTGGCTGCGGCTACCTTTTTGTGGATACAAGCCGCAACCGCAGTCGTCGCTGGTGCTCGATGGACTCCTGTGGCAACCGGGCCAAGGCGCGCCGCCATTACCAACGACAGCAGAAAGCGTAATAGAATCATCATGCCCCTTTTCATGGGTGCACGAACAAGTTGTCAACAGACTAAAACGCCTAGATAGGTTGTGCGTGGACCCCTTTTCCGTGTAACGGTGGATGAGATTTGATAGATTCACTATAATCTCATCGTAAGAAAGGGGCATGGGTGGTCATGACGGCATCGAAGATAAGCTGTATTGGCATTACGTTCTCAATATTCTTGCTATTGGCTGCCTGTACAAATAATCAAACGGGAAACGCTCCCATAGCGATCCCTACGACACAGCTTGTGCCCCGGGTCGCGCCAACCATAAGCCCTGCTAGCAACATCACTCCGCTGCCGGACGAACTAGATCTGGACAGCAGCCAACAGATGGCCCAGGCCCTGGCCGTCAATGCGCAGCGCCTGCAAAATCTTGCCCTTGATCCTATCTCCTCTGTACCATACCGGGTAGAGGTTTTCGGTGTGTATCCGGCGCGTGAAAGCGACATTACCGAAGAGAACGCCGCGTGCCTGGAGTCGGTTTGTTACCGGGTTGACGTTTTTAACTTCGCGACGAATGCCACTTACTCTGTTTTAGTTGATATTCCCGCCCGCCAGGTTGTTGGCGTAGATACGTTACGCGGATCTTCGCCTGAGCTGCCCAGGCATCTTGCCGAAACGGCGATGCGCATTGCCACAACGTCGCCCCAAGTGATCGATGCCCTGGGATTTGATCCGGCTCCCGATGAAGCGACGATGCCCAATGTCAAGACAGCCTTGAACAACACCGCTTGCGAACGATCCCAACATTTGTGTGTTGCGCCAACCTTTATTGTCGACGACCGCGCGTTATGGGTTATCGTCGACCTGGTTGACGAGCGTGTTGTCGGCATTCGCTGGACTGATTTGGGGGACTTCAGCGGCGGCCTGCCCACTGAGGAGCTTATCCAACGGGAGGATATTTACGAACGTTATTGCAGGGAGGTCACCGAACTGGCTCGAGACGGCTGGCGGATGGATTACATGTTAACCGCCTCTGATGGTCTGCGTATCTCGGATGTTAGCTTTAGTGATCAACCTGTACTGGACAGTGCGAAACTGGTCGATTACCATGTGAGCTACTCCTCGCAGGAAGGCTTCGGTTATAGTGACGCCATTGGCTGCCCGGCGTTCAGCTCGGCGGCCGTTGTGGCTATGGAACCACCTACCATTGAGCCCATTGTTGTCGAGGGTGCCGAGGTTGGATTCGCCTTGATGCAAGACTATTGGCACCCGCTTTGGCCCCAACCCTGTAACTATCGTTACCAGCAGCGTTTTGAGTTTTACGACGACGGCCGTTTCCGCATCGCAGCCGCCAATCTAGGGCGGGGATGTGGCGCTGACGCAACCTATCGATTGCTGTTTCGCATTCAACCGGCCACGGGAGGCAGCGGCTATGATTTTGCCGAATGGGACGGCGCTTCGTGGGAAACATGGGAAGAAGAGCAGTGGCGCTTGCAAGACGAGAGCACGCGCTATACTCCGGAGGGATTTCAATATCGCATCACAACCCCTGAGGGGAATGGCTATTATCTCGAGCCTGGCCAAGGTCAGTTTGGCGATGACGGCCGTGGCGACAACGCCTTCACCTACGTTACTTTGCACAACACCGACGAAGGGGATGCCGACATGGTCACCCTTGGCGTGTGCTGTAACAGTAACTACGAGCAGGGTCCGGAAGTTTTCATCGATTCACCACCGCAGGAGATCAAGGAGAGCGATATCGTCATCTGGTACGTGCCGCAGGTGGAAAACGACGATACGCCAGGGCAGCAGTATTGCTGGGCTGATACGGCGGTTGAAGAAGGGTTGATTGTCACCAAGACCTGGCCCTGCTGGTCAGGTCCCATGTTTGTTCCGGTGCAGTGATTATGAGCAAGTATAAAAGGAAGAATCGACAACAAGCTACGCCTGCCCTAGAGTTATCTGGGCGCACCCTTTGGATACTATTGGCGGCGGCGGTATTAATCTTGACTGGCGCTTTGATCAGAAACCGGTCATCGATTTTCCCGGCCAATAAACCGGCTGTTACCCAATCCCTGGTCCAAGAAACCGCCACACCACAACTTGAGTATCAAGGGGCGTCCATCTGTCAAACACAGCCCGCTTTTCTCAATGAGCTTGGTTTTGCCGGCAAAGCCATTGGCGGCACATCGTTGACGGGATACATTGGATTTGTTATCGTCGAACAGGACGAAGCGGGGGATTACCAACAAGTTTACCAGCACCCCTCTTGGACAGCGGCAGGTTACCTGGGTCCTTTCGTTCGCGACCAACACGGTAATACTTATACGGCACCGACGCCATTCAGCAGCGTTGAGCTGAACCCGCCTGAAAAGCAAAATAGGGTCTACAAAATTGATACGCACAGCGGGGAAATGGCTGAATTTGTGAATTTACCTGCGGCATTGTCTCCCTCACCTGCCAATCCCTATGGCGTAATGGGGCTGTTTTATGATTGTGATACGAACAGTCTCTATGCCGCCTCAATCGCCGGTTCTACGGCCGAAGCGGTGGTTGGCCGCGTTTTCCGCATCGATTCCGTCGCAGGAGGAATAGAAGACCAATGGTCGGCAGGGATGGATATATTGGGAGTAGGCGTTTTTAACGGCGTCCATGGAAAACGCCTTTACATGGGATCGGCCCGTGACTCCGGGATATTCTCTATCGCGCTTGATGAAGAAGGTAACTTCAGCGGTGAGCCACGACTGGAGTTTTATCTGGCGGGCTTAGAGGGCGGCGACAACGATAAGGCCCAGCGTTTTACCTTTACGCCAGAGGGGGAAATGGTGATAAAAGGTATCGATTTTAACTACAATCTAAGCGCCAGCAGCGAGCCCCATTGTAATCTCTACCATATGACCTATTTGCCAGAATCGGATAGCTGGCAGTTGAAAACGATAGACCGAGTCGCTTGAGGCGCTGCGTAAGAAATGTGCCCTCATCTAAAAAGATGGGCGCGTAACAGGGTTTTTACAAACTCCGATTTCGCCACGTGCCTAGCAGTTGATATCCGGAACATATGCTTTCTTTCCTCGTCGGCTTGCCGGCATATGTTTCGCCGGAACAGATCAATTCGGATCCCGTACCGC